>NZ_JAXCIL010000002.1:1237866-1547332 GCF_034387475.1 Pseudomonas sp. Teo4
GCCGTGCTCCAGGAGTCGGCGAATCAGCTCGGCACTCTTGTAGGCGGCAATGCCGCCACCCACGCCGAGAACGATGCGCTTGCGATACAGCCGCTGCATAGGCTTGCCTTTTTCCAGTGAAAGCGGGCGGCGACGATAACTGCCTGCGGCAGAACGTCGCATGTACGAGGCGAAATAGATTAACACAGGGCCGAAACGCGCCGCAGTAGGTTGCCAGGAGGGGGTATGAACATCAGGGAGTGGCCGGTGGAAGAACGGCCGAGGGAGAAGTTGTTGTTGCGTGGGGCGGCGGTGTTATCCGACGCCGAGCTGGTGGCCGTTCTGCTGGGCTCGGGAGTTGCCGGGCGCAACGTTCTGGACCTGGCGCGAGGGCTGTTGGTGCGGTTTGGTGGCCTTCGGCAGTTTCTTGAGGCTGATCGCGAAGCCGTCCTGCGTGAGCCTGGCCTGGGGCCGGTGAAGTACGCCCAGTTGCAGGCGCTGCTGGAGATCGGCCGACGTTACCTCGATGAGCATATCGAGCGTACACCGGTGCTGGAGAGTCCGGCGGCGGTGCGACGTTATCTCAAGGCCATGCTGCGCCACGAGGCCAGTGAAGTGTTCGGTTGCCTGTTTCTGGATACCAAACATCGGCCGTTGGCATTCGAGATCCTGTTCAGGGGGACGATCGACCGGGCCGGTATCTACCCGCGGGAGGTGGTGCGGCGGGCACTGCTGCATAACGCGGCAGCATTGATCCTGTGCCACAACCATCCGTCAGGTAGCTGCGAGCCGAGCCAGGATGATGTGCACATGACGCTTTCGCTGAAGCGAGGGCTGGCGCTGATCGATGTGCGGGTGCTGGATCACATAATCATTGGCGATGGAGAGCCGCTGTCGATGGTCGAGCATGGGTGGATCGTGGCCTAGCGCCGTCATTTCCGGCCCTTTCGCGGGTAAACCCGCTCCCACAGGTCCATCACAGCCTTTGAAGGGTGTGGAAACCTTGTGGGAGCGGGTTTACCCGCGAAAGGGCCGTCGCAGGCTCAGCGGGTCACCGAGACCTTGCTGAAATCCAGCCGCCCAAACGGGCTCACCTGGTACCCCTCGACCCCTTGGCGCAGCAAGGTCGCGGCCGTCGGATGCGCCAGCGGCACCCACAGCGCCTGCTGCTGGATGAGCGTCTGCGCCTGCTGGTACAGCCGGCTGCGCACGCTCTGGTCATTGGTGGTGCGCCCGGCGCTGATCAGCTGGTCCAGTCGGCTGTCGCAGAACCGTGCGAAGTTGGTCCCCGACTTTACCGCAGCACAGGAAAACTGCGGGCTGAGGAAGTTGTCCGGGTCGCCGTTGTCGCCGGCCCAGCCCATGAACAGCAGGTCGTGCTCGCCGGCTTTGGCGCGGCGGATCAGCTCGCCCCATTCGATGACCTTTATCTCGGCCTTGATGCCAACTTTGGCGAGGTCCGCCTGGAGCATCTGTGCGCCGAGGCTGGGGTTGGGGTTGAGCAGGCTTCCCGACGGACGGGTCCAGATCGTGGTGCTGAACCCCTCTGGCAAGCCGGCCTTGGCAAGCAGGGACTTGGCCTTGGTCGGGTCCATCGCGTAGCCAGGCAGGTCCTTGGCGTAGCTCCAGGTGTTGGGCGGGTAGGGGCCGTTGGCGGCGGTGGCGGTGTCTTCGAACACGGCCTTGAGGTAGGCCTGCCTGTCGAACGCCAGGTTGATGGCCTGACGGACCTCAGGCTTGTCCAGCGGCGGGTGCTCGCTGTTGATGGCGACGAAGGCGGTCATGAAGGCGGGTGTGGTGGCCACCTTGAGGTTGCCGTCCTTGCCTGCTTCGGCGATGTCCAGCGGCTTGGGCGACAGGGCCACCTGGCATTCCCCGCGCTTGAGCTTCTGCAGGCGCACGTTGGCGTCAGGGGTGATGGCGTAGATCAGTGGGTCGACCGCAGGTTTGCCGTCGAAATAGTCGGGGTTGGCGCGGTAGCGCACCACGGCGTCTTTCTGGAAACGCTGGAAAACGAACGGGCCAGTACCGATCGGTTGGCTGTTGAGTTTGTCCGGGGTGCCGGCCTTGAGCAGCTTGTCGGCGTATTCGGCTGAGTAGATCGAGGCGAAGCCCATGCTAAGGGTGGGCAGGAACGTGGCGTCCGCGTGGGTCAGGGTGAAGCGCACGCTGTTCGGCTCCGGCGCTTCGATCGACTTGATCAGGCTATCCAGTTGCAGCGACTGGGCATGCGGGTAACCGCCTGGGGCTGTCTTGTGCCAGGCATGGGCGGGGTAAAGCATGCGCTGGAAGCTGAACAGCACGTCGTCGGCATTCAGCTCGCGGGTGGGTTTGAAGTAAGGCGTGGTGTGAAACTTGACGCCTTCGTGCAGCTTGAAGTCGTAGACCAGGCCATCGGCCGACACCGTCCAGCTCTGTGCCAGGCTCGGTACCACCTTGCCCTGGGCAGCATCGAACTCCACAAGGCGGTTCATCAGCACATCGGCCGAGGCATTGGTGGTGGTCAGCGAGTTGTACTGGACCACATCGAAGCCCTCGGGGCTGGCTTCGCTGCAAACGCTCAGCGGGGCCGCCTGGGCGAGGCCGGTAGCAAGCAGGGAGGTGATCAATAAGGAAAGGGCGGCGGCACGCATCAAAGCTCCTTGGCGAGTCAGTGGCCCATCTGCCAGTGCAGTCTGGAAATGTCCTACCCTAGTGCGCGCGTCGGGAAATGGCCACCCTCTTTTTATGCCAGTCTGCGACGAGCGGTCGACAGCCCGGCGCGCGAGTCGCTATGCTGCCCGCGCGCCATTGGCAGCAAACGGATGCTCATCTTCTGTTGTTGCGGCGTAGTCTTTCTGGTATAAAGCAGCGCTCTTTTCTAGGGGCTCGGCCTGTCGCATCAGCGGATCCGGTCGATAAGACCTCCAGAATCACGGCGCCTGGCGCCAAAGACTGAGAGATTAAGCGGCCAACCCATGCCGGGTTGGGCATGAGGTTTTAGAGGGCTGAGTCATGTCGAGAGTCTGTCAAGTTACTGGTAAGGGTCCAGTAACCGGGAACAACATTTCCCACGCAAACAACAAAACCCGTCGTCGTTTCCTGCCGAACCTGCAGCACCACCGTTTCTGGGTTGAATCCGAGAACCGTTTCGTGCGTCTGCGCGTTTCCGCCAAAGGCATGCGTATCATCGACAAGCGCGGCATCGACGCCGTTCTGGTTGATATCCGTAAAGCTGGCGCCAAGGTCTAAGGGAGAACATCATGCGTGAATTGATCCGTCTGGTTTCGAGTGCCGGTACCGGCCACTTCTACACCACCGACAAGAACAAGCGCACCACTCCGGACAAAATCGAGATCAAGAAATACGATCCGGTTGTTCGCAAGCACGTGGTGTACAAGGAAGCCAAGATCAAGTAATTGATCGGCGACCAAAAAAAACCCGCATCCGAAAGGAGGCGGGTTTTTTTATGCTTGCGTGGCAGATCAGTTGAAGCTGAAGCCTTGGATCAGGCCGTTGGCATCAGTGTTGATGTGGATCCGATCAGGGTCGTATTCCTTGGTGCTGATTTCCTTGGGGCCGACGATGCGAGTGCGGCCGGTAATCTCAGCGATGGTGTTTTTTACCGAAGGTTCGTATGGCGTACCGATCAGGTGAGCCAGGGCTTGCAGGGCTTGTTCGTTGTTCATGGTGAGTTACCTTTGAAAGAGGATGGCCCGAATTGGGCAGGTCCATCCTCTTCCAGGGCTGCATCGAGCATGTGCTACATAGTTATTTTTGCTCGAACATCACATAGATCTTGCGGCAAGGCTCCAGCACCTCCCAGGTGCCTTTGAAGCCAGCCGGGATGACAAACCGATCACCGGTACGCAGGGTCTTGGCATTGCCTTCCTGATCGCGCAGCACCGAAACGCCCTGAACGATTTCACAGTACTCGTGCTCGGTGTAGTTCACCGTCCACTGGCCGATTTCGCCTTCCCACACACCTGCAGCGAACTGCCCGCAGGGGCTGGAATAGTGGTTGTAGACCGCTTGGTCCGGCTCGCCCTTGATGATTTTTTCCGCTGCCGGACGGTAGCGTTCAGCCTCGGTCAGAACCTGGGCGAAGTCGATGATGCTGGCGATGCTCATGGTGCGGCTCCTGTTATTGTTTAATAAAATGCACATCAGTAGGCTTTTAGGCCGTTCGTGTCAAATATATTGATAGTTTGCACGGGCTGGTTTAGGGTATCGCATGCCAGTATGCGCTTGTCGCCTGGCCAGAATTCTGACAACGCCTGTGAGTCCTCAGTGCGGCGTTGCACCTAAACAAGAGGAGGAGTTTCGTATGACCACCCTGACTCGTGCGGACTGGGAACAGCGTGCCCAGCAACTGAAGATCGAAGGACGTGCCTTCATCAACGGCGAATACACCGACGCCGCATCCGGTGAAACCTTCGACTGCCTGAGCCCGGTCGACGGACGCTTCCTGGCCAAGGTTGCCAGCTGTGACCTGGCCGACGCCAACCGTGCCGTGGAAAACGCCCGCGCCACCTTCAACGCTGGCGTCTGGTCGCAACTGGCCCCGGCCAAGCGCAAAGCCAAGCTGATCCGTTTCGCCGACTTGCTGCGCAAGAACGTCGAAGAGCTGGCCCTGCTGGAAACCCTGGACATGGGCAAGCCAATCGGCGATTCCTCCAGCATCGACATCCCCGGTGCGGCCAACGCTATTCACTGGACCGCCGAAGCCATCGACAAGGTCTACGACGAAGTCGCCCCGACCCCGCATGACCAGCTCGGTCTGGTTACCCGTGAGCCGGTGGGCGTGGTCGGTGCCATCGTGCCGTGGAACTTCCCGCTGCTGATGGCCTGCTGGAAACTCGGCCCGGCCCTGGCCACCGGTAACTCGGTGGTGCTCAAGCCGTCGGAAAAATCGCCACTGACCGCCATCCGCATTGCCCAGCTGGCCATCGAAGCCGGCATTCCGGCGGGCGTGCTGAACGTGCTGCCAGGCTACGGCCACACCGTGGGCAAGGCCCTGGCCCTGCACATGGACGTCGACACCCTGGTGTTCACTGGCTCGACCAAGATCGCCAAGCAACTGATGGTGTACGCGGGCGAGTCGAACATGAAGCGCATCTGGCTGGAAGCCGGTGGCAAGAGCCCGAACATCGTCTTCGCCGACGCCCCGGACCTGCAAGCTGCCGCCGAAGCCGCCGCCAGCGCCATCGCCTTCAACCAGGGCGAAGTCTGCACCGCAGGTTCGCGTCTGCTGGTCGAGCGTTCGATCAAGGACAAGTTCCTGCCTATGGTGGTCGAGGCCCTCAAAGGCTGGAAGCCAGGCAACCCGCTGGACCCACAGACCACGGTCGGTGCTCTGGTCGACACCCAGCAGATGAACACCGTGCTGTCGTACATCGAAGCGGGCCACCAGGACGGCGCCAAGCTGCTGGCTGGCGGCAAGCGCACCCTGGAGGAGACCGGCGGTACCTACGTCGAGCCGACCATCTTCGACGGCGTGACCAACGCCATGAAGATCGCCCAGGAAGAAATCTTCGGCCCCGTGCTGTCGGTGATCGCCTTCGACACCGCCGAGGAAGCCATCGCCATTGCCAACGACACGCCGTATGGCCTGGCCGCGGGCATCTGGACTTCGGACATCTCCAAGGCCCACAAGACCGCCCGCGCTGTGCGTGCTGGCAGCGTCTGGGTGAACCAGTACGACGGCGGCGACATGACCGCGCCGTTCGGTGGCTTCAAGCAGTCGGGCAACGGCCGTGACAAGTCGCTGCATGCGCTGGAAAAGTACACCGAGCTGAAGGCGACCTGGATCAAGCTGTAATCCGGTAGGGCCTTTTCGCGGGTAAACCCGCTCCCACAGGGACTTCACTGCCTTCAAATGCGGTGCAGCACTTGTGGGAGCGGGTTTACCCGCGAATGGGCCATGGAAAATTACTGGCCTGGGAGGCTGCAATGCGTTGGGGTACCTACTTCGCCGTACTGGCATCGGTGCTCAGCGTCGGGCTTGCGCTCGGCGTGAGCATGCCGCTGGTGTCCCTGCGCCTTGAGGCCTGGGGCTACGGCAGCTTCGCCATCGGCGTCATGGCTGCCATGCCCGCGCTCGGTGTGTTGCTCGGTGCCAGCCTGGCCAGCCGGCTGGCGGGCTGGGTCGGCGTACCCTCGGCGATGCGCCTGTGTCTGTGGGGCGGGGCGCTGTCGATCGGCCTGGTGGCGCTGTTGCCGAGTTACCCCCTGTGGCTAGCGTTGCGTCTGCTGATCGGCATGTCCCTCACAGTGGTGTTCATCCTTGGCGAAAGCTGGATCAACCAGCTTGTTATCGAGCAATGGCGCGGCAGGCTGGTGGCCTTGTATGGCAGCAGTTACGCGCTGAGTCAGCTTGCAGGCCCGCTGGTACTGGGCTTCCTGGGTTCTGACGATGACTTCGGCTTCTGGGCCGCAACCGGCCTGCTGCTATTGGCACCCTTGCTGTTGCTGGGGCGCGGAGGTGCGCCGAGCACGGAAGCCTGCAGTGTCACCTTCGGCGACCTGTTCGCATTCTGTCGGCGCTTGCCAGTGATCGCCTGGGCCATCGCGCTGTTCGCTTCGTTCGAAGCCATGATCCTCACACTGTTGCCGGTGTATTGCCTGCAGCAAGGATTCACTACCGAGCTGGCGCTGTTCATGGTCAGTACCGTGGTGGTTGGGGATGCCGTGCTTCAACTGCCGATTGGTGCGTTGGCCGACCACATGTCGCGACGCACGCTGTTCACCGGGTGCGCAGTGACCCTGCTCTGCTCGAGCCTCGCCATTCCGCTGCTGCTTCATACCCCAGCCATCTGGCCGGTTTGGGTACTGTTCGGCGCCAGTGCCGGTGGTTTGTTCACCCTGTCGTTGGTGCTGATCGGCGAGCGCTATCGGGATGATGCGTTGGTGCGGGCCAATGCCCATGTCGCGCAGCTTTGGGGTATTGGCTGCCTGGTCGGTCCGCTGTTGGCCGGTGCGGGCAGCCAGTGGATCAGCGGGCACGCGCTGCCGCTGCTGATGGCTGCCGGTGCGGCCGGGCTGGTGCTGTTGACCCGCCGGCGTGGGGCCTTCGAGCCAGCGTCTGTCTGAGGTATGGGGCTAGAGCATCTTCTCCAGCCCCACCGCCTTGCTGACCCAGGCATTGAAGCGCCGCCAGAGCCCGCCCGGTTCTGAAGTCAGCATGCGCCTTTTGCCGTTATCTTCAGTGACCCACACCAGCTTGTCGTCCACTAGCGTGGGCTGGTAACTCAGCGCGGGTGCCATGCCTTGTACCGCAAGGTAGCGGGTGTACTCAGCCAGTTCCGGACTATCGACCAGCACCCCCACTTCGGTATTCCACAGCAATGATCGCGGATCGAAGTTGAACGAGCCGATGAACGTCTTGCGTCGGTCGAAGACAATCGCCTTGCTGTGCAGGCTTGAGTCCGAGCTGCCGTGGAAGTTGAGGCGGTATCGAGCGCTGGTGTCACCGGGCTGGCGACGCAGTTCAAACAGTTGCACGCCGTGCTCGAGCAATGCCCGGCGGTAGGGCGCATAGCCGCCATGCACCGCCGGCACGTCCGTGGCTTCCAGCGAGTTGGTCAACAACTTGACCGAGATACCCGCGTCGGCGGTGCTGGTCAGGTACACAAGCCCCGATTCGCCCGGCACGAAATACGCCGAGACCAGGATCAGTTCGTGGCGCACATTTTCCAGGTCAGGTGCCAGTTGCTGGCTAAGCAGCAGTTGTGGGTCAGGCTCATCGTCGGCCAGGACTTTACTGGGCGCATCCCACAGAGCTTGGCTGTGTGCCCAGATCAGTTCGTTGCGCCAGATGTCCAGACGAGGCTGGGTCTGATAAGCCATCAGCCGGTCATAAAGGGCCTTGTGCTTGAACCGGGCCTCGGCCAGTGAAACCTCCAGACGCCGACGGCTGGCATGCAGGTCGCTGGCGTCCGGCTGACGCCACAGGAAGTCGCCTATCGGGCGGCTCAGTGCGTGGTTCCAGTACTGGTCGAAGCCGTGACTGAGCTGCTCGGCCACAGGCCCGACACCCAGCAGATCGATGTCAGTGAAGTTGAGGTTGGGCTCGGCATCAAAGTACTCGTCACCCAGGTTGCGCCCGCCGACGATGGCCATGGCGTTGTCCACCACGAACAGTTTGTTATGCATGCGTCGGTGTTGCCGGGAGAGGTTGAACAGGCGCCCTGCGGCGCGGGTCACGCCCGTACTGCGGCCCAGGTGCAGCGGGTTGAACACGCGAATCTGGATGTTCGGGTGAGCGTCGAGGGTACCCATGATGGTGTCCAGACCATCGCTGGTGGTGTCATCGAGCAGAATCCGCACCCGAACGCCACGGTCGGCCGCGCGCAGCAGCTCGTGGACCAGGGCACGGGTGCTGAGGCCGTCGTGGACGATGTAGTACTGCAGGTCGATACTGGCTTGGGCATTGCGAATCAACTCGGCCCGGGCACGGAAGGCTTCGTTGCTGTTGGGCATCAGACGAAATCCTGAACGCCCGCCATAGGGAGCCGCCTGACGCAGCACCGAGCGGCCGAATGCCGATTCTTTGGCCGGCAACGCCTGGCTGATCTCGCGGGGCGAACTGACGCTGGCGCAGCCCGCGAGGCCGAGCAGCAGCGCTAGCAACAGAGGCAAGGCAGGCGGGAATCTCAAGGGCGAATCGTCCTGTGCAGCAAAGGCTTGAAGTTTCGACTGTGGAGGGCGGCGCAAAGTTACGCTGAGGTGACGTCCTGATCCAGTAGACGAAGGGCGGTTTCACCTACCTTGCGCACGGCGTCTTCGATCTGCGGTGTGGGGCGCGAGGCGAAGTTCATGCGCAGGCAGTGACGAAACTTGCCCGAGGCCGAGAAGATGCTGCCAACCGCAATCTGCACGCCCTGCTCCAGTAAAGCCCGGTTCAGCCGCAACGTGTCGAAATTTTCAGGCATTTCGACCCACAGCATGAAGCCACCCTGTGGCCGGCTGACTCGCGTCCCGGTCGGGAAGTATTGGGTGACCCAGTCGCTCATCAGGTCGCGTCCGCGTTGATACTGGCTGCGCATGCGGCGTACATGGGGCTGGTAGTGTCCGGCGGCGATGAAATCGGCGATGGCCAGTTGTGGTTGGGTGGCCGTGCTGCCGGTGCTGATGTACTTCATGTGCAGCACCCGCTCCAGGTAGCGCCCAGGGGCGACCCAGCCTATGCGCAAGCCTGGGGCCAGGGTTTTGGAAAATGAGCTGCACAGCAGCACGCGACCGTCGTCGTCGAACGACTTGAGGGTGCGCGGACGAGGGTAGGTGTATGCCAGGTCGCCATACACATCGTCTTCTAGAATCGCCACGTCATGGCGCTGGGCCAGGCTCAGCAGTGCCTTCTTGCGGGCTTCGGGCATGATGTAGCCCAACGGGTTGTTGCAGTTGGGGGTGATCTGGATGAGCTTGATCGGCCACTGTTCCAAAGCCAGCTCCAGCGCTTCCAGGCTGATTCCGGTGACCGGGTCGGTGGGGATCTCCAATGCCTTCATGCCCAACCCTTTGAGGGTTTGCATGGCGCCGTGGAAGCTCGGCGAGTCGACGGCAACGATGTCACCAGGCTCGCATACCGCGCGAATGCTGCAGGACAGTGCCTCATGGCAACCTGTGGTCACCACCAGGTCGGCCGGCCCCAGGCGGCAGCCGGAGTCCAGCAGCAGCCGGGCGATCTGTTCGCGCAGGGCCAGGTTGCCGTGGATGTTGTCGTAGTACAGGCCGGGCATGTCCTGGCGTCGGCTGAGCTGGGCCAAGCTACGCAACAATGGCTTGAGGGTCGGGCTGTCGATATCGGGCATGCCACGGCCGAGCTGGATGACATCCTTGCGCGGTGTGCTGCGCACCAGTTCCAGCACTTGCTCCCACTGGGAGATATCCACAGGGCGCTGGGCCGGGCGGCTGACGGCGGGTAGGGCAGGGAGGTGCCGGCTTTCGCTGACGAAATAGCCGGACTTGGGCCGTGGCGAGACCAGGCCGCTGTCCTCCAGCATGCGGTAGGCCTGCTGTACGGTGCTCAAGCTGACGCCGTGCTCTTCGCTCAGTGCTCGTACTGACGGCAGTCGTTGCCCAGGGCGGTAGAGGCCCTGCTCGATACGGGCACTGAGCAGCTCGGCGAGGTTGAGATAGAGCGTCACGGCATACTCCTGCGCTGCATGTTGGCGGCGACCAGTACAGTTTGGTGGAAAATACAGCATTCAGTGGCCGAATCGCCAATTCTGTATGGGAATAATAAGCCTGTATTGGATCTGTATTGCTCGTGCATCCAGCGCGCATGCTTTCTCCACGGTATGAACTGATTGGGAGGACGCAGCAATGGGTGGCATGAGCGATGTGCGCTTGCAACTGTTGGCCAAGGAGATGGAGGCCGGGCAGCGGGCCAAGGTGTTCAATGCGCCGGCCGGTCTGAGCCGCTGGGGCCTGATGCTGCACCGTTGGCACACCCGCAGGGCCCTGCTGCAACTGAGCGATGATGAGTTGCGTGATATCGGGCTTAGCTGGGAACAGGCCCGAATCGAGGGGTGTAAACCATTCTGGAAGGTGTGAATGGTGGGCATGCCTTTAGATGTTTTTTGGCGCTGATATCGAGCGCCGCCCGCGCGGCGCATCGCGAGCAAGGCTCGCTCCTACGCTTGTTTCGGGCCAGTAACGCCTGTGCCAGCCGCGCGCGACCGCCTTGTTTGTACGACTCGATATCGAGCCATGCGCCTAGGCGTTCGCGCGCGAATCTCGCAGGCATAATTGGCCAGTAACAGACGTAGGAGCGAGCCTTGCTCGCGATGCGCCGCGTGGGCGGCGCTCGATCTCGACCTCACCGAAGACTCAAGACATACCCAGAACTACACCAGTTCCTTAAGTCGATGCCACAGCATCCCCAGCGCGAGCATCGGCGAACGCAGGTGCTTGCCCCCAGGGAAGGTGATGTGCGGCACTTTGGCGAACAGGTCGAAGCGTCCGCTGTGTTGGCCGCTGATGGCCTCGCCCAGCAGGCGTGCGGCCAGGTGGGTTGCGTTGACTCCGTGGCCTGAGTAGGCCTGTGCGTAATACACATTCGGATGGCTGGCCAGGCGGCCGATTTGCGGCAGACGGTTGGCGCCGATGCCGATCATGCCGCCCCATTGGTACTCGATGCGCACATCAGCCAATTGCGGAAATACCTTGAGCATTTTCGGCTGCATATAAGCGGCGATGTCTTTTGGGTCGCGACCCGAATAATGGCAGGCGCCACCGAACAGCAGGCGGTGGTCGGCAGACAGGCGGTAGTAGTCCAGTGCTACCCGCTGGTCGCACACCGCCATGTTCTGCGGCAGCAGCGAGCGGGCACGTTCTTCGCCGAGTGGTTCGGTGGCGATGATGTAGCTGCCGGCGGGAAGCACCTTGCCGCCCAGTTCGCGGTTGAGGTCATTGTGGTAGGCGTTGCAGCACAGCACCAGGGTCTTGGCGCGCACTTGGCCCTGGGCGGTGTACACCTTCACCTGCGGGCCGTATTCGATGCGGCTGACCTCGGACTGCTCGTAGAGGCGCACGCCGAGGCGGCTGGCCACGGCCGCTTCGCCAAGGGCCAGATTGAGTGGGTGCAGGTGGCCCGAACCCATGTCGATCAGGCCGCCGACGTAGCGGTCGGAGCCGACCACGCTGTGGATATCTTCCTTTGCGACCAGCCGAAGCTCGTGCTTGTAGCCCAGGCTGCGCAGTTCTTCGGCATCCTCGGCAAAGCCTTCGAGTTCGCCCGGCTTGTTTGCAAGGTCGCAGTAGCCCCAGGTCAGGTCACAGTCGATGGCGTGGCGCTCGACGCGTTCACGGACGATATCCACCGCTTCCAGGCCCATCAGCTTCATGCTGCGCACGCCTTCCTCGCCAATCACCGGCTTGAACTGCTCCAGGCCGTGACCGACGCCTCGAATGAGCTGCCCGCCGTTGCGTCCGCTGGCTCCCCAACCCAGCTTGCGTGCTTCCAGCAGGATCACCGACAGACCGCGTTCGGCCAGCTCGATGGCGGTGTTCAGGCCCGAGTAGCCGCCGCCGACGATGCACACGTCCGCGCTGTGTTCGCCCTGCAGGTAGGGATGATCGGGGTGTGGCGCGCTGCTGGCGGCGTAGTAGGAGGCGGCGTGCTGCGCGCTGTGGATCATGGGGCGGTTCCTGGGCATTGGGGCAGAATGGGGAGGATAAGCCGGGGTTTTGCAGTGGGGCAACTGGCCTCATCGCCGGCAAGCCGGCTCCCATAGGATCAACACTGCTCCTGAGATGAGTGGGTTACCTGTGGGGGCCGGCTTGCCGGCGATTGGCCCTATAATTCAACGTCTACCTTCAATTCTGTATTCCGCCATGTCCTGTAACCGCCACAAGATCCACTTCCTGCGAGAGCTGATCCCGTCGTTCGAGTGCGAGCCCGGCTGCCACGATTGCTGCGGCCCGGTCACCACCTCGGCCGAGGAGATGGCCCGCTTGCCGCGCAAGTCCCAGGCCGAGCAGGACGCGGCGCTTGAGCGGTTGGACTGCGTCCATCTGGGCCCTGAAGGCTGCACGGTGTACGAAGATCGCCCGATGATCTGCCGCCTTTTCGGTACCACCCCACGCATGGCCTGCCCGCGTGGTCGTGGCCCTGAACAGATGATCGAACCCGAGGCCGAGCAGCTCGTTCACCAGTTCATCGCCACCACGCGCCAGGTGCTGGTGTAGCGTCAGTCCGGAATCGGCAGACAGAGGCTCTCTTTCACCTCTTCCATCACGATGTAGCTCTTCGACTCACGCACGTGCGGCAGTTTGAGCAGGATGTCGCCCAGCAGCTTGCGGTACGAGGCCATCTCCGAAATGCGCGCTTTCACCAGGTAGTCGAAGTCGCCGGAAACCAAGTGGCATTCCAGCACATGCGGCAGTTTGAGCACCGCGCGGCGGAATTCCTCGAAGGTGTCGCCAGACTTGTAGTCCAGGCTGATCTCGACGAACACCAGCAGGCTGCCCTTCAGGTGCTGCGGATTGAGCCGTGCGTTGTAGCCCATGATGATGCCCTCGCGCTCCAGGCGGCGTACGCGCTCGGTGCAAGGGGTGGTGGAAAGCCCAACTTTCTCGCCCAGTTCGGTGAAGGAAATTCGCCCGTCATTCTGCAGGATGCGCAGGATGTTGCGGTCGATCTTGTCCAGTTCACGCTTGCTCTGGTGCTGGGTTCTCATAGGGGATGCCCCTCCGTGAAAGGCGATTTTGCCGAGAATTCTCGCCAATAATAGGCTTTTATATAGTGAATTGCACTGGGCCTACCTTCATATACTGCGCGCATCCATGCCATTTCAACAAAAGACTGCGGTGCGCCGCGTGCGAGGAATAAACAATGCGAGTTCTGGTACTTGGTAGCGGTGTGATCGGAACCGCCAGCGCCTACTACCTGGCCCGGCAAGGTTTCGAAGTGACGGTGGTCGACCGCCAACCAGCGGTTGCCATGGAAACCAGCTTCGCAAACGCTGGCCAGATCTCGCCCGGTTATGCCTCGCCCTGGGCCGCTCCTGGCGTGCCGCTGAAAGCGATCAAATGGCTGCTGGAGCGCCATGCTCCGCTCGCCATCAAGCTCACCGGCGACGTTGACCAGTACCTGTGGATGGCGCAGATGCTGCGCAACTGCACCGCCAGCCGTTATGCGGTGAACAAGGAGCGTATGGTGCGCCTGTCCGAGTACAGCCGCGACTGCCTCGACGAGCTGCGCGCTGAAACTGGCATCGCCTATGAAAGTCGTACCCTGGGCACCACCCAGCTGTTCCGCACCCAGGCTCAGGTGGACGCCGCAGCCAAGGACATTGCTGTTCTCGAACAGTCCGGCGTGCCTTACGAACTGCTCGACCGCGACGGTATCGCCCGCGTCGAACCGGCCTTGGCGGGTGTGAAAGACATCCTGGCCGGCGCCCTGCGTCTGCCCAACGACCAGACCGGCGACTGCCAACTGTTCACCACCAAGCTGGCCGATATGGCCGTGAAGCTGGGCGTTGAGTTCCGCTTCGGTCAGGACATCCAGCGTCTGGACTTCGCGGGTGATCGCATCAATGGCGTATGGATCGATGGCAAGCTGGAAACCGCCGACCGCTATGTGCTGGCCCTGGGCAGCTACTCGCCGCAGATGCTCAAGCCGCTGGGTATCAAGGCCCCGGTGTATCCGCTCAAGGGTTACTCGCTGACCGTGCCGATCACCAACGCCGACATGGCGCCGACCTCGACCATTCTCGACGAGACTTACAAGGTCGCCATTACCCGTTTCGACAACCGTATCCGTGTCGGCGGCATGGCTGAAATCGCCGGCTTTGACCTGTCGCTGAACCCGCGTCGACGCGAAACGCTGGAGATGATCGTCAACGACCTTTATCCTCGCGGCGGCGACCTGAGCCAGGCCAGTTTCTGGACCGGCCTGCGCCCAGCCACCCCGGACGGTACGCCGATCGTGGGTGCGACTTCGTTCCGTAACCTGTTCCTGAACACCGGTCACGGTACCTTGGGCTGGACCATGGCGTGTGGCTCTGGTCGCCTGCTGGCAGACCTGATTGCGCGCAAAAAGCCACAGATCAGCGCCGAAGGCCTGGATATCTCCCGTTATGGCAACAGCCGGGAAGTGGCCAAGCACGGGCAGACCGCGCCGGTCCACCAGCAGTAAGGATCGCTTGATCCGGCCTTATCGCCGGCAAGCCGGCTCCCACAGGATCAGCGCAGTGCTCTGGTCCTGTGGAGTGCTTGTGGGAGCCGGCTTGCCGGCGATTAATCCAACACCGATTTCAACCTGAACCACCATAAGGCTGCCGCCATGCGTCCCGCCCGTGCCCTGATTGACCTCCAAGCCCTGCGCCACAACTACCGACTGGCCCGTGAACTCACCGGTGCCAAGGCTCTCGCCGTGATCAAGGCCGACGCCTACGGCCATGGCGCCGTGCGCTGTGCCTTGGCGTTGGAACCTGAAGCCGATGGTTTTGCCGTAGCCTGCATCGAAGAGGCGCTGGAGTTGCGAGCCGCAGGTATCAAGGCACCCGTGCTACTGCTCGAAGGCTTCTTCGAAGCCAGCGAGCTGGCGCTGATTACTGAGCATGACCTGTGGTGCGTAGTGCATTCGCTGTGGCAGCTCGAGGCGATCGAAAAGACCCAGGTGAGCAAGCCCCTGACCCTCTGGCTCAAACTCGACAGCGGCATGCACCGTGTCGGCCTGCACCCCAAGGATTACCAAGAGGCCTACCAGCGGCTGCTGGCCAGCGGCAAGGTCTCGCGCATCGTGCTGATGAGCCACTTCGCCCGCGCCGATGAGCTGGATGCCGACGCCACCGCCGAGCAGATCGCCGTGTTCGAGGCTGCCCGCCAAGGCCTGGCTGCCGAGTGCAGTCTGCGCAACTCCCCGGGCGTGCTGGCTTGGCCGCAGGCCCCGAGCGACTGGGTACGCCCTGGCATCATGCTGTACGGCGCCACCCCTTTCGAGGTGGACCAGGCCGAGGCTGCGCGCTTGCAGCCAGTGATGACCCTGCAATCGCGCATCATCAGCGTACGCGAATTGCCGGCCGGCGAGCCGGTGGGTTACGGCGCCAAGTTCATCAGCCCAAGGCCAACCCGCGTCGGTGTAGTCGCCATGGGCTATGCCGACGGCTACCCGCGCCAGGCACCCACCGGTACGCCGGTGATGGTCGCCGGCAAGCTCACCCAGCTGATTGGCCGGGTGTCGATGGACATGCTCTGTGTCGACCTCACTGACGTGCCTGAAGCCACTATCGGCAGCCCGGTCGAGCTTTGGGGCAAGCAGGTGTTGGCCAGCGATGTGGCCATGCACGCAGGTACCATTCCGTACCAGATCTTCTGCAACCTCAAGCGCGTGCCGCTGGACTATTGCGGCGAATAAGGCGCCGAAGCGGACAGGATGATGGGCGGTGTGTTGTAAATACTGAACGGCATTGCCATGATATCGTTCACATCACCCCCCCATCTCTACCGTTTCAGGAGGCTCCAGCTTTGGACGTCGGCGAACGACTGCAAGCCATCCGCAAGCTCAAGGGCCTGTCCCAGCGTGAACTCGCCAAGCGTGCGGGTGTGACCAACAGCACCATCTCGATGATCGAGAAGAACAGCGTGAGCCCGTCGATCAGCTCGCTGCGCAAGGTGCTCAGTGGCATCCCGATGTCCATGGTCGAGTTCTTCTCGGTCGAGCTGGAACCTGAAAGCCCCTCCCAGATCGTCTACAAGGCCCACGAGTTGATCGACATCTCGGACGGTGCGGTGACCATGAAGTTGGTAGGCAAGTCGCACCCCAACCGTGCAATCGCCTTCCTCAACGAGGTCTATCCGCCAGGTGCCGACACCGGCGAAGAGATGCTCACCCATGATGGCGAAGAGACCGGCATCCTGCTGGAAGGGCGTCTGGAGCTGGTGGTGGGGAACGAGACCTTCATCCTCGAAGTAGGCGACAGCTACTACTTCGAAAGCACGCGCCCGCATCGTTTCCGTAACCCGTTCGAAGAGCCGGCCCGGCTGATCAGCGCGGCTACGCCTTCAAACTTTTGATCCAGCGCAGCGTATTGTTTCGCCAATACCCCTTTCCCCTGTGGGGTCGTTTCACGGGTTCCGGGTTCCCGCTATACTTTTCAACGCTCGCATTTCCGTGGCGCGGGCGTGATTAGCCACCATGAGGGTGTTCGCGTGAACCAAATCAAGAAGATGCTGGCCGTACCAGCCGCCGTACTCGCCCTCTGGGCAATCAACGCAACAGCTGCAACCAACGACGACATCGCCAAGCGCCTGGAGCCGGTAGGCCAGGTGTGCGTCCAAGGCCAGGAGTGCAAGGGCATGGAAGTGGCCGCCGCGGCGGGCGGCGGCGGGGCCAAGACCCCGGACGAAATCATTGCCAAGCACTGCAACGCCTGCCATGGCAGCGGCCTGCTTGGTGCGCCGAAGATTGGCGACACCGCAGCGTGGAAGGAACGTGCCGACCACCAGGGCGGCCTCGATGGCATCCTGGCCAAGGCCATTACCGGTATCAACGCCATGCCGCCGAAAGGTACCTGTGCCGACTGCTCGGATGATGACCTGAAAGGGGCGATCAAGAAGATGTCGGGGTTGTGAGCGACTGCTGATTTTCACAAGGCCCGCCTTCATGGCGGGTTTTGTTTTTGTGTTGGTTGACTTGGCCCAATCGCCGGCAAGCCGGCTCCCACAGGTACTGCGGTGATCTTGAGGTCGGCGCGGTCCTTGTGGGAGCCTTGCCGGCGATGAGGCCGGTACAGGCAACCAACCCGCTCATGCACATGTCCAACCCCTGAATACACGGATGACTCAGGAGGCCCAGATGCACCTCTGCTCCATCGATCAGGCCGTCGAGCAGGTTCTCTCCCGCCTGCCTGCCCACATCCACATGGGCCTACCCCTTGGCCTGGGCAAACCCAACGCCTTCGTCAACGCACTGTACGCGCGGGTCCGCGATCTGCCCGAACGCCGCCTGACGATCTACACCGCGCTCACCCTAGGCCGCCCCCCGCTGGGCGATGGATTGCAACGACGCTTCCTCGAACCCTTCGTCGAACGCGTGTTCGCTGACTACGAAGAACTCACCTACCTTACTGACCTGCGTAACGACAAACTGCCGCCGAACATCCGCGTCGAGCAGTTCTTTATGCAACCCGGCAGCCTGTTGCACAGCGAGACCGCTCAGCAGGACTACATCAGCAGCAACTACAGCCACGCCGCCCGCGACATCAATGCCAAGGGGCTGAACCTGATCGCCCAACTGGTCGCTGCCACACCGGAAAGGCCAGTGCACCTGAGCCTGGCCTGCAACCCCGATATCACCCTCGACCTGCTGCCAATGATCGCCAGGCGCCGCGAGGCCGGCGAAACCATTCTCATGCTCGGCCAAGTGCATGCCGAACTGCCCTATATGCCGGGCGATGCTGAGTTAAACATCGACGACTTCGACCTGCTGATCGACGTGGCGGAGCAACGTCGGCTGTTTTCCACCCCGAACATGCCGGTCACCACCCAGGACCACTGCATTGGTCTGCATGCCAGCTCGCTGGTGCGCGATGGCGGCACCTTGCAGATCGGCATCGGCGCCATGGGCGATGCGGTAACGGCGGCGCTGCTGGCGCGTCAGGGTGACAACGCCGGTTACCGTGCCGTTCTCGACGAACTTGATGTCGGCCCGTGGCAGGCGCTGATCGCACGGGAAAGGGGGCTGGGTGCTTTTGCCCAGGGCCTGTACGGCTGCAGCGAGATGTTCGTCAACGGCCTGCTGGTGCTGGCTGAAGCAGGCTTGCTGCGGCGCCCGGCGGATGAGCAGGGGCCGGTGTTGCATGGTGGCTTTTTTCTCGGCCCCCAGGCGTTCTACCAAAGGCTTGCGGAGATGCCGCTTGAGCAGCGGGCGCGGTTTGCCATGACCCGTATCAGCTACATCAACGAGCTGTACGGGCAGGAAGAACTCAAACGCCGCCAACGCCGTGATGCGCGTTTCATCAACACAGCGTTCGGCATGACCTTGCTTGGCGCCGGGGTGGCCGACCAGCTGGAAGATGGCCGTGTGCTCAGCGGTGTGGGCGGGCAGTACAACTTCGTCGCCCAAGGCCACGCCCTGGAGGGCGGGCGTTCGGTCCTGCTGCTGCGCAGTTGGCGCGAATCTGGCGGCACAGTCAGTTCCAACCTGTTCTGGACCTATGGACACTGCACCATTCCCCGGCATTTGCGCGACATCGTGGTGACCGAGTACGGCATCGCCGACTTGCGCGGGCAGACCGACAGTGAGGTGATTGCGCGGTTGCTGGCAGTGTGCGACTCGCGGTTTCAGGGCGAGTTGATGGAACAGGCCAAGGCGGCGGGCAAGCTGGCGAAGGACTTTCAGTTGGATGCGCGCTTTACCGACAACACGCCTGAGCGTCTGGAGGCAATTCGTTCGCGGCATGCGCGTTTGTTCCCGGAGTATCCGCTGGGGAGTGACTTCACAGCCGAGGAAAAGGACCTGTTGCGGGCGCTGAACTGGTTGAAGAGCAAGTTCAGGCTGAGCGAGGTGTTGGAGCTGGGCAAGGCCGCGCTGGATGCGCCAGGGCCTGAGGGGTATGAAACGCACCTTGAGCGGATGCAGCTGGATGATCCGCAGGGGCTCAAGGAAGAGCTTTATCAGCGACTGTTGCTGGCGGGACTGAAGGCAACCGGCTGAATCCAAAGGGCTACATTGGCACCTGTGGGAGCGGGTTTACCCGCGAAGGCGGCGGTGAGATCACCGTCGTATTCGCGGGTAAACCCGCTCCCACAGGGACAGGCATCAGGCCTTACTCGATGAAGCTGACCACGCCACCTTCCAGCGACTTGACCCGGGCCAGCGACTCAACGCGGTAGCCCTGGCTGTCCAGCTCGGCACGGCCGCCCTGGAACGACTTCTCGATGACGATACCCACGCCGGCCACGGTGGCACCGGCCTGCTTGATGATCGAAATCAGTGCCTGCGAGGCCTTGCCGTTGGCCAGGAAGTCGTCGATCACCAGCACGCGGTCGCTGCTGTTGAGGTGGCGTGGCGAGATGGCCACGGTGTTCTCGGTCTGCTTGGTGAAGGAATACACCGAGGCGGTCAGCAGGTTCTCGGTCAGGGTCAGCGACTGGTGCTTGCGGGCGAAGATTACTGGCACGCCCAGCTTCAGGCCGGCCATCACCGCCGGGGCGATACCCGAGGCTTCGATGGTGACGATCTTGGTCACGCCAGCGTCGGCGAACAGACGGGCGAACTCGTTACCGATCAGCTGCATCAGCGCAGGGTCGATCTGGTGATTGAGAAACGCGTCGACTTTAAGAACCTGGTCGGAAAGCACGATGCCTTCTTCGCGAATCTTCTGATGCAGTGCTTCCACTGTGGTATTCCTCGATGTAGCAAAGGTGGCCGCGGCGATGTGCCGTAGCAAAGTTTAAAGGTGATCAGCGTTTGAGCATGGCCCGTATATCGGCCAGTGCGTTGTTGCCGCGTGCGGCTTTGACTTCCACGGGCGCGTCGTCCAGGCCTTCCCAGGCCAGGTCGTCAGGCGGCAGTTCATCGAGGAACCGGCTTGGCGTGCAGTCGATGATCTCGCCGTACTGCTTGCGTTTGGCGGCGAAGGTGAAGGCCAGGGTCTGGCGTGCGCGGGTGATGCCCACGTAGGCCAGGCGGCGTTCCTCTTCGATGGTATCGGCCTCGATGCTGGAGCGGTGCGGGAGGATTTCCTCCTCCATGCCCATGATGAATACGTAGGGGAACTCCAGGCCCTTGGAGGCGTGCAGGGTCATCATCTGCACACCCTCGGCGTTTTCTTCCTCTTCCTGCTGGCGCTCGAGCATGTCGCGCAGCACCAGCTTGCCGATGGCGTCCTCGATGGTCATGTCACCCTCTTCGTCCTTCTCGAGGGTGTTTTTCAGCGCTTCGACCAGGAACCAGACGTTGCTGATGCGGAATTCCGCCGCCTTGTCGCTGGCGGTCTGCTGGCGGATCCAGTTCTCGTAGTCGATGTCGCGGATCATCTCGTGCAGCGCGGCAATCGGGTCGTCCAGGGCGACCTTGTGGCGTACCCCGTCGAGCCAGTGCTTGAAGCGCTGCAGGCGCTCGGTGTAACGGGCGTCCAAGTGCTCACCCAGGCCCAGCTCCTCGCTGGCGGCGTACATCGAGATGCCGCGCTCGGTGGCGTAGTTGCCGAGCTTTTCCAGGGTGGTCGAGCCGATTTCCCGGCGCGGCACGTTGATCACCCGCAGGTAGGCGTTGTCGTCGTCCGGGTTCACCAGCAGGCGCAGGTAGGCCATCAGGTCCTTGACCTCCTGACGGCCGAAGAAGCTGTTGCCACCCGACAGGCGATACGGCACCTGGTGGTGCTGCAGCTTCAGCTCGATCAACTTGGCCTGGTAGTTGCCACGATAAAGAATGGCGAAATCGCTGTACGGGCGATTGGTGCGCAGGTGCAGGGTGAGGATCTCCATGGCCACGCGTTCGGCCTCGGCTTCCTCGTTCTTGCAGCGGATCACGCGGATCTCGTCGCCCACGCCCATCTCGCTCCACAGTTGTTTCTCGAACGCGTGCGGGTTGTTGGCGATCAGTACGTTGGCGCAGCGCAGGATGCGGCTGGTGGAGCGGTAGTTCTGCTCCAGCATCACCACTTTCAGGGAGGGGTAGTCCTCCTTGAGTAGCATGAGGTTTTCTGGTCGGGCGCCACGCCAGGCGTAGATCGACTGGTCATCGTCGCCCACCACGGTGAACTGGTTGCGCATGCCGATCAGCATCTTCACCAGCAGGTACTGGCTGGCGTTGGTGTCCTGATACTCGTCCACCAGCAGGTAGCGCACGCGGTTCTGCCAGCGTTCGAGCACGTCCGGGTGCTCCTGGAACAGCTTGACCGGCAGCAGGATCAGGTCGTCGAAGTCCACTGCGTTGAACGCCTTGAGCGTGCGCTGGTAGTGGGTATAGACGATGGCGGCGGTCTGTTCGCGGGGGTTGCGTGCCTTTTCCAGGGCTTCGGCGGGCAGGATCAGGTCGTTCTTCCAGGCACCGATCATGTTCTTGATCTCGTCGATGCCGTCGTCGCCGGAATATTCCTTCTGCATGATGTCCGACAGCAACGCCTTGATGTCGGACTCGTCGAAGATCGAGAAACCAGGCTTGTAGCCGAGGCGCTCGTGCTCCTTGCGGATGATGTTCAGGCCCAGGTTGTGGAAGGTGCACACCGTCAGGCCTCGGCCTTCCCCCGGGCGCAGCAGGGTGCCGACCCGCTCCTTCATCTCGCGTGCGGCCTTGTTGGTGAAGGTCATCGCCACGATGTACTGGGCGCGGATGCCACAGTTCTGAATGAGGTGGGCAATCTTGCGCGTGATCACGCTGGTCTTGCCGGAGCCTGCACCGGCGAGCACCAAAAGAGGGCCGCCGACGTAGTCTCGGGCTTCCTGTTGCCGGGGATTGAGTCGGGACATGCTAGAAACCGGGGGTCGCCAGAAAATAGCCGCGCATTCTAACAGGCATGGGGCGGTTGTGGCGCGACCGTCTGACGTCTGAGTCAGACTTTTGTCCGCGCTTACTATTAGTCAGGCTCATGCTAGCCATGGAAAAAATCGGATTTGCTGGTTGGACGAGTTTCGCGCAGGATGCACGTCAAAATGCGTCGGGGAGCACTGCAGGCAAGGATATGTCTAAAAGTGAAAATCATTTTCATTAATGCAGTAGCATAGCCGGCCTCATACGCTTCACTGTCCAAGCCTTAAGGAGCCCGCTTGTCCACGCCTGTCGAACCTTTGCGTTTGCTGTTGTTGGCTGATGAGCCGGAATGGGCTGCCCTGTTACGCGAGTGCATGCTGCCCTTGGGCGGCAGTGCCGTGTTGCTGACCGCACCCAATTGGGAGGCTGTCGATACCCTGTTCAACCAGGACCGCCAAGCGGTGGTTCTGGCCACCCCGGCCTTGCAGCCAGCACCGGGGCGCTGCGAATTGCCCACTATTTTGTTGCTCGACCATGAGCCTGACTCACAGCCCACCGCCGTCAGTGATTGGCTGGTGCGTGACCAACTCAGTGCCGATGCCATCCGCCGTTCGTTGCGTCATGTGCGTGAGCGCGGCGTGCTGGTCGCCACCTTGCAGCGCCTGGCCGAGCAAGACCCGCTCACCGGCATCGCCAACCGCCAGGGCTTCCAGGCCTTGCTGACCGCGCGCTTGGCTGAGAACGAAGGCCGCGGCGTGGCGCTCGGCCACCTGGACCTCGACAACTTCCGCCACGTCAACGATGCCCTTGGCCATCAGAGCGGCGACCGCTTGATCCTGCAGGTGGTTGCCCGCCTGAAGCAGCAACTCGAAGCGGGTGACCAGCTGGCACGCCTGGGCAGCGATGAGTTCGCCTTGCTGATCGACACCCGCCGCGATGCCAACCGTGCGGAGTGGATGGCCGAGCGTATCGTCGAGGCTTTGGCCGAACCGTTCTGGATCGATGGCGAAAGCCTGCTGCTGGGCTGCAGCCTGGGCCTGGCCCATGCCCGCGCTCAGAGTGGTCCAGACCCATTGATGTGGCACGCCCATATCGCCATGCGCCAGGCCAAGGGCAGCCAGGGTTGTACCTTCCATGTGTTCAATGAGCGTATCAACCGCAACGCGCGCAGCCTGGCCGACCTGGAAAGCGAACTGCGCCGCGCACTGCGCCGTGATGAGCTGGAACTGCACTACCAGCCACGGCTTGACCTGGAAGATGGCCGCATCGTCGGCCTGGAAGCCCTGGTGCGTTGGCGTCATGCCGAGCGTGGCCTGCTGCCGCCAAGCGAGTTCGTGCCGCTGGCCGAGCAGAGCGGGCTGATCGTGCCTTTGGGCTACTGGGTGATTTCCCGTGCCCTGCGTGACATGCAGGCCTTGCGTGAACAGGGGCTGGAACCTTTGCACATGGCGGTGAACCTGAGCTTCCGCCAGTTTCAGGACAGTCAGTTGCTGGCGACCCTGAGCCGTTTGATCATCGAACATGGTGTCGATGCCCGCTGGCTGGAGTTCGAGCTCACCGAGACCGCTGTCATGCGTCGCAACGAACTGGTGCGCCAGACCATGGATGCCTTGGCGCGGCTGGGCGTGCGCTTTTCGCTGGATGACTTTGGTACCGGCTTCTCGTCATTCGTCCACCTCAATAGCCTGCCGATCACCTTGCTCAAGGTCGACCGTAGCTTTGTCGCCGAAATGGAGATGCGCGAGGAGAACCGCAAGCTGGTGCACGCCATGATCAACCTGGCGCACAACCTCAACCTCGAAGTGGTGGCCGAGGGGGTCGAGAGTGAAGAGCAGATGCAGTTGCTGCGCGAGTTTGGCTGCGACCAGGTGCAGGGGTTCCTGGTCAGCAAGCCGTTGCCGGTCGGGGAGTTGATCGAGTACCTGCAGCAGGTGCCTGTCAGCGCCTTGGCGCAGGCACTCTAGGGCCCTTTCGCGGGCAAGCCCGCTCCCACAGGTTTTCCACGGTCCTTTTGTTCAGTGGTAGAGACCTGTGGGAGCGGGCTTGCCCGCGAAGAGGCCCTGAAGTCAGGCCGCAACAGTAGCCTCACCACGACCTGCCGTCTTCCCCAGCAACCGCTTCATCCGCCATTCGAAGCCGATGGTCAAAGCCACCGAAGCACACGCCAGCCCCAGGGCCAGCCCCCACCATACGCCTACCGCGCCACCACCAAGGTTGAAGGTGAGCAGCCAGGCAGCCGGCGCCCCGACCAACCAATAACAGCACAGGCCAATCAGGAAGGTGGTCTTGGCATCCTTCAACCCTCGGATCGAGCCCATGGCGATGGTTTGCACCCCATCGAACAACTCGAACCAGGCCGCGACCATCAGCAGACTTACCGCCAGGTGGTAGATTGCCGCGAAGGCCGGGTCGTCGCCATCGATGAACAGGCTCACCAGCATTTCCGGGCGCAGCCAGAACAGCGCGGCAAAGGCGAACATGATCATCGCCCCGAAACCGATGCCCACGCGCCCGGCGCTGCGTGCCGCCAGCAGGTTGCCGGCCCCGTAGTAAAGCCCCACGCGCATGGTCACGGCATAGGAAAGGCCCGTAGGCACCATGAACGCGGTGGACACGATTTGCAGGGCGATCTGGTGGGCCGCCAGCTCCGTGCTGCCGAGCACGCCCATGCACAGCGCGGCGAAGGCGAACAGGCCGACCTCCACCATGTAGGTGCCGCCAATCGGCAGGCCCAGCCGCCACAGTTCGCGCAGCGCGGGCAGGGAAGGGCGCGACAGGCCCTTGCGCAGCGGGTAGGCGTCGTAGGCCGGATGCCAGTGGATGTACAGCGCCAGGGCGATGGCCATGCCCATCGAGACCACGGCGGTCACCATGCCGATACCCATCAGGCCCAGCTTGGGCAGGCCGAACATGCCCTCGATCAGCGCGACGTTGAACAGGTAGTTGAGCACTGTGCCTACAAGGCTGATGACCATCACTGGCGTCGAACGACCCAGGGCGCTGGTGAAACCACGCAAGGCCATGAACGTGAGGTAGCCAGGCAGGGCCAGGGGCAACAGGGTCAGGAATTCGGTCGCAGAGGCGACGTTCTCCGGCTTCTGGCCGAACAGCAGCAACACCGGCTCGAGGTTCCACAGTGCCAGCGCCGCCACCAACGCCAGGCCCCATGCCAACCACAGGCCATTCTGTGCCAGGCGGGTTGCGCCCTCGATGTCATTGGCACCTTTGCGAATCGCCACCAAGGTGCCGACCGCCGCGATCACGCCCAGGCAGAAAATCGACACGAACGAATAACTCGCCGCACCCAGGCCGCCACCGGCCAGGGCCTGCGGGCTGATGCGGGCCATCATCAGGGTGTCGGTCAACACCATCAGCATGTGCGCCAACTGCGAGGCGATCAGCGGCCCGGCCAGGCGCAGCAAAGCCTTGAGTTCGGTAGTGGGCGCTACATGCATGGTTGATGTCCTTGTTCCGGATCCTGTGAGCGAGGCGACGATTCTGAGGCTTTGGTCAGCTTTCCACAAAAGGATAAAAGCGATGGTTGGCATGAGTTGAACTCATGCATATATGATTCTGTGCATCCTTTTCCAACGCCCTCTGCCAGGTGCCCCATGTCCCGTCAGCTGCCGCCGCTTTATGCATTGCGCGCATTCGAAGCCGCCGCCCGGCTGAGTTCCTTCACCCGCGCCGGTGAAGAACTTTCGATCACCCAGAGTGCGGTCAGCCGCCACATCCGCACCTTGGAGGAACATTTCGCCTGCCGACTGTTCGTGCGCAGCGGTCGCAGCCTGCAGCTGACCGAGGCCGCCCGGGTACTGCTGCCGGGCGTCCGCGAAGGCTTCGCCGCGCTGGAGCGGGCTTGCGACACCTTGCGCGGTGAGGATGACATCCTGCGCATGAAGGCCCCTTCGACCCTGACCATGCGTTGGCTGCTGGCGCGCCTGAGCCGCTTCCGTCATCTGCAGCCGGGCAACGAAGTGCAGCTGACCAGTGCCTGGATGGATGTGGACCATGTGGACTTCAACCAGGAACCGTTCGACTGCGCGGTGCTGCTCAGTGACGGCGTGTTCCCGTCGGACTGGGAAGTGCGCCGGTTGTTCTCCGAGTTGCTGATTCCGGTGGGGGCGCCGGACCTGCTCAAGGATGGCCCTTGGGACGAGCGCCGGCTGGCGGGTATCGAGCTGCTGCACCCGACGCCGGACAAGCGTGACTGGCGGGCCTGGCTGGAGCGCATGGGGCTTGCTGAAAAGGTCTCGCTCAAGGGCGGCCAGGTGTTCGACACACTGGAGCTGGGCATGATCGCGGCTGCCCGGGGTTATGGGATATCCATGGGTGACCTGCTGATGGTGGCGGAGGACGTGGCCCAAGGGCGCCTGAGCCTGCCGTGGCCTACGGCGGTTCCCAGTGGCATGGATTACTACCTGGTATGGCCGCGCACCCGGCCGGGCGGGGAGCGGTTGCGGCGGTTGAGCGTATTTCTGCAGGAAGAGGCGGCGGCGGTGAGTTTGCCGGATGTGCAGATTTTGCCGGCGATAGGGCCCCAACTGACGAAAAAAGAAAACGTTTGCGAATACCCAGGTCCGACACTCAAGTATTCCCCTGCGACGCCGATGTCATGGCACCAGCGTCCCGGTAGAGGATGCGGTACCCGTCGATAACCCGCAGGCGGTCAGCGCGATCAGGATGATCCCGGCCTCTTGCCAGGAGCTTCCCTCATGTCTCAACCGCGTGCCCGCATTGCCTCGCAGCTTGGTATCGCCCTCGCCATTGTGCTGGCGCTGGTCATCACCGGCAGTACCTTGTTCGCCCTGCGCTCGCTTGACGATGCCAACCTCGCCACCCGCCAGCAACACCTGGCCAGTGAGGCCCGACTGTTGGCCGACCAGCTCGAAACCTTCCACAGCTCGCTCAAGGACAATACCCAACGCCTGAGCGGCCTGTTCGAGCGGCGCTTTGCCTCGGGTCTGTCAGTGCATGCCGGTGAGTCCGTGAACGTGGCAGGCCAGGCAACGCCTGCCTTGTACCTGGGCGAGCACCTGCTGAACAACGACTTCCAGCAGGTCGATGAATTCCAGCGGATGACTGCGGGTGTCGCGACCCTGTTCGTGCGCAGTGGTGACGACTTCGTACGCATCAGCACCTCGCTGACCAAGCAGGACGGCAGCCGCGCCATCGGTACCCAGCTCGACCGCCAGCACCCGGCTTATGGGAAGTTGATGGCGGGGCAGACCTATGTCGGGCGTGCCGTGCTGTTCGAACGCAACTACATGACCCGCTATGTGCCGGTGAGCGATGGCAGTGGCCGGGTGATTGCCGTGCTGTTCGTCGGCTTCGACTACACCGACGCGCAGAATGCCCAGTTCGCCAATCTCAAGCGGTTCCGCATTGGTGAAACCGGTTCGCTGGCCCTGCGCGATGAGCAGGGCAAATGGCTGGTGCCGCCGGCCAATGCAGAGCAGCCGCTGTTCAGCGTTACCGCACCGTTCGCCGAAGGCCCATGGACCGTGGTCGCGAGCATGCCGGAAGCGGAAATTCGCGAGGTGACCTGGAGTGTTGGCTTGCGCCTGGCCATCGGCAGCCTGCTGGCCATGCTGCTGGCGGTGGCGGCAACACTGTGGTTGCTGCGGCGCAAACTGCGTCCACTTGATGACCTGGTACTGCAGGCCGAAGCCCTTGGTGCGGGCGACCTCAATGCCCGCCTGAACGTCACCAGTCATGACGAAATCGGCCAGCTGGCACGCAGCTTCAACAAGATGGGCGAGGCCCTGTCGACCATGGTCGAGCACATTCGCGGTGCGTCCGAGCAGGTCAGTGGCCGGGCTCGCTCGCTGGCCGGGTTGTCGGCCGGAGCTTGCGAAGGCATGGAACAGCAGTCTGGCGAGATCACCAGCATGGCCGGCGCGGTGGAGGAGTTCAGCGCCACGTCGATGAACATTGCCGACAACATGGCGGGCACCGAGCGCATGGCCCGCGACAATGCCCAGCAAACCCGCATCGGCCGTAATGCCATGGACCAGGCTTCAAGCTCGCTGCGCCAGATCGCCGAGGCGCTGGGTGGCACGGCCACGGTGATGGACACCTTGGGCGCTCGTTCCCAGGAAATCGGCGGAATCGTCGGGGTGATCACCGCGATTGCCGAGCAGACCAACCTGCTGGCGCTCAACGCTGCCATTGAAGCGGCGCGTGCAGGCGAGCAGGGCCGTGGCTTTGCCGTGGTGGCCGATGAAGTGCGTGGGCTGGCTGCCCGTACGCGCCAGGCGACGGACGAAATTTCCGGCATGATCGCCAGCATTCAGCAACAGACCGGGCATGCCATCAGCACCCTGGAGCAGGGTAACCAGTTGATGCAGGAAGGGCTGGAGCGTAACGACAAGGTAGCCGAGGCGCTGGCACGCATCGATGAGCAGAGCCGCGTTGCGGGTGAGCAATTTGCCGTGATCAGCACCGCGACGCACGAGCAGAGCAGCACTGCGACGGTGCTCAGCCGTAACTTGCAGAGCATCGCCCAGGCCAACAGTGAGCAGCGTGATGTGGCCAATGAGCTGGCGTTTACCGCCCGCGAACTGGAAGGGCTGGCGGCGCAGTTGAGGCAGGAAGTGGATCGGTTTCGTTAGTGAAGCTTGGGGCTGCCTTGCAGCCCATCGCAGGCTTCGCCAGCTCCTACATCGACCGAGGCCATCTTGAGATCGTGTAGGAGCCGGCTTGCCGGCGATTGCTGGCTGGAGCCTTACATCGACCCGAGGTTCAATGCCTGCGCACACGCCTGCAGCGAGCGCCGCTCACTCTGGGCATACAACGCCAGTTCATCTTGCACCTTCAGCCCCAGCGCAGCCTCGAAGGCATCGCGGTTGGCATTGCTGCCGTATTCGGCCTGGGCATCGTCACCCAGGTTGGACTGGAAGATGCCCGCCGCGCTCACTGGCAGGAAGTCTTCATACACCAACGCCTCGAAGTGCACGTGGCCGGCCTCGATCAGGCCTTCCAGCGTGGTCGGGCGATTGTCCTGGTCCCGTGCGGCCAGCCCCTTCTCGGTGGCGAAGTAACGGAAGTACGCCAGACCTTGTTCACGCATCTGTGCCAGGTCGTCCGGGAACGCGGCAAATTGCTCCTTGAGCAACGCCATGTAGCGCTCGGCGTTGGCCTCGGCCGGGACACCGCCCAGGGCTGCACGGGTCGCGTCGAGCAGCGTGTCGTAAAGCTGGCGACCTTTAGGCGTCAGCGCCGCACCACGTTGTTCGATTTCGCCGAAACGTGCGGTATGGCTGCCTTCGCTGCCTTGCTGGTCACTGAACGCAACCTTCTCTTGCAGGGCCTTGAAGCTGGTCTGACGCAGCAGGATCGGGTGGCGACGGGTGGGCGGGCCTTCGACCACGGCCTTCGGCGGGATGCCCTTGGCGGGCATGCCGACCTGAATCGCGTCGATATCCAGCGTACGTGGCGTCAGGTGGTTGATGTGCGGGCCCTTGAAGGCCACCACATCGGCAATCAGGCGGTGCTGATCGTGCAGTTGCTGGTATTGCTGGGCGGTGACCGTGGCGTCGTGGTGCCAACGGAAAGTATGCAGGGCCTCCTGCACGAAGGCCTTGGCGTCGGCCGCGTTCAAGCCGCCGTCACGCTCGCACTGGGCGATCAGCTCAAGGACCCGTGCAGTGAAGATCTTGCGCTTGGCGAGGATGCCCTGAGCCAGCTCGCGTAGCTGCGGGTTGTCGATCAGTTCCAGGCGCAGCAGCGAGGTGAACACGCGGAACGGGCTGACATGCAGGGACTGTTCGTGCACGGCGCGGAACGCCGTGGAGTGTACCGGCACGCCTGCAGAGCTGAGGTCGTAATAGCCGACCGGCTCCATGCCCATGACGGCGAACAGCTTGGCGATGGTTGCCAGTTCTTCAGCAGTGCCCACGCGGATCGCGCCATGGCGCTCGTGGTCCAGGCGCTCGATCTCGCCGGTCCAGCGCAGGGCTTCGGCCACCGCGGGTTGCTGGGCCATGACCTGCTGGTTGATTTCGCTCACCAGCTCCAGCAGCGTGCCGTACAGCGGCACTTCCTGTTTGTACATGAGCGACATGGCGGCAGAGAACTGCGCACGGATGCTGTCGGGGCTGACGAAATCGTGGGCGGGCATCGCAAGCTTCCTGGTTGGGTTCGGACGCTTACATGAAAGCTGGGAATGCACTTGGGCCACAAGCGAAAAAAAGTGGGTGTGTCATTCCAATTATGATCGACCTCGCTGGCCTTTTCGCGGGTAAACCCGCTCCCACAGGAGTACCTGTGGGAGCGGGTTTACCCGCGAAGAGGCCCTCAAGCCGTTAGCTGCTCGCGAATCCACTCCACCAACGCCCGCACCTTCGGCACCTCTGCGGCATGCTCGGCATACGCCAGGTAATGTGCTCCCGCACTGCGCATCGCATGATTCCACGGAATGACCAGGCTCCCCTCGGCCAATTCCTTGGCGGCCAGGTACTTCGGCACCAGCGCCACCCCACACCCAGCCTGCGCCGCACTCAACGCCATGTAGAACGTATCGAAGCGCGGCCCGTGGTACGCGCTGACGCTGTGCAAGCCAAGCTCCAGGAACCACTCGTGCCAAGCCTCCGGCCGTGATGTGCTCTGTAACAGCACCAGCTCTGCCAGCTCACCTGCATCTGCCAGCGTGCGCCCTGCCAGCAGCTCGGGCGCGCACACCGGCACCACTTCTTCACCGAACAACTCAACGCAGGTGGCGCCCGGCCAGGTGCCTTGGCCATAGAAGAACACCACATCGGCCGAGCCTTGCAACAGGGCAAACGGCTCCATCTCGTTGCGGATGTCCAGATGGATGTTCGCGTGGCGTTTGCCGAAGCCCTTCAGGTGCGGGATCAGCCAGCGCACGCCAAAACTCGGCTGAGTGGCTACCTTCAATATCTCGGTCTGCTCGCCATAGGTCAGGACATAGCGGCTCGACATGTCCACCTGGGTGAGGATCTTGTTGACCTCGGCCAGGTACAGGCTGCCCGCGGGCGTGAGTTGCAGGCGCCGGCGAATGCGCAGGAACAGGTGATGGCGCAGCATGTCCTCAAGTTGCGCCACTTGCTTGCTGACCGCGCTCTGGGTCAGGTGCAGCTCTTCGGCGGCTCGGGTAAAACTCAGGTGACGGGCTGCGGCTTCGAAGCACTGCAGGGCGGTCATGGAGGGTACCAGGCGTTTTGACATAGCGGTCTCTGCGGCAGAAATCATTACCTGACGGAATGATATGCGGAATAAAGGTCGTTTGTTGCACTGGTGTGATCGGATTAATACTGATCCACATCATTTTTCCACCCCATCACCCGATGTAGGAGAAGCACAAATGGTTGCTGGATTGCTCGAGCGCCTTGGCGTTGCCGCCGAGGCTTACACCCAGGGCGACTACCCTGTTCACACGCCGATCGACGGCAGCCAGATCGCCTCGGTGAAACTGCTCGGCAAAGCCGAGACCATCGCTTGCATCGATCAGGCACAAAACGCCTTCGAAGCCTGGCGCAGTGTTCCGGCTCCGCGCCGTGGCGAACTGGTGCGTCTGTTCGGTGAAGTGCTGCGTGAGCACAAGGCCGACCTGGGCGAGCTGGTGTCCATCGAGGCGGGCAAGATCACCCAGGAAGGTCTGGGTGAAGTGCAGGAAATGATCGACATCTGCGACTTCGCCGTTGGCCTGTCGCGTCAGCTGTACGGCCTGACCATCGCCTCCGAGCGTCCTGGCCACCACATGCGTGAGTCCTGGCACCCGCTGGGCGTGGTCGGCGTTATCAGCGCCTTCAACTTCCCGGTTGCCGTCTGGGCCTGGAACACCGCCCTGGCCCTGGTGGCCGGTAACTCGGTGGTATGGAAGCCGTCCGAGAAGACCCCACTGACCGCCTTGGCTTGCCAGGCGCTGTTCGAGAAAGCCCTGAACGCCTTCGGCGATGCGCCGGCTGGCCTGTCGCAACTGGTCATCGGTGGCCGTGAGGCTGGTGAAGCCCTGGTCGATGACCCGCGTGTTCCGCTGGTCAGCGCCACCGGCAGCACCCGCATGGGCCGTGAAGTCGGCCCACGTGTGGCGGCTCGTTTCGGCCGCAGCATCCTGGAACTGGGCGGCAACAACGCCATGATCCTGGCCCCGAGCGCCGACCTGGACCTGGCCGTGCGCGGCATCCTGTTCTCCGCCGTCGGCACCGCTGGCCAGCGCTGCACCACCCTGCGCCGCCTGATCGTGCACCGCTCCATCAAGGACGAAGTGGTTGCCCGCGTCAAAGCCGCGTACGGCAAGGTGCGCATCGGCGACCCACGCAAGGACAACTTGGTTGGCCCGCTGATCGACAAGCTGTCGTTCGATGCCATGCAGGGCGCGCTGGCCAAGGCCCGCGACGAAGGTGGCCAGGTGTTCGGCGGCGAGCGTCAGCTGGCTGACCAGTACCCCAACGCCTACTACGTGTCGCCTGCCATCGCCGAGATGCCGGCCCAGAGCGACGTGGTACGCCACGAGACCTTCGCGCCGATCCTCTACGTGCTGGCCTATGACGACTTCGAAGAGGCCCTGCGCCTGAACAACGAAGTGCCACAGGGCCTGTCCTCGTGCATCTTCACCACCGACATTCGTGAAGCTGAGCGCTTCCAGAGCGCGTCGGGCAGCGACTGCGGTATCGCCAACGTCAACATCGGCACCAGCGGCGCGGAAATCGGCGGCGCGTTCGGTGGCGAGAAAGAGACTGGCGGTGGCCGTGAGTCGGGTTCGGATGCCTGGAAAGGCTACATGCGTCGCCAGACCAACACCGTGAACTACTCGCGTGAGCTGCCGCTGGCACAAGGTATCGTGTTCGACTGATGACCGCAGGCGGGGGCTCTGCCCCCGTTTCGCCGGCAAGCCAGCTCCCACAGTGATCGTGCAGGCAACGACGATCCTTGTGGGAGCTGGCTTGCCAGCGATGGGCTGCAAGGCAGCCCCAAACAAGAACAAATTGCTGGAGCCGGGCCATGTCCGAACTGCGTCAACAATGCTTGTGGGAACACGTCACCAAACCGACCGTCGCCGCCCAGGCCCTGGCCGGTGAGCACAAGGCTGACGTCTGCGTGATCGGGGGTGGCATCACCGGGTTGTCCGCAGCCATCCACCTGCTCGAACAGGGCAAGTCGGTGATCCTGCTGGAGGCCTGGAAGATCGGCCACGGAGGCTCCGGGCGTAACGTCGGCCTGGTCAACGCCGGCACCTGGATTCGCCCCGACGATGTCGAAGCAACCCTTGGCCAGAAGCAAGGCAGCCGCCTGAACAAGGTGCTGGGTGAAGCCCCGGCCGAGGTGTTCGCCATGATTGACCGCCTCGGCATCGACTGCCAGGCGCAGCACAAAGGCACCTTGCACATGGCACACAATGCCACCGGTATCGCCGACCTGGAGGCACGTCATGAGCAATGGCGTCGCCGTGGTGCCGACGTGGAGTTGCTGACTGGCGCTCAATGCCAGGAATACTGCGGTACCGACAAGATTTCCGCCGCGCTGCTCGACCGCCGCGCCGGCACCATCAACCCCATGGGCTACACCCAAGGCTTGGCCGCTGCGGTCACGCGCCTGGGTGGCAAGCTGTTCCAGCAGTCGTCGGTCGAAGGCCTGGAGCGCGACGGCGATGGCTGGCGGGTGAAAACCGCACGCGGTGCGGTGCGCGCCGACAAGGTGGTGATTTCCACCGGCGCCTACACCGAGGGCGACTGGAGCAACCTGCAGAAGCAGTTCTTCCGCGGTTACTACTACCAGGTGGCCTCCAAGCCGTTGCACGGCGCCGCCGCCGACAAGGTGCTGCCACATGGCCAGGGTTCGTGGGATACCCGAACCGTGCTCAGCAGCATTCGACGTGACGATCAAGGCCGCTTGCTGCTTGGCAGCCTGGGCCGGGTCGACAACAAGCCGGCCTGGTTCGTGCGCAGCTGGGCGGATCGCATCCAGAGTCACTACTACCCTGAGCTGGGCAAGGTCGAGTGGGAGATGCACTGGACCGGTTGCATCGACTTCACCCCCGACCACCTGATGCGCCTGTTCGAGCCTGCGCCTGGGCTGGTGGCTGTGACCGGTTACAACGGTCGTGGCAACACCACCGGAACCGTGATTGGCCGGGCGTTCGCCGAGTTTCTGCTCAAGGATGACCCGGACAGCCTGCCGATTCCGTTCTCGCCGATGACGGGGGTCAGCGCGCCATCGTTGCGCACCGCGTTCTACGAGTCCGGGTTCTCGCTGTACCACGCGGGGCAGTGCTTGAGAGTGGTGTTGTAACCTTCGCGGGTAAACCCGCTCCCACACGGGTTGTGGTGAACCTGTGGGAGCGGGTTTACCCGCGAAGAGGCCGGCACAGGCTTACTTGTGCAACCAACTGAGGAAGCCACCCTTCTTGATCAAAGCCGGCTTCTGCAGCAACAACGATTCCCGGCTCTGCCGCCGGAACCGCTGCAATTTGGTCAGCGCGGTCTGCACTTCGCCCCGCTGGGTCAGGCAGCTGCGCACCTGCTCCTTGTCGATGCGGTAAAGCACACAGCTGGTCAGCGTGCGGAACTCAGCAAACGAGTTGTCCTCATCGACGATGCCCTCTATCCCCAGGACCTCGCCTGGCCCCATGCGCCCAGCCTCCAGCAGCTTGTCACCGTCGCGCACCGACGCCGAGACAACGCCACTGCCAATCACCAGCAAGTAATCGGACTGCTCACCCACCCCCAGAATCACCTGGTCGGCCAGGTATTCCACGGCGGTCATGCGCTGGCTCAGGGCATCGCGTTCTTCATCGGTCAATGAGCGGAACACCCGCACCTCGTCCAGCACTTCACGTTGGCGACTGCGGGCTGGCATGGCCAGGTCGACGTTCCACATCACGCCGCTGGCCTCCAGGTGGCGGTGCGCCAGGTCGAACAGCTGGTTGCGCACTTCGGTCTTGCGGCCCATGTCGGCGATGAAACCGCTGGCCTCATATTCGACCGACTCCAGTGTCGAGGTCTTCACCGTGACCTTGGGCGCGGGCGTCGCGAGCAGGGCGCTGGTGCCTTGCAGGGCCTTCTCCAGCGCATCGAATACCCGCTTCGGCCGTACCTTGGCCGGTACCACCACGCTGATCGACACGCCATGGCGGTCCACCGGGCGGCTGTGGTTGAGCAATTTGGCCTTGGCCGCCACCGAGTTGGGGATCACCGCCAGGCTACCGCTGCCGGTGATCATGCGAGTGGCGCGCCAGTCGATATCCACCACCTTGCCTTCGGTGCCATCGATGGAGATTGCGTCGCCGATCTGATACGGCCGCGTGGTGTTCAGCACGATGCCGGAAAACACGTCGGCCAAGGTGCTTTGCAGCGCAAGGCCGATGACGATGGCCATGACCCCAGAGGTGGCCAGCAGCCCCTTTACCGGCAGTTGCATCACATAGGCTGCGGCGGCCACCACGGCAGCGAGAAAAATCAGTGCCCCCAGCACATCCTGCAACAAGCGCCCGCCATGGCTGCCCCGGGCCACCAGCAACAGGCCAAACACGACCGTAACCGTACGTGCGCCGAACAACCACCAGCCGATTGCCAGGATGGTGGCCAGCAGGTTGCGCGATACGTCGTCGGCCCATGGGGGCGGTTGCAGCGGGCTCATGCCTGCGGCCAGTAGCACCCAGCTGAACAACAGGAAGATCAGCAAGCGAGCGGCAATGCGCCAGGCGCGACGCTCGACGGGGATAAGTTGCCAAAGCACGAGGTCGAGCAGAATCAGCGAGGTGCCGAGCAACAACGGGGACGACTGGATGAACGCCAGCATGGTGATCTCGGGGTGGGGAAGGCTGTGGGGTAGTAAAGAGCAGGTTGCAGTTGCAGGCAATGGGCGTATCGGCCCCATCGCAGGCAGGCCGGCTCACACGTCGACCACGCCGATCTTGAGATCGCAGCAGTACCTGTGGGAGCCGGCTTGCCGGCGATGAGGTCAGCACAATTATCGTTCATAAAATAGAACGCTAAAGCCAAAATTAGCTATCTACCGCTCCAAAGGGTCTGGTTTTAATCTTCTCCCATCAACGCGAAACACCCAACTTACTGAAGATCAAAACCCTTAGGAGCACAGACCATGACCAACTTCAAATACAACCGCCTGAACAAAGACGACGCTGCCGTGCTGCTGGTCGACCACCAGGCTGGCCTGCTGTCCCTGGTCCGCGACATCGAGCCGGACGCGTTCAAGAACAACGTCCTGGCCCTGGCGGACCTGGCCAAGTTCTTCAACCTGCCGACCATCCTCACCACCAGCTTCGAGCAAGGCCCCAACGGCCCGCTGGTCCCGGAACTCAAAGCGCTGTTCCCGGATGCCCCGTACATCGCCCGTCCAGGCCAGATCAACGCCTGGGACAACGAAGACTTCGTCAAGGCGGTGAAGGCCACCGGCAAGAAGCAGCTGATCATCGCCGGCGTGGTGACCGAAGTGTGCGTAGCCTTCCCGGCACTGTCGGCTCTGGAAGAAGAGTTCGACGTGTTCGTGGTCACCGATGCTTCCGGCACCTTCAACGAAATGACCCGTGACGCCGCCCACAACCGCATGAGCCAGGCCGGTGCGCAAATGATGACCTGGTTCGGCGTGGCCTGTGAGCTGCACCGCGACTGGCGCAACGACATCGAAGGCCTGGCGGCGCTGTGCTCCAACCACATCCCGGACTACCGCAACCTGATCACCAGCTACAACGCCTTCACCGCCGGCAAGTAAACCGCGCCGCTCCGGGCACCGCCAATCGGTGCCCGGGCAAGGCAGCACACCCATCCAATCCTCCGCCCGTCCGCCGTTGCACAGTGGATGCGGGCAAGCTCATCCCAAGGAACGCCGATGAACACCGCATTCCAAGACAACCGCAACGTGGTGACCCTGGTCATCCAGCACAAGGTCCGCGCCGAGTCGCTGGCGGGCTACGAGGCCTGGCTCAAGCGCACGGTCAGCACTGCGCGCCGTCAGCCGGGGCACCTGGACGTCAACGTGATCCGCCCCGACGACGGCGGACGCCACTTCACCACCGTGGTGCGCTTTGCCGATGCCAGCCTGCTGCAGGCCTGGGTCAACTCGGCCGAACGCCAGGCGCTGGTCGAAGAAGTGCTGCCACTGCTCGAAGGCGGTGACCACACCCAGGTCCACGATGACCCGGAGTTCTGGTTCACCCCGCCCAGCACCACCGCTGCACCGCCGCCGCGCTGGAAACAGGCGCTGCTGACCTACCTGGTGATCTGCCCGATGACCATGGTCATTCCACAGTTGCTGGCGCCGTTCTTTGCCCAGTTCCCGCTGTTGGGCGGCCGGTTCACCAGCAACCTGATCGTCAACCTGTTCGTCATCCTGCCCGTGGTGTTCTACATCATGCCTTGGGTAACCCGCCGCTGCGCCAACTGGCTGCGTGGCTGATTCACACCTTACCTGCAGACTTTCAAGGAGATACCGACATGAGCACACTCGTTACCCGCGATGGCACTTCGATCTATTACAAGGACTGGGGCAGCGGCAAGCCCGTGCTGTTCAGCCACGGCTGGCCGCTGGATGCCGACATGTGGGATTCGCAGATGGAGTACCTGGCGAGCCGTGGCTACCGCGCCATCGCCTTCGACCGCCGCGGTTTTGGCCGGTCTGATCAGCCGTGGACTGGCTATGACTACGACACCTTCGCCGACGATATCGCCCAACTGATCGAGCACCTCGACCTGCGTGACGTGACCCTGGTGGGCTTCTCCATGGGCGGTGGCGACGTCAGCCGCTACATCGCCCGTCACGGCAGCGAGCGTGTTGCCGGTCTGGTGCTGCTGGGGGCGGTGACGCCGGTGTTCGGCAAGATCGAAAGCAACCAGGAGGGCGTCGACCTCTCGGTATTCGAAGGCATCAAGGCTGGCTTGCGCGCTGATCGTGCCCAGTTCATCGCCGACTTCGCTGCGCCGTTCTATGGGCTGAACCATGGGCAGAAGGTTTCCCAAGGTGTGCAGACCCAAACCTTGAACATTGCCCTGATGGCGTCGATCAAAGGCACCCTGGATTGCGTGACCGCGTTCTCCGAGACCGATTTCCGCCCGGACATGGCCAAGATCGATGTGCCGACACTGGTGATCCATGGTGACGACGACCAGATCGTGCCGTTCGAGACCACCGGCAAGCGGGCTGCGGAGTTGATCCGTGGGGCTGAGTTGAAGGTGTACAGCGGTGCGCCGCACGGGTTTGCGGTGACCCATGCGCAGCAGCTGAATGAAGACTTGCTGGCTTTCCTGGAACGCTGAAAGCGGGGCCGCTGTGCGGCCCATCGCCGGCAAGCCAGCTCCCACAGTGATCGTGTCGCCGCTGGAATCTGTGGGAACTGTCTTGCGGTGCAGCCAGCACAAATCAGGGCTGTTGCTAGTCTTCAACCACCCCACCGCACATCCATTCAATCCTTAGCCCGGCGTGAACCGGCATGCTCGGCAGTCGCCTGCCGCCTAGCCAGACGGAGAAGCCTATGTCCCAGGACCCCAACGACAAGACGCGTCGCCAGTTCCTCGCCACCAGCACCGTGCTCGGTGCTGCCGGTGCGCTCTGGTCGGCGCTTCCCTTCACCGGCTCAGCCGGTTCCGCTCATGCATCTACCCAAGGAGGCTCCATGACCGCCGACCTCATCCTGTTCAACGGCAAACTGCACACGGTCGACCGCGAGAAGCCCACGGCCACCGCCGTCGCCATCAAGGATGGCCGCTTCATCGCCGTTGGCAACGACGCCGAGGCCATGGCCCACAAGGGCACCGCCACGCAGATCATCGACCTCAAGCAACGCACGGTCATCCCTGGTCTGAACGACTCGCACCTGCACCTGATCCGTGGAGGCCTGAACTACAACCTTGAGCTGCGCTGGGAAGGCGTGCCGTCGGTGGCCGATGCCCTGCGCATGCTCAAGGACCAGGCCGCACGCACGCCGACCCCGCAGTGGGTGCGCGTGGTCGGTGGCTGGAACGAATTCCAGTTCGCCGAAAAACGCATGCCGACCCTGGAAGAAATCAACCAGGCCGCGCCGGACACCCCGGTGTTCCTGTTGCACCTGTATGACCGCGCGCTGCTCAACCGCGCCGCACTCAAGGCCGTCGGCTACGACAAGACCACTCCGAACCCCCCAGGTGGCGAGATCCAGCGCGACAAGTTCGGCAACCCGACCGGCATGCTCATCGCCCGCCCCAACGCGATGATCCTGTATTCCACCTTGGCCAAGGGGCCGAAGCTTCCGCTGGAATATCAGGTCAACTCCACGCGCCAGTTCATGCGTGAGCTGAATCGCCTGGGCCTGACCAGCGCCATCGACGCTGGCGGCGGTTTCCAGAACTATCCGGACGACTACCAGGTGATCCAGGAGCTGGCAGACAACGGCCAGCTGACCGTGCGCATCGCCTACAACCTGTTCACCCAGAAGCCCAAGGAAGAGCTGGCCGACTTCAAGAACTGGACGTCCAGCGTCAAGCTGCACGGCGGCAGCGACTTCTTCCGCCACAACGGTGCAGGCGAAATGCTGGTGTTCTCTGCCGCCGACTTCGAGGACTTCCTCGAACCGCGCCCGGACCTGCCGCAGACCATGGAGCAGGAGCTGGAACCGGTGGTTCGCCACTTGGTAGAGCAGCGCTGGCCGTTCCGCCTGCACGCCACCTACAACGAGTCGATCTCGCGCATGCTCGACGTGTTCGAGAAGGTCAACCGCGACATTCCGTTCAATGGCCTGCCGTGGTTCTTCGACCATGCCGAAACCATCACCCCGCAGAACATCGAGCGCGTGCGTGCTCTGGGCGGCGGTATCGCCATTCAGGACCGCATGGCCTTCCAGGGTGAGTACTTCGTCGACCGCTATGGCGCCAAAGCCGCCGAGCAGACTCCGCCGATCAAGCGCATGCTCGACATGGGCGTGCCGGTGGGTGCCGGTACCGACGCCACCCGCGTGTCCAGCTACAACCCGTGGACCTCGCTGTACTGGCTGGTCAGCGGCAAGACCGTCGGTGGCATGGAGCTGTATCCGGAAGGCCTGAGCCGCGACACCGCGCTGCAGTTGTTCACCCAGGGTAGTGCCTGGTTCTCGAGCGAGCAGGGCAAGAAGGGTCAGATCAAGGTGGGCCAGCTGGCCGACCTGGCGGCACTGTCGCTGGACTTCTTCAGCGTCGATGAAGAGGCGATCAAGGGCATCGAGTCGGTGCTGACTGTCGTCGACGGCAAGGTGGTGTATGGCGCGGCCGAGTTCGACAAACTGAGCCCTCCACAAGTACCGGTGCTTCCGGAATGGTCGCCAGTGGTCAAGGTGCCAGGGCACTGGCGTGCGGGCACGCCGTCGCTGGCTGCTGTGGCGCACCAATGCGTGGGGCCTTGCGGGGTGCATGCGCACAGCCATGAGAAGGCGCGGCATTCCAGTGTTCCTGTGAATGACTTCCAGGGCTTCTGGGGCGCGCTGGGTTGTTCGTGCTTCGCGTTCTGAGGTGTTAGAAACAAGGGGGCCGCTTTGCGGCCCATCGCCGGCTTCGCCAGCTCCCACAGAGCTGATCAGGTACTGAATTTGTGGGAGCTGGCGAAGCCGGCGATGGGCTGCATGGCAGCCCCCGGTTCAGACCTTTTTCAGAACCCGCCTTTGAGCGGGTATTCGACAATCAGGTAGAACCGGTCGATATCGTCGCCAGCCTGGGCCTCGTTGGCGCGGTGGCTGACATGCGACAGCGACAAGCTCAGGTCTTTTGCCGCGCCGGACTGCACCACGTACTTGAGGTCGAGGTCGCGTTCCCAGTGCTTGCCGCCCTTACCTTGTTGCCCGACGTAGACACCGCCTGCCGGCGCATGGGTGCCGTCTATGCCGCGTCCGCTCACATAACGCCCCATCAGGCTCAGGCCAGGCACGCCGAGGGTGGCGAAGTTCAAGTCGTAGCGCAGCTGCCATGAGCGCTCGCCGGGGCCGTTGAAGTCGGCGTACTTGATCGAGTTGGCCAGGTAGATCGAGTCGCCACCGACGAAATCAAACGGCGTATTTCCCTCAATCTTCTGATACGCAACGGTCACGGCCTGGGCGTTGAAACTGTATTTGGCCGCAAGGCTGTAGGCCCGGGTGTCGATGGCACCGGCGCTGGCATTGCCGGTGTCGCGGGTTTCATAAAGGTTGCCATCCAGGTGCCAGTTGCTGACGGCCAGGTTCAGATTGAGGTAAGCCTGGCGCCAGGTATCCTCCAACTGCGAGGCAAACAATGCACCGCCAAACGGACCGGCGGGGGCGAAGGTGGCACCCGCCAGGCTGATGGCACGCCCATGGGTGCTGGCACCGTAGCCGGCGAAATCGTCATGGGTCGAACTGTTGTCCTGGTTGTTGAACGCCGTGAAACGGCCAGCTTGCAGGCGCCAGTCGGGCAGATCTGTATTTTCCAACAGCCAGCCGGTGGCGTACTCCGGATGCAGGCGTTTGTCGCCCGTGTCGAACACCGGCGTTTCCACCATCATCTCGCCATAGCGCAGCAGTGTCTTGCCCAGTCGCAGTTTCAGCGCAGCTCCCGCGCTGGAGTAGTCGGACTCGGCACGCCCGTCGCTGTCGCGGGGTAACAGGCCAGTACCGGCATGGCCACGACCACCGTCGAGCTTGAGCCCAAGGAAACCGTGGGCGTCCACACCGACGCCGAATGTGCCCTCGGTGAAGCCCGAGCGGACTTCACCGATGAAGCCTTGGGCCCATTCCTGCCGGTAGCTTTGGCCGCTGGGGGAGGGCGAGCGGAAGTCGCTGTGCAGGAAGTAGTTGCGGCTGAGCAGTGACCAGCCAGGCTCGTCGGCCAGCGCGATTGCGGGGCCCAAGGCGGCGAAAGCTGCCAGCAGGGCACGAGAGGAAAAGGTTTGGGTGTGCATGAGCCGGGACTGTGCGGCACCGGCCCGTGGGGGTCTTGTATGGGTGTGCTGGGTACGCTGGCGATGACACTGGAACAGGCTGAATCAAGCCATGTCACTGGTCGCGAATTCTTCCGCCAGATGATCGATCAACGACCGCACCGAGGGCAGCAACCCGCGCCGCGACGGGAAGATCGCATGCACGATACCGCAGCGCGGGTGCCACTGCGGCAGCAGTTCCACCAGCCGGCCCGATGCCAGGTCCTCGCGTACCGCCACCCGCGGCAAGTGCGCGATGCCTACGCCGGCCACCACGAAGTGGCGCAGTGCGAACAGGTCGTCGGTGACCATGCGCGGTGTATGCGGGATCACCAGGCTGTGCGTCATGTCCTCGCCCTGGAACAGCTCCCATTGATACTCACGCTGGGCACTGCCCCAATGCAGGCTGGGTAGTGTGCTCAGCTGTTGCGGATCGAAGCCTTGCGGCAGTTGCTCCAGGAACGCTGGGTGCCCCACCAGGCATTGGGTGCTGTTGCTCAGCACCTTCATCACCATGTCGGTGTTTTCCAGCGGCGGAAAGCGCACGCGCAGGGCAACGTCGAAGCCCTCGTGCAGCAGGTCGACGCGCCGGTTGGTGCTTTCGATGAACAACTCCACTTGCGGGTACTTGAGCATGTAGCGGGTCAGCATCGGGCCGACCCAGGAGTTGAGCAGGGTGGTGGGGCAGCTGATGCGCACCAGCCCACGTGGCTCGCTGCGATTGCGCTCGATGATTTCCGCCGCGCCTTCGGCCTCCACCCGCATGGCCAGGCAACGGTTGTAGTAGGCCTGGCCGATCTCGGTCAGCGAGCAGTGCCGGCTGGTACGGTTCAACAGGCGCACACCCAGGCGGTCTTCAAGGTCGGCGATGCGCCGGCTCAGCTTCGACTTGGGCATGTCCAGCGCCCGCCCGGCCGGCGCGAAGCCGCCATGCTCGACTACTTGAGTGAAGTAGTAGAGGGAGTTCAGGTCTTCCAATGATCGTTCTCCAAATGGAACGCTAAAGGCGATTTTCGCAGTCTACCGCGCCAAAGGTGATGAATCTAATCTTTGCTCATCAACGCGAAACACCGAACTTACCGAAAATCAAAACCCTTTAGGAGCAAAGACCATGGCCAATTTCAAATACAACCGCCTGAACAAAGACGACGCTGCCGTGCTGCTGGTCGACCACCAGGCTGGCCTGCTGTCCCTGGTGCGCGACATCGAGCCGGACAAGTTCAAGAACAACGTCCTGGCCCTGGCGGACCTGGCCAAGTTCTTCAACCTGCCAACCATCCTCACCACCAGCTTCGAGCAAGGCCCCAACGGCCCGCTGGTGCCGGAGTTGAAAGCGCTGTTCCCGGATGCCCCGTACATTGCCCGTCCAGGCCAGATCAACGCCTGGGACAACGAAGACTTCGTCAAGGCGGTGAAGGCCACCGGCAAGAAGCAGCTGATCATCGCCGGCGTGGTGACCGAAGTGTGCGTAGCCTTCCCGGCCCTGTCGGCCCTGGAAGAAGAATTCGAAGTGTTCGTGGTCACCGATGCCTCCGGCACCTTCAACGAAATGACCCGCGACGCCGCCCACAACCGCATGAGCCAGGCCGGTGCGCAGATGATGACCTGGTTCGGCGTGGCCTGTGAGCTGCACCGCGACTGGCGCAACGACATCGAAGGGCTGGCGGCGCTGTGCTCCAACCACATCCCGGACTACCGCAACCTGATCACCAGCTACAACGCGCTGACTGCTGGCAAGTAACGCCAAGGCAGTTTCAGGTCAAGGCCGGCCCCTGTTGCGGGGGCCGGCTTTTCTGTTCAGTCCTGATAGAGGCCCGCCGCCCTTCTCAAGGTGTTGGCAACCTCCTGGCGCAGTTCCAGAGGCAGCTCCACCACCACTTGATCCCCCTGGCTCAGCAGCCACCAACGCAGCGGCCAGCCATCACGGACCGTGGCGCGCAAGCGATGCCCGTGATCCAAGGCCGTCAACTGCATGTCGGTGCTCAGGGGTGATTCGCGCAACTGGCGGGCGAGCGAGTCGCTGACCCACACTTGCAACTCGAGCCCATCCGCTTGGGGTGTCTGCAGCACGCCATCGCGCAGGAGCACCTGCAGGTCGAAGTTGCCGCGCAGTTCCCCCGCAACATTGGCCGACCAATGCCAGCCGAACGGAATGCTCTTGTCGTTGCGCTCCAGCGGGAAGATCAGCGACAGCTCGTTGAGGTCGCGCTCCACGGTGCGCTTGCTGACATTGAAGCCCACATCTCGCAGGCGCCAGACCAGTTCGGCGCTGGTGGTCCCGGGGGAGCGGCTGGGTAACTGGCGCAACAGCGCCCACTGACGGCTGAGGGTGGCGCGGGTGGTGGCGAACGGCAAAAGGTAACGTCCTTGTCTAGGCTTGCCGCACTAGGATGGCGGCACAGGCGTGGCATGGCAATTGGCCATTGGTTGATCAGATCAAGGATCGTGCATTTGGTTGCCTGTGCCCGAATCGTTCGCGACAGGTTCTGTCGTGTCGTCGCGCAGAATCACGCCTCATCACAGCCGAGGTCGGGACTGTGGGTCGTTCAATGGGGATGAACATGTCTGCTGCCGGCAATATCCATTCGCTGCTTGCCCGTCTTCTGCCCGAGCGGGTTTTCTCGTCTCCAGCCCCTGCTGGGAGGCGGGCGCGACGGTTCGCAGGGGTAGGGATGCCCAGCCAGCGCGCACTGTTGGTCAACCGACTGGACGAGGCGGTCGACGTGCAGATGGTGTATGCCGACCTGCGGCATCAGGCATTGCAAGGCAACGTCGGTGCCCTCAATGACCTGGGCTGGATCTGGCTCAACGGCAAGTATTGGCAGGCCGATACAGACTTGGCTGGGCACTTGCTGCGCATGGCGGCCTTGCAAGGCTACCCGGCTGCCTGGTTCAACCTGGGCCAGCAGCATTACTTCGGTAAAGGGGTCGCAACTTCCTACGAGCAGGCCGCCGAGTGTTATCGGCAGGCTTTCGAACGTGGCATGTTGCAAGCTGCCGCCGCGCTGGCTGACCTGTACGAAGAAGAGGTCTGCGATGCGCAACTGGGTTGGCAGGTCGACTTGGCTCAGGCCTATCAGTGGTTTCTGCGGGGGGCCGAGCAGGGTGAGGCGCGTTGTCGGTTCGAAGTGGGCTACCGGTTGTTGCATGGCCTGACTGTGGCGGTCGACCTGAAGGCGGCGCTGTACTGGCTGGAACTGGCGGCAGCGGCGGGGGTGATGCAGGCGGCTGAGGAACTGGCGGTGCATTTCAGCCGTAGCGACACTGCGCGTTACCTCGACTGGCGTGACCGGGCGGTGCGGCTGGGCAGCAGCCTGGCGCTGGCGATGAAACTCGAAGACCAAGTGCAACCCTGACCCCGCGCCCCTTGTACCGGCCTCATCGCCGGCAAGCCGGCTCCCACAGGTACAGTGGTGCCCGCAAGATTGGCGCGGGCCATGTGGGAGCCGGCTTGCCGGCGATAGCGCCCGAACAGGCACAAACGAACTGCCGGATAAAAAACAATTCATCCAAGCTACCCGTCGCCCCCTGTTGACGACAGGGGGAGGGCGAGGCGTATATTGATAGTTAGCAAACTATGAATATGTTCGGTTCCCCTCATGACGCTCGATGCACTGCACCTGAAAGTCAGTAGCGGTATGGTCGTGGCCGCCCGCCATTGGCGGCGGATCTGCCATGCCGCGCTGACCAGCTACGGTATTTCCGAGGCCTGTGCCGCGCCTTTGCTGATGATCGTGCGCCTGGGCGACGGTGTGCATCAGGTGGCCGTGGCCCAGGCCGCGGGCCTGGAGAGCCCGTCGCTGGTGCGCCTGCTCGACCAGCTGTGCAAGGCCGGCCTGGTGTGCCGCAGCGAGGACCCGCTGGACCGCCGTGCCAAGGCCCTGAGCCTGACGGCTGAAGGCCGTGCCTTGGCCGAGTCCATCGAAATTGAACTGGTGCGCCTGCGCCGCGATGTGTTGCGCGGCATCGACCAGGCCGACCTGGAAGCCACCTTGCGCGTGCTCGGGGCGTTCGAGGCCGCAGGTCTGGGCACGTCTGGCGGGGCGATATGAGCGGCTTCTTCAGCTCGGTGCCACCGGCCCGCGACTGGTTCTACGGCGTGCGTACCTTCATCGCGTCGATGATCGCGCTGTACATCGCCCTCTACATGGAACTGCCGCGTCCCTATTGGGCCATGGCCACGGTCTACATCGTCTCCAGCCCCTTCGTCGGGCCGACCAGTTCCAAGGCACTGTACCGTGCGCTCGGTACCCTGCTGGGGGCGGGCGGTGCGGTGTTTTTGGTGCCACCACTGGTGCAGTCGCCGCTGTTGCTGAGCACGGCCATCGCGCTGTGGACCGGTACCCTGCTGTTCCTCTCGCTTAACCTGCGCACCGCCAACAACTACGTGCTGATGCTGGCCGGCTACACCTTGCCGATGATTGCCCTGGCGGTGGTCGACAACCCCACTGCAGTGTTCGATGTGGCCTCGTCGCGCGCCCAGGAAATCTGCCTGGGCATTGTCTGTGCGGCGGTGGTCGGTGCGATCTTCTGGCCGCGTCGACTGGCGCCGGTGGTGGTCGGTTCGACCGGCAACTGGTTCAACGAGGCGATTCGCTATAGCGACACCTACCTGGCCCGTGATGTGGCCGCTGACAAAGTCGGCGGCATGCGGGCTTCCATGGTGGCCACGTTCAATACGCTGGAAATGATGATCGGCCAGCTTGGCCACGAAGGTGCTGGCCCCCACACCGTGAAGAACGCTCGCGAACTGCGTGGCCGGATGATTCATCTGCTGCCGGTAATCGATGCCCTGGACGATGCCTTGGTCGCCCTCGAAGGCCGTGCGCCGGAACAGTTCGCCCGCTTGCAACCTGTGCTGAGTGCTGCGCGTGAGTGGCTTGAGGGCACTGCCAAGGACGCCTCCTTGCCGCGTTGGACCGCCCTGCACGAGCAGATCGACCGCCTGCAACCCAGCGCGGCTGCGTTGGATGTACGTGCGGAACTGCTGCTTTCCAACGCGTTGTACCGCCTGACCGAGTGGGTCGACCTGTGGCAGGACTGCTGCGCCCTGCAGCATGCCCTGCGCCTGGACGACGCCACCCCCTGGCGCGCCACCTACCGCCACTGGCGCCTGGGCCGCCTGACCCCCTTCTTCGACCGCGGCCTGATGCTCTATTCGGTGTTCTCCACCGTGACCGCAATCATCGTCGCCAGTGGCCTTTGGATTCTGCTGGGCTGGAACGACGGCGGCAGCGCGGTCATTCTGGCCGCCGTGGCGTGCAGCTTCTTCGCCGCCATGGACGACCCGGCACCGCAGATCTACCGGTTCTTCTTCTGGACGCTGATGTCGGTGATCTTCTCCAGCGTCTACCTGTTCCTGGTACTGCCCAACCTGCACGACTTCCCGATGCTGGTGCTGGCCTTTGCCGTGCCCTTCATTTGCGTGGGCACCCTGACGGTGCAGCCGCGCTTCTACCTGGGCACCTTGCTGACCATCGTCAACACCGCCACCTTCATCAGCATCCAGGGCGCCTACGACGCCGACTTCCTGACCTTCATCAACGCCAACATGGCCGGCCCCGTGGGCCTGTTGTTCGCCTTCATCTGGACCTTGCTGCTGCGCCCGTTCGGGGTGGAGCTGGCCGCCAAGCGCATGACCCGCTTCGCCTGGCTCGATATCGTCGAGATGACCCATTCGGCGACCCTGGCCGAGCATCGCCAGGTCGGTGTGCAAATGCTCGACCGCCTGATGCAGCACTTGCCGCGCCTGTCGCAGACCGGACAGGACAGCGGCGTGGCCCTGCGCGACCTGCGCGTGGGCCTAAACCTGCTGGACCTTCTGGCCTACATGCCCCGCGTTGGCCAGCAAGCGCGCGAGCGTCTGGAAACCGTGATCGAAGAAGTCGGTGAGCACTACGCCGCCTGCTTACGTGCCAACCGCCGCCTGCGCGCTCCGGCGGAGCTGTTGCGCAACATGGAGCGCGCCCGCCAGGGCCTGGCGCTGGATGAGCACAACGACCGTGGCGATGCCCGTGTGCACTTGCTGCACGCGCTGAGCGGCCTGCGCCTGGCCTTGCTGCCGGGTGTCGAAGTGATGCTCGAACCAACCGAACAACCGCAACTGCCCCAAGGCATCGATGGAGCGCCCCTGTGATCGGTGATCTGGATATCAGCGGGGTATTCCTGCCCACGCTGCTGGTGATGATGGTGTTCACCTACCTGTTGTTCCTGGGCGTCCACGCCGTGCTGGTGCGCCTGCATTTCTACCGCCTGGTCTGGCACCGGGCGTTGTTCAACGTTGCCCTGTATGCCGTGCTGCTGGGCGCGGTCGACCACTTTTGCCGAAACCTGATGCTGCCATGAAAAAACCTTTGCTGACCTTGGGCCGTGTGGTCCTGACCTTGCTGGTAGTGAGCTTCGCCGCCGTGCTCGTGTGGCAGATGGTGGTGTACTACCTGTTCGCCCCCTGGACTCGCGACGGCCACATTCGCGCCGACGTGATCCAGATTGCCCCCGACGTCTCCGGGCTGATCCAGAAGGTCGAGGTGCGCGACAACCAGGTGGTCAAGCGCGGCGACGTGCTGTTCACCATCGACCAGGACCGCTTCAGTCTGGCCCTGCGCCAGGCCAAGGCGACCCTGGCCGAGCGCTCGGAAACCTTGGCCCAGGCCTCCCGCGAGGCGCAGCGAAACCGCAAGCTGGGCAACCTGGTGGCGGCCGAGCAGCTTGAAGAAAGCCAGTCCCGCGAGGCCCGCGCCCGCTCGGCGGTGAACGAAGCCCAGGTAGCGGTCGACACCGCCCAGCTCAACCTCGACCGTTCGGTGGTGCGCAGCCCGGTGGATGGCTACCTCAACGACCGTGCGCCGCGTAACCATGAGTTCGTCACCGCTGGCCGCCCGGTGCTGTCGGTGGTCGACAGCGCTTCGTACCACGTGGACGGTTACTTCGAAGAAACCAAACTCGGTGGCATCCACATTGGCGATGCCGTGGACATCCGCGTGATGGGCGACAACACCCGCCTGCGTGGCCGCGTGCAGAGCTTCGCCGCCGCCATCGAAGACCGCGACCGCAGCAGCGGCGCCAACCTGTTGCCCAACGTCAACCCGGCGTTCAGCTGGGTGCGCCTGGCCCAGCGGATTCCGGTGCGTATCGCCTTCGACGAAGTGCCAGAAGACTTCCGCATGATCGCCGGGCGTACCGCAACCGTTTCGATCATCGAGGGCCAGCGCCCATGAAACAGCTGATCCTGGCCGGTTTCTGCCTGTCTCTGGGGGCCTGCATGATGGTGGGCCCGGACTATGAAGTGCCGAAGGACGCTGCGGTACAGCGCAGCGACCTCAACGGCCCGCTGCGCCAGGATGCCGACAGCGTGGTGTCGGCGCCGGTGCCCGAGGACTGGTGGCAGCTGTATCAGGATCAACGGCTCAATGAACTGGTGCGCCAGGCGTTGAGTGCCAACACCGAGCTGCGCGTGGCGGCGGCCAACATCGCCAAGGCCCGTGCCCAGGTTGAAGTGGCCGAATCGCAGGGTGGCTTCAATGGCGGCGTTAAACTGGGCGCCCAGCGTTTGCAGGAGTCTGGCGAAGCCTTCCTGCTCAGCGAGAAAGTGCCGGTGGCCAACATCGGCGAGGCGATCATCAGCGCTTCTTACCAGTTCGACCTGTGGGGCACCTTCAAGCGCGGTACCGAAGCGGCCAAGGCCAACGCCGACGCCGTGCAGGCTGCTGCCGATACCGCGCGCATCACCTTGGTGGCGGATGTGGTCAAGGCCTACACCCAGGTGTGTTCGGCCAACGAGGAATACCACATCGCCCGCGAGTCGCTCGACTTGCAACAGCAGAGCGTGCAGCTGAACCAGCGCCTGCGTGATGCTGGCCGAGGCGACGAGACTCAGGTCACCCGTTCGCAGACCCAGTTCAAGTCGTTGCGTGCCGAGTTGCCGCGCTTCAAGGCCGAGCGGGAAACGGGTCTGTATACCTTGGCGGCATTGCTGGCCAAACCTGTGAACCAGTTGCCAGCCGGCACAGCCGATTGCGCCGAGTTGCCGCACCTTGCCCAACTGGTCCCGGTGGGCGACGGCGCCGCACTGCTCAAGCGCCGCCCCGACGTGCGCCAGGCCGAACGCCAGCTCGCGGCGGCAACGGCAAACATTGGCGTGGCCACTGGCGCGCTGTACCCGGACATCAGCATCGGCGCCCAGGTGGGCACCATCGGTATTCTGGAAAACCTCGGCGAACCCGCGACCAACCGCTGGGGCTTTGGCCCACAGATCAGCTGGACTATTCCTACCAATGGCACCCGTGCACGTATCCGCATGGCCGAAGCCTCGACCCAGGCGGCACTGGCTAATTTCGACGGTGTAGTGCTGAACGCCATTCGCGAGACCCAGACACGATTGGCGCAGTACAGCGCGTTGCTGGATCGGCGTGATGCGCTGGCCGAGGCTGAGAAGTCGGCCAAGGAAGCAGCAGACCAGACGCACCGGTATTACCAGGCCGGGCGTGAGTCGTTCCTGGCGGATTTGCAGGCGACACGGACCTATACCGATATGCGCGCGCAGTTGGCGGCGGCCAATAGCCAGGTGGCGTTGGGGCAGGTTGGGGTGTTCCTGGCGTTGGGTGGTGGCTGGAAGGACACGACCAAGCATTGAGATTGCCCGGGCCGCCTTGCGGCCCTTTCTAATCTGAAACCAAATACTTCAGTTCCAACTCTCTGGCGAATACTCCTACGACGCCTATCGCTAGCTGCTGTCTTGGCCCGCACGCGCACCAGGAATAACGTCCCCCGAGTCAACTCGATGGTGTTGTAAAACAGAGGGGTTCAACAATGGCAAACGAACGCTCTACTTCCGTATGGGATGCGTTGGTTGATTCGCCTGAAGAAGCCGAAAACCTTCGGCTACGTTCCAAGCTGATGCGTGTATTGACCAAGGCCGTGCGGTCTTGGGACCTCCCACAAAAGGAAGCGGCTCGACGGCTGCATGTGACCCAGCCTCGCTTGAGCGAGTTACTGAACGGGAAAATTGACAAGTTCTCTCTGGATGCACTGGTGAACCTGCTGGCAAATGCAGATTTGGAAGTGGATTTCGTCGTTAAAGAAAGAGCTGCCTGATAAGTGCGGTTGATAAGTTACGGGCTGGCCTTGGGGCTGGCCCGTATCATTTCCGCTGGTCTTAGGTTCAAGAGACGTAAGACTTTTCCGAACCTGAAACCAAATGCTTCAGTTCTGATTCTCTGTCGAATTATCCTACGGCACCTGTCGGAAGCTGCTGTCTTGGCTTGGAAGTGCCCCAGGAATAACGTCCTCGGGTCGCCTTGCAAGGTGATCGGGCGTGAGACACCCGATGGTTACAGGTTGCGCCACTCTATGGTGGTCGTGCGCGGGCAGGCTTCGGCCTGGCCGGGTCTCCTGTACCCCGGGTCTCACCCCGTGCACGACTGCCACCCAAATCCGTGAGACGAGGAGGAAGGCAGACCATTCCCAAGTACAGGAGTCCGCCATGAAAAAGCTCGTCCCCGACCCACCTCCCTCATCCCTGCTTCTACTCGATCCCCCCTTGTTCTCACTGCAAGTCCCTCCAAGCGCCGAAGAATGCGACCAGTTGATCAGCGCAATGACCCTGACCGTAGAACAGACAACCACCGTCCTGATCGACAGCGGCCCAGGCCTGATTCGCGATGCCATGGGCATGAACCTGCGTCTGCTGTGCCGGATGATCAACGTCCTGAGCGAGCACACAAGCAACGCCATTCGAACCAGGGAGCAGCAGCGATGAGCGATGACCCGAAGCTCACTTCAACAGCCGGCGAGGAAACCTTCGACCTGTTCCGCCTGCAGCCCGATGTGCCTTTCAACCATGCCTTTTCGCAGCTATCCGTGTTGCTCGGCTGCATTCGCCACCTGACCACCGAAGCCGAAATGGAAGGCGACCGCGTGGCCGGGAGTGCGGCGCGGATTCTCAGTGAGATGGCCAAGGCATTGATCGATGATATGGAGCGGGGGATGAACAGGGTGCTCTGAGCGATGTGCAAGCTTGGGCAGGAGTGGATTCACTCCTGCTCGGTTTCCGTTCGCTGAGCCGCAAGCATCTGCTGGGACTTCTGCTCGATGAACTCGAACACCTCCTCCGGTACGGAGTACAGATATTGCTTGCGCCTGTTCTTGGAAACGATTCCGTCATTGGTAAGGCACATCATCACCAGGTTGGCCAGATCACTGCCGCGAACATCGTATCGCTCGTTTACCGCACGGTAGACTGCGTCATAGCAGGCGAGGAAGTCCGCTTCTTTCTGCAGTTCCACCTCAAGGGCGATCTTGGCCATGTCGAGTGTGAAGGCAACGCAGGGCGTCGCATCCCAGTAGCGATACACTGCTTCGCTTCCCCTGAACTCGAAGCTGTATTGACCGAAGTCGATCCACCTGACGTCCCAAAACTCCCGCACTGGTCGTGAAAACGTTTGCAGTGCTTCAAGGTAGCGTAGCTCCTGGCTCTTCATGGCAACCGACATGGGTAGCAGCAAGCCGTCTTCCAATGCCCCTGCTCGGCAGAGCGCTTGATGGATCAAGAAACGGGACAGGCGACCATTGCCATCCATGAATGGATGAAGCAGCACGAAACCAAACGAGATGATGCCTGCCGCTACCAGTGGGTCGACTTGTGTCGGGGCGTCGTTGGCAAAGTGCATCAGGCTTTCCATGAGCTCTCGGCACAGGTCGGGAGGTGGTGGCAGGAATGTGACTCCGGTAGCCCCGGGCGTACCGTCCGACAGATAGTTTTGCTCGTGCCTGAATGCCGCCGCGAGATCGAAGGGATTGGAGACAGTTGCATTCTGTAGGCCTACCAGGTAGTCCTCGCTCAATGGTTGGCGTTGGTGTGCCTGACGAAGCAGTTGAATGAAGCGGCGGGATTTGTCCTCGGAAGGCGACTCGCGCTCAATGGCGAAAGAGTCCTTCGTTTCATGCAGGTAGGCCCAGTTCAGTGCCCGGTCCATCATGATAGGCGGCAATGCCGCGATGAAGGCTCGTGCTTTCATGAGGATGTCATGGTCGAGTAGCGCCAGGATCTCAGGCGTGCGCTCGACAGTGGCGCAGTAGGTCAGGTCGCCCAAGCCGTTGAAGTCGACCCGCCATTTGGCGTTTCGCTCGCCAGGGCGGGTGATATAGCGTTCAGGATCAAAGAGCGGAACATATGGCGTGCGCACGGGTGCATGCTGCTTGACTTCCTCCCCAGTGAACGCCTCTCTGAGATAGCACGCCTTTCTGATGTATATGCCGTTGGGGGCTTGTTGATGGGATTGTTCCAACGCTGCGGCTGGGATTTGCGGCAAGGCCTGCGCGAGAATCGAGAGGTTGATACCCTCGTGCTTGAGGGCAAACAGTACGTGGCCAAGCAGATCATCCGACGCTGGGGTGATACTTGCGGGTACGGCCAGTGTATGTCCTATCGGTTCAAGCCTGGTTACTGGCTTTATGATTGCAGGTCTGCGCAGGGGCACTGCTGTGAGGCTGAGCTTCTGGATGAGAAATGAATAACCAACGGCGTCCATCTCAAAAAATCCTCATGGAGATTCGGTTAAACCAGATTTTCTTAACTGTACTAAGAAAATCCTGATTTCTTGGCATTTTGCCAATTTTTTCCTAACTGGCCATTCAGATCTGGCCGCATAGAGCCTTGCAAAGTTGTCACAAGATTTTTCATGAAATCCGCCCACAAACCTTGAGGGAACCAGAGTGGAAGTGAACAATGTTCTCTTTCGTATTCCCTTCGAGATTGGCCATGAACTCCCGTTCCCGTCTACTAGCCTGGCTGCCCGCTGTCTTGCTGGGCCCGATGCTGGTGCTGTGCAGCACTTTGGCGCAGGCCGAAGCCCCTGCCGAGGCCGCCAAGGCCTTGCATTTGCTCGATTACCTGGGCGCCGACTACCCGCCGACCGTGCGTGACGGCAAGGTGGTCGACGAAGGCGAATACCGCGAGCAACAGGAGTTCAGCGCGGTGCTCGCCGACTTGGTCAAGGGCTTGCCGGCCAACGCTGAGCAGGCCGCGCTGGAGCAGGGCGTGCAAGCGCTGCGACAAGCCATCGACCAGCGTCTGGACGGCGGCACTGTCGCCAAGCAAGCGCGCCAGTTGGGCGCTCGCCTGGCTGTGGCCTATGAAGTCAGCCAGGCGCCGATCATCACCCCGGACCCGGCACGTGGCGCATCGCTGTACGCCCAGAACTGCTCGATCTGCCACGGTGACTCCGGCGCCGGCGATGGCCCTGCCGGCGTGGGCCTGGAGCCGCCACCGGCCAACCTGCGCAGCACCGAGCGCCTCGATCAATTGAGCTTGTTCGACCTCTACAACACCCTGGCCCTGGGCATCGATGGCACCGAGATGCCTTCCTTCGCCGACCAACTCGACGAGCGTCAGCGCTGGGACGTGGCGGCCTATATCGCCAGCTTCACTGCCAACCCGCAGGCCGCCAAGGGTGAGAAGATCTGGAACCTGGCCGATTTGGCCCGCCAGACGCCGGCCGAAGTCGCCGCCAGCGAAGGCGCCGCCGTGGTTGAGGCGTTCCGTGCCCAACGCGCCCAGCCGCCGCAGGTCAAGCGCGGCCCGGCGCAGTTGCTCGAATACACCGCCAGCACCTTGGACAAGAGCCTGGCGGCGTATCGCGAAGGCGATCACGACCAAGCCTATGACCTGTCGGTAGCCGCTTACCTGGAAGGCTTCGAGCTGGTGGAAAGCTCGCTGGACAACATCGATGCCGACGCCCGCAAGGATACGGAAAAAGCCCTGATGGCCTACCGTCAGTCGCTGCAGGACGGCTTGCCCGTTGCCCAGGCCGAACAGCACCTGGCCGTGGCCAAGACCAAGCTCGACCAAGCCGCCAAGCTGCTGGGCAGCGATGGCCTGAGCTGGTCGCTGAGCTACATCTCGGGCCTGCTGATTCTGCTACGCGAAGGCCTTGAAGCGATTCTGGTGCTGGCGGCGATCCTCGCCTTCCTGCGCAACACTGGCCAGCAGTCGGCGGTGCGCAGCGTCAACATCGGTTGGGGCTTGGCGCTGGTCGCCGGCTTCGCCACCTGGGCGCTGGCGGCCTATGTGATCGACGTGGGCGGTGCCCAGCGCGAGCTGCTCGAAGGCTGCACGGCGCTGTTTGCCAGTGTCATGGTGCTGTGGCTCGGGGTGTGGATGCATGACCGGCGTCACGCGGCAGCCTGGCAGAACTACATCAAGAGCAGCCTGGTCAGCGGCGGTGGGCGGTTTGGCTTTGCGCTGCTGGCGTTCTTCTCGGTGTACCGCGAGCTGTTCGAAGTGATCCTGTTCTACGAAACCCTGTGGCTGCAGGCAGGCCCGGCCGGTCATCAGGCTGTGCTGGCCGGTGGCGCCACGGCGCTGGTGCTGCTGGTCGGTTTGGCCTGGGTGATTCTGCGTGGCTCGGCGAAGTTACCGCTGTCGCTGTTCTTCAGCATCAATGCCGCGCTGTTGTGCGCGCTGTCGGTGGTGTTCGCCGGGCATGGCGTGAAGGCGTTGCAGGAGGCTGGTGTGCTGGGGACGCGGCCGGTGTCGTTCTTCGAGTTCGACTGGCTGGGGATTCATGCCGACGCATACTCGCTGGCGGCGCAGGTGGCGGCGTTGATGGCTATCGTTGTGTTGTATAGCCGCAGCCGTTTGGCCGAGAAGCGGCGGGCTGAGGCAAACTAAGCAAGGTGTTGGCTTCTTCGCGGGTAAACCCGCTCCCACAGGGTCGGCGCAGTATCTGCAGACTGTGCAGAACCTGTGGGAGCGGGTTTACCCGCGAAAGGGCCGTACCTGACACAATGGTCACCTCACAGTAGATGGGACAAGTTGCATGCGTATATGGATCGATGCCGACGCCTGCCCCAAGGCGGCCAAGGACCTGATCGTCAAATTCGCCCTCAAGCGCAAGCTCGAAGTGGTGATGGTGGCCGGCCAGGCCGTGGCCAAACCGGCATTCGCCGTTGTGAAACTGATCGTGGTGCCCAGCGGTATGGATGCGGCCGACGACTACCTGGTTGAGAATGCCGTGCCTGGCGAGCTGGTGATTTGCAGCGATGTGCCGTTGGCCGACCGCTTGATCAAGAAGGGCGTGGCCGCGCTGGACCCAAGGGGGCGTGAGTTCGACGAGCGCAACATGGGTGATCGGTTGGCGGTGCGTAACCTGTTCACCGAGCTGCGTGAGCAGGGGCAGGTCGGAGGCGGGCAGGCGCCTTATGGCGAGCGGGAGAAGCAGGCGTTCGCCAATGCGCTGGACCGGATTCTGACGCGTCTGACGAAGGGGTAGTGGGGAGGGCTGCTTTGCAGCCCTATCGCAGGCTTCGCCAGCTCCCACGAGAGAAATTCCCAACGGCGGCCTGACCCGTGGGAGCTGGCGAAGTCGGGGCGCCGAACCGCCGCGATGGCCCGCAAAGCGGGTCCGGCCTCTTACTGCTCACCCTCGTGAGTGAGTTCCAGCACCCGATCCACCAGCTTGTAGATACCACCCGCCGCTTCGCTGATCGACTGGGCCAGCATGTAGGCCGGGGTGGTCACCAGCTTGCGCTGGGTATCTTCGACGATGTCATGCACATCGCACTCTTCGTGTGTTCCGCCCATCTTCGCCACCGCAGCAGCGGTACCGGCATCGTTGCCGATGGTGCAGACCACACCCGGACCATAGATCTTGGCCGCCAGCGCTGGCGAAATGCAGATCAGGCCTACCGGTTTGCAGGCATCGGCAAAGGCTTCGGCCAGGGCGAGCACGTCCGGATTGACGGTGCAGCCGGCACCTTCGACGGCAAAGTTGGACAGGTTCTTCGCCGCGCCAAAGCCACCCGGCACGATCAGCGCGTCGAAATCTTCGGCCTTGGCTTCACGGATGTCCTTCACCTCGCCACGAGCGATGCGCGCCGATTCGACCAGTACATTGCGCGACTCGGGCATTTCCTCGCCGGTCAGGTGGTTGATCACATGCATCTGCGCAATGTTCGGCGCGAAGCACTGTACCTGTGCACCGCGCTGGTCGAGGCGCAGCAGGGTGATCACGCTTTCATGGATTTCGGCGCCGTCGTATACGCCACAGCCGGAAAGAATCACCGCTACTTTTTTGGTCATGCTCATTACTCCAGTGTCGAGGCGCTAAATGTCCTCTAGTTTGGCAGATGTCGCCATAGGGTTTCCTGTAGCTGCGGCCTAATCTCTTTTGATCATGCCGGAGCCGTTGCCCATGGACCTGATTCTGCTGGCCGTGCCGTTCTTCTTTGTGCTGATCGCCGTCGAGCTGGTGGCCGACCTGGTGCGTGGCCAGCGCAACTTCACCCTGGCCGATTCGATCAACAGCCTGAGCACAGGGGTACTGTCGACTAGCACAGGTTTGCTTACCAAAGGGGTAGGGCTGGTGACTTATGTCGTGGCCTGGGAGCACCTTGCGCTGCTGCGGCTGCCGCAGGATGCCTGGTGGGTATGGCTGCTGGCGTTCGTGCTGTACGACCTGTGCTACTACTGGCTGCACCGCCTGGGACATGAGCGCAACGTGCTGTGGGCCGCCCACTCGGTGCATCATCAGAGTGAGGAATACAACCTCACCACTGCCTTGCGCCAGACCAGCAGCGGCTTCATCTTCTCGTGGATCTTCTACCTGCCGCTGGCGCTGATCGGCGTGCCGCCGGTGGTGTTCATCACCGTGGCATCGCTGAACCTTTTGTACCAGTTCTGGGTGCACACCCGGCATATCCCTAAACTGGGTTGGCTCGAGTGGGTGCTGATCACGCCGTCCAACCATCGCGTCCACCATGCGCAGAATCCTGCTTACTTGGATCGTAACTATGGCGGCGTGTTCATTCTCTGGGACCGCCTGTTCGGCACTTTCAAGGAAGAAGACCCGACTGAGCCCGTGGTGTTCGGTGTGACCACGCCCCTGGCCAGCTGGAATCCGCTGTGGGCCAACCTGCAGTTCTACGCGCAGCTTTGGCATGACGCGCGAAACACCCGCAGCCTATGGGACAAATTGCGCATCTGGTTCATGCCCACCGGCTGGCGCCCGGCCGATGTCGCGGCACGTTACCCGCAGGCCAAGCAAAACCTGGCCTTGTTTCGCAAATTCGAGGTGGCCTTGGGGCGTGCGCAACAGGTCTACGTGGTAGCGCAGTTCACCGTCTATGTGGCGTTGGGTAGTTATTTGATGGGCGTGGCAGAGCAGGTGCCGACGTCTGCCCTGGTGTTGGGATGGTCGGTGATGGCGTTCGGCTTGTTCGTGCTGGGTGCGATGCTGGAGAACCGGCCGTGGGCGCAGCGCCTGGAGTGGGTGCGCTTGCTGTCCAGTGTGCCGGCACTTTACCTGGCCGGCGCACTGGGCTTAGGGCCGGTCACTGTGTTGGTCTGGTGCCTGCTTCTGGCCTACTGCTTGGCCAGCCTGTGGGCCCTGGCCGTTTGCCGCCGCCTTGCGCTCGGCGCGCAACGTACGAAAGCGCCGACGCAGCCAGAGCAGGCCGCCCAGCACCAGCAGGCCGCCAAGCACCCATAGCTCGTACTTCTTCACATTGCCCAGCATGCCTTCGAGGATGGCGCCGAAGTGGTACGCGGCAGCGCCCAACGCCAAGGCCCACACGGCTGCTCCGATACCGTTGAGCAGCAAGTAGCGGCGTGGCGGGTAGCCGGAAAGGCCGATGGCTACTGGCATCACCGTGCGCAGGCCGTACACGAAGCGGAAGCTCAGCACCCAGATATCGGGGTGGCGGCGAATGTGGTCCAGCGCCCGGTCACCCATGGCCTGCCAGCGCGGTTTGCGTGCCAGGATCTTGCGCCCATGGCGGCGGCCCATGAAGTACCACAGCTGGTCACCGGCGTAGCTGCCGAAGAATGCGGTCAGGACCACCAGGTTGATGTCCATGTAACCGCGGAACGCAAGGAACCCCGCAAGCACCAGGATGGTCTCGCCTTCGAAGAAGGTGCCAAGAAAGAGGGCGAAGTAGCCGAAATCCTGCAGGAATTGTTGAAGCATTTTCTGAGGTGCTGGCGAAATGAACGCGCAGCCTACCCCTTCGCGCGCATTCATGAAAGTGTCCAAATGTGTCTCGACGTGAACAATCCCTGTGCAGACAATGCCTGCGGCCATAAGTCGCGACTTGCCTTGGCATGTAACACAGGCGTCATAATGGCCGCTTATCGTGCCGCTCAATTGATGATAGGGCGTTAACGTCCTCCAGGAACGCCAGATGAATAATGAAGTGCTAACCCCTGTCGCGATCAAGGACGCCCAGGCTCTTCCCGAAGAGATGGTGCAGACCCCGCCGGACCTGCCCGTGACGCCGGAGCCGGTGGTCGAGGCTGCCGCCGCGCCGGCCCCTGCGCCTGCACCGGCAATCGCCATCCCGGGCCTGGACGACAGCAGCCTGTACATTCATCGCGAGCTTTCGCAGCTGCAATTCAACATTCGTGTGCTGGAGCAGGCGCTGGATGAGTCCTATCCGCTGCTCGAGCGCCTCAAGTTCCTGCTGATCTTCTCCAGCAACCTGGACGAATTCTTCGAAATCCGTGTTGCCGGCCTGAAGAAGCAGATCAATTTTGCCCGTGAACAAGCCGGTGCCGACGGTTTGCAGCCGCACCAGGCGCTGGCACGGATCAGCGATCTGGTGCACACGGAAGTCGACCGCCAATACGCGATCCTCAACGATGTGCTGCTGCCTGAGCTGGAAAAGCATCAGATCCGCTTCATCCGCCGTCGTTACTGGACGCCCAAGCTCAAGACCTGGGTGCGTCGTTACTTCCGTGACGAGATCGCGCCGATCATCACCCCGATCGGTCTCGACCCGACTCACCCTTTCCCGTTGCTGGTGAACAAGAGCCTCAACTTCATCGTCGAGCTGGAAGGTGTCGATGCCTTCGGCCGCGACTCGGGCCTGGCGATCATCCCGGCCCCGCGTTTGCTGCCACGGGTCATCCGCGTGCCTGAAGATGTGGGTGGCCCAGGCGACAACTATGTGTTCCTGTCTTCGATGATCCACGCCCACGCCGACGACCTGTTCCAAGGCATGAAGGTCAAGGGCTGCTACCAGTTCCGCCTGACCCGAAACGCCGACCTCGCGCTGGACTCCGAAGAAGTCGACGACCTGGCCCGTGCCCTGCGCGGCGAGCTGTTCTCGCGTCGATACGGTGATGCTGTACGCCTGGAAGTGGCTGACACTTGCCCGAAACACTTGTCCGACTACTTGCTCAAGCAGTTCAGCCTGAGCGAGAGCGAGCTGTACCAGGTCAACGGCCCGGTCAACCTGACCCGCCTGTTCAGCATCACTGGCCTGGATAGCCACCCGGAGCTGCAGTACACCCCGTTCACCCCGGCGATCCCCAAGCTGCTGCAGAACGCCGACAACATCTTCAGCGTGATCGGCAAGCAGGACGTGTTGCTGATGCACCCGTTCGAGTCCTTCACCCCGGTGATCGACCTGCTGCGCCAGGCCGCCAAGGACCCGCACGTGCTTGCCGTGCGGCAGACCCTGTATCGCTCCGGCGCCAACTCGGAGATCGTCGACGCCCTGGTGGACGCGGCGCGTAACGGCAAGGAGGTCACCGCGGTGATCGAGCTGCGTGCGCGTTTCGACGAAGAGTCCAACCTGCAGATGGCCAGCCGCCTGCAAGCGGCCGGCGCAGTGGTGATCTACGGTGTGGTCGGCTTCAAGACCCACGCCAAGATGATGCTGATTCTGCGCCGCGAGCAGGGCGAGATCGTCCGTTATGCACACCTGGGTACCGGTAACTACCACGCCGGCAACGCCCGCCTGTACACCGACTACAGCCTGCTCACCTCCGACGATGCCCTCACCGAGGACGTCGGCAAGCTGTTCAGCCAGTTGATCGGCATGGGTAAGACCCTGCGCATGAAAAAGCTGCTGCATGCGCCGTTCACCCTGAAAAAGGGCATGCTCGACATGATTGCCCGCGAGACGCAGTTCGCCCTCGAAGGCAAGCCGGCGCACATCATCGCCAAGTTCAACTCGCTGACCGACGCCAAGGTCATCAAGGCCCTGTACAAGGCCAGCCAGTCCGGCGTGCGTATCGACCTGGTGGTGCGCGGTATGTGCTGCCTGCGACCGGGCATTCCGGGGGTGTCGCACAACATCCAGGTGCGCTCGATCATCGGCCGCTTCCTGGAGCACACGCGGGTGTTCTACTTCCTCAATGGCGGCGAAGAGCAGATCTACCTGTCCAGTGCCGACTGGATGGAGCGCAACCTCGACAAGCGTGTCGAGACCTGCTTCCCGGTGGAGGGCAAGAAGTTGCTGCTGCGGGTGAAGAAGGAGCTGGAAGGCTACCTGACCGACAACACCCACGCCTGGACCTTGCAGTCGGATGGGCGCTACGTGCGCAGCACCCCGACCGGTAACCAGAACCCGCGCAGTGCTCAGGCCACCCTGTTGGAGCGCTTGAGCAACCCGGTCCTCAACGTACGCTGAGGACGAAGCCGACCCGGGCCAGCCACTCCGCCTCGTTGGCGAAGTCGGCCTGGGTCAGCTGGTTCTGTTCCAGCCAGCCATCCGGGAAGGCCACATCCAGGGTGTCTTCGCTGGCATGCAGTTCCACTTTCGGCATCTGCTGGTTACCACGGATGTGGTGGAACAGGATGGCGAAGCGCAGTAGCACGCACAGGCGGATCAACTGGATGCCTTCGTCGCCGAATTCGGCGAACTTGTCCTTGGGAATGTTGCGGCGGTGGCCACGCACCAGCAGGGCCAGCATCTGTTGGTCTTCGCGAGAGAAACCGGCCAGGTCGGAGTGCTCGATCAGGTAGGCGCCGTGCTTGTGGTAGTGGTAATGGGCAATATCCAGGCCGATTTCGTGAACTTTGGCCGCCCAGCCCAGAAGATCGCGCCAGTTACCCTCTTCAAGCCCCCACACCTTGGCTACCTGGTCAAAGGCGTGCAGCGCTTTGCGCTCGACACGTGCTGCCTGCCCCTGATCGACGTGGTAGCGCTCCATCAGCGAGTTCAGAGTGCGTTCGCGTACGTCTTCGTGGTGGTGGCGGCCCAGCAGGTCGAACAGCACACCTTCACGCAGGGCGCCGTCGCAGTGGTCCATGCGTTGCAATTCGAGCGCGTCGAAGATGGCTTCGAGAATCGCCAGGCCGGCCGGGAAAATGGTGCGGCGGTCTGGTTTCACGCCGTCGAAATCGATCTTGTCGACTTCGCCCAGCTTGAACAGCTTGCGCTTGACCATGGCCAGGCCTTCGGCGTTGACCTCGCCATTGCCCAGGCCCAAGGCCTTGATGGCGGCGCCGATGGCGCGGATGGTGCCGGACGAACCGATGGCTTCGTCCCAGGTCAGGCGGTGCAGGGCGTTCTCGATGCTCATCAGTTCCAGGCGTGCGGCGGTGTAGGCCTGGGCGTAGCGCGCCGGGGTGATCTTGCCGTCGCGGAAATAGCGCTGGGTGAAGCTCACGCAGCCCATCTGCAGGCTTTCGCGCAGCAGCGGTTCGAAGCGTTGGCCGATGATGAATTCGGTACTGCCGCCGCCGATGTCGGCGACCAGGCGTTTGCCGGGGGTGTCGGCCAGGGTATGGGACACACCGAGGTAGATCAGGCGGGCCTCTTCACGGCCGGAGATGACTTCCACCGGGTGGCCAAGAATCGCCTCTGCACGCTGGATGAACTCATTGCGGTTACGCGCTTCGCGCAGGGCGTTGGTGCCGACGATGCGCACGGCGCCGGAATGCATGCCATTGATCAGCTGGGCGAAGCGCTTGAGGCAATCGAGGCCCCGCTCCATGGCTTCTTCGCTGAGCAGACGATCTTCGCCGATGCCGGCGGCCAGCTGAACCTTTTCGCCCAGCCGCTCAAGAATACGGATCTCGGTGTGGTGAGCCTTGGCCACGACCATGTGAAAGCTGTTGGAGCCAAGGTCGATGGCGGCGATCAGAGACAGGTTCTTCGCGGATGTTTGCGGCATGGTCTGAGTGTTCTCGGTCGTTAACCTGGCAATCGTGCCACGATCCTTGGCTGTCGCCAACGCGGGGCACGTCAAGGTTTGATGCAAGGCAATGTGCCATTCGATGCTATGACACTTGTGTGACAGTTTCGATTCGCGGCGTCTTGCACAACTATAGTTACACTCAATCGTCCGTGACTTCCTGTAGACAGCCTCTGCGGCTATGATGGGCCACGTTTTTTGCTTACGACCCTGGAGATATCCATGAGCAGCGATCTGATCAAACACGTCACCGACGCGACCTTCGAAGCCGAAGTCCTGCAGGCTCAAGGCCCGGTGCTGGTCGACTACTGGGCTGAATGGTGCGGCCCATGCAAGATGATCGCCCCGGTTCTGGACGACATCGCCGCCACCTACGAGGGCAAACTGACCGTCGCCAAGCTGAACATCGACGACAACCAGGAAACCCCGGCCAAGCACGGCGTGCGTGGCATCCCGACCCTGATGCTGTTCAAGAACGGCAACGTCGAAGCCACCAAGGTCGGCGCCCTGTCCAAATCCCAGCTGGCCGCGTTCCTCGACGCCCACCTGTGATGTGAAAAAGCCCCGCGAATGCGGGGCTTTTTTTTAACTCGAAGGTTTTGTGGGGGCGGGTTTTTCCGCGTATTCAAGGGTTGATCCACCGCCGCCTTCGCGGGTAAACCCGCTCCCACAAGGATCGATTTACCCCGTCAAAACCACTAGACGTCGAAAAAAGCAAGTGTTACATTCGGCCTCGCACTGCTTCTCCAGTGCCCTCTGCACGCCGTCGCCGAAGCATCCCTAATTCGAATCAGTACGCGATCTTGTCGCCATCTAGCGGCGCGGCCTCATTAAGCCACAGCTTAATTCTCCCTTCTTACATGATTACGTCACTCCCCTTATGAACCTGACTGAACTCAAGCAAAAGCCGATTACCGATCTTTTGGAAATGGCCGAACAGATGGGCATCGAAAACATGGCCCGTTCGCGCAAACAGGACGTGATTTTCGCCCTGCTGAAGAAGCACGCGAAAAGCGGCGAAGAGATCTCGGGTGACGGCGTGCTGGAGATTCTCCAGGATGGTTTCGGTTTCCTGCGTTCGGCTGATGCGTCCTACCTGGCCGGCCCCGATGACATCTACGTCTCGCCTAGCCAGATCCGCCGTTTCAACCTGCGTACCGGCGACACCATCGTCGGCAAGATCCGCCCGCCGAAGGAAGGGGAGCGTTACTTCGCTCTGCTGAAGGTCGATACCATCAACTTCGACCGTCCGGAAAACGCGAAGAACAAGATTCTGTTTGAAAACCTGACGCCGCTGTTCCCCAACAAGCGCCTGAAGATGGAAGCCGGTAACGGCTCCACCGAAGACCTTACCGGCCGCGTCATCGACCTGTGCGCTCCAATCGGCAAGGGCCAGCGCGGCCTGATCGTCGCCCCGCCGAAAGCGGGTAAAACGATCATGCTGCAGAACATCGCGGCCAACATCACCCGTAACAACCCAGAGTGCCACCTGATCGTCCTGCTGATCGACGAGCGCCCTGAGGAAGTGACCGAAATGCAGCGCACCGTGCGCGGCGAAGTGGTCGCTTCGACCTTCGACGAGCCGCCAACCCGCCACGTGCAGGTTGCCGAGATGGTCATCGAAAAGGCCAAGCGTCTGGTCGAACACAAGAAAGACGTGGTTATTCTGCTCGACTCCATCACCCGTCTGGCGCGTGCCTACAACACCGTGATCCCGAGCTCCGGCAAGGTGCTGACCGGTGGTGTCGACGCCCACGCCCTGGAGAAGCCGAAGCGTTTCTTCGGTGCCGCCCGTAACATCGAGGAAGGCGGTTCGCTGACCATCATCGCCACCGCGCTGGTCGAAACCGGCTCGAAGATGGACGAGGTGATCTACGAAGAGTTCAAGGGTACCGGCAACATGGAGCTGCCGCTGGACCGCCGCATCGCCGAGAAGCGCGTGTTCCCAGCCATCAACATCAACCGTTCGGGCACCCGTCGCGAAGAGTTGCTGACCGCCGACGACGAACTGCAGCGCATGTGGATTCTGCGCAAGCTGCTGCACCCGATGGACGAGATCGCCGCCATCGAGTTCCTGGTCGACAAGCTCAAGCAGACCAAGACCAACGATGAGTTCTTCCTGTCGATGAAGCGCAAGTAAGCACTTTCGGCCAGGCTGTAGTTGGGGCCGCTTCGCGCCCCTTCGCGGGTAAACCCGCTCCCACAGGTTCACCGTCGTCGCTTGATTCGGCGCTGTACCTGTGGGAGCGGGTTTACCCGCGAAGGGCTGCGAAGCGGCCCCAACTCATTTTGCCCCCAATAAAGGCCTGAACGGCGCTACACTCTGCACCCCGACCGATACGGCCAATACGAGGCTCATGCATGCAGTATCGCGATTTGCGCGACTTCATCCGTGGCCTGGAGCAGCGCGGTGAACTCAAGCGCATCCAGGTTCCGATCTCCCCAGTCCTGGAAATGACCGAGGTCTGCGACCGCACCCTGCGTGCCAAGGGCCCGGCGTTGCTGTTCGAAAAGCCCACGGGCTTCGACATCCCGGTACTGGGCAACCTGTTCGGCACCCCGGAGCGGGTAGCGATGGGCATGGGCGCCGAGTCGGTCGAAGAGCTGCGCGAGATCGGCAAGCTGCTGGCGTTCCTCAAGGAACCCGAGCCACCCAAGGGCCTGAAGGACGCCTGGTCCAAACTTCCGATCTTCAAGAAAGTCGTGTCCATGGCGCCGAAGGTGGTCAAGGATGCGGTGTGCCAGGAGATCGTGGTCGAGGGCGAGGATGTCGACCTTTCCCAGTTGCCGATTCAGCACTGCTGGCCGGGCGATGTGGCGCCACTGATCACCTGGGGCCTGACCGTGACCCGCGGCCCCAACAAAGACCGTCAGAACCTGGGCATTTACCGTCAGCAGGTGATCGGCCGCAATAAAGTCATCATGCGTTGGCTGAGCCACCGTGGCGGCGCACTGGACTACCGCGAATGGTGCGAGAAGCACCCCGGCCAGCCATTCCCGGTTGCCGTGGCGCTGGGTGCGGATCCGGCGACTATCCTCGGTGCGGTCACGCCAGTGCCTGACACGTTGTCCGAGTACGCCTTTGCCGGCCTGCTGCGGGGTAACCGCACCGAACTGGTCAAATGCCGCGGCAGCGACCTGCAGGTGCCAGCGACCGCCGAGATCATTCTTGAAGGTGTGATCCACCCGGGGGAAATGGCCCCGGAAGGCCCTTACGGCGACCACACTGGCTACTACAACGAAGTGGACAGCTTCCCAGTGTTCACCGTCGAGCGTATCACCCACCGGCAGAAACCCATTTACCACAGCACCTACACCGGACGGCCGCCAGATGAGCCGGCGATCCTCGGCGTGGCGCTGAATGAAGTGTTCGTGCCGATCCTGCAGAAGCAGTTCCCGGAAATCGTCGACTTCTACCTGCCGCCGGAAGGTTGCTCGTACCGCATGGCGGTGGTAACCATGAAGAAGCAGTACCCAGGGCACGCCAAGCGCGTAATGCTGGGAGTGTGGTCGTTCCTGCGACAGTTCATGTACACCAAGTTCGTTATCGTGACCGACGACGACATCAACGCCCGCGATTGGAACGATGTGATCTGGGCGATCACCACGCGCATGGACCCCAAGCGTGATACGGTGATGATCGACAACACGCCGATCGACTACCTGGACTTCGCGTCGCCGGTGTCGGGGCTGGGGTCGAAGATGGGCCTGGATGCCACACACAAGTGGCCGGGCGAGACAACACGCGAATGGGGCCGTGCCATCGTCAAGGACGAAGCGGTTACCCGCCGTATCGATGAGCTGTGGGATCAGTTGGGAATAGATTGATGCAGGTAACGTTGCAGCCGTCCGGGGCGGTGCTGGCGCTCGAACCCGGGGAACGGATCCTGGATGGGGCGCGGCGCTTGGGCTATGACTGCCCGAACAGCTGCCGCAATGGTAATTGCCATGTTTGCGCCGCGTTGTTGGTGGAAGGGCGGGTTCGTCAGGACGGCGAAGTCCGTGACCACGGCGAGTTGTTTACCTGCATCGCCGAACCGTTGGAGGACTGCATCTTGCTCTGGGATGGTGTGTTGGCCCTGGGCGAACTGCCGGTGCGCAAGCTGGCCTGCACCGTGAGCGAGTGCGTCGAAGTGGGTGGCGATGTCTGGCGCGTGCGTCTGCGTGCGCCGGCCGGAAAGCCACCTCGCTATCACGCCGGGCAGTACCTGATGATCGAGCGCGAGGGTGGCAAGCAGGCGGCATTTTCCCTGGCTTCGGCACCCCATGCCGGGCGTGACCTGGAGCTGCATGTGCTGGTCCGCGAAGACAGCGCCCGGCAATTGATTGCACAGTTGCAGCGTGACGGTGTGGCGCGTATCGAAATGCCATTCGGCGATGCGCACCTGGCCGAGCTGCCTGATGGGCCGCTGGTGCTGATCGCCGCCGGTACTGGAATGGGGCAGATGCACAGCCTGGTCGAACATTGCCGCGCCCAGGGTTTCAAGCACCCGGTGCATCTGTACTGGGGTGTGCGCCGCCCGGAAGAGTTCTACACCATCGAACATTGGGCTGAATGGGAACGCCTGCCAAACCTGTTCCTGCACAAGGTCGTCAGCGACCTGTGCGGCTGGGAAGGGCGCTGCGGCTTGCTGCATGAGGCGGTCCGTGAAGACGTGGCCGACCTTAACGCCGTGCATGTCTATGCCAGTGGGTCGCCCAACATGGTGTACGCCACGCTCGATGCCTTGGTCGAGTCAGGCATGGATGCGCACCGCATGCGTGCCGATGTGTTTGCCTACGCCCCTCGCAATTAATAACCGAAGTATCAGTCGGTGGTTATAAGGCGGTAATTATTACCGCCTTGGCGAGTAACTTTCGCGCACTCCGAAACAATGCTCCCCAGTCGTCGGAACTGCCTATGAAACTTGTGCGCAAGGGCTTGAGTATTGGCCGGGTTGTATCCTAAGGTTAATGCAAGGGCCCAGGCTGTGGCGGCGCAACGCCAGTCACGTCGCGGTTCAGGTTTTATCTGTAGTTCACAGGGAATGATGGCGGCAGCTTATGTCGGCAATTGAAAGTTTATCCTGGGAAGTTTCATATCCACCGACGCTGGACTTCGGCGAGCAACTGACCCGCGAGCAACTGTTCAGCTCCATGCAGGCGACCATGTCACAGCATCGGGGTGGGCCTGTGTGGTTATTTGCCTATGGTTCATTGATTTGGCGCCCGGAGTGCAATTCCGTGGAGCGTCAGCGGGCGCGGGTGCATGGCTATCATCGCGGGTTGTACCTGTGGTCCCACGAACACCGTGGTACACCAGAGACACCGGGGCTGGTGTTTGGCCTGGACCGAGGTGGGTCGTGCAGTGGTTTCGCTTACCGGCTGGACGACAGCAACCTTGATGAATCGCTGATGGCCCTGTGGCAACGGGAAATGCCTTATCCGGCGTATCGGCCACACTGGCTCAGCTGCCGGCTCGGTGATGGCAGCAAGGTGCAGGCCCTGGGTTTTGTGCTTGAGCGGCATTTGCCGTGCTATGCCGGGAACCTGCCGGACACCTTGCTCAGCCAGATTCTGGCCAGTGCCAAAGGGCGCTATGGCACGACGCGGGACTATGTCGAACAGACGCTCAATGCGCTGCGTAACCACCAGATGCCGGATCGCAACCTCGAGGCGCGGTTCAGGCGCTGCCACAACCTGCGTGAGGTTTGAATGCTCTGTTGGCTGTAGCGGCCCTATCGCCGGCAAGCCGGCTCCTGCAGGGTGTAGCGTAATCCTCGTGGGAGCCGGTTTGCCGACGATAGGGCCGCTTCAGGCAATGCCTTACCTGGCCAGCACCACCAACTTACCCACAGCTTGCCGTTGCCCCAGCCGTTCGATTGCTGCCCCTGCCTCGGCCAGTGGATAAGTCTGCGACACCAGCGGTTTCAGCTTGCCTTCGGCATGCCAGGCGAACAGCTGTTGGAAGTTGGCCGCATTGTCCGCTGGCTGGCGCTGAGCAAACGCCCCCCAGAACACGCCGATCACCGCGGCCCCCTTGAGCAATACCAGGTTCGCTGCCAGCTGAGGGATGGTGCCGCTGGCAAAGCCCACCACCAGCAACCGACCGTTCCAGGCCAGACCCCGCACCGCCTGTTCAAACAGTTCACCACCCACTGGGTCGTAGATCACATCCACACCCTGGCCGCCGGTCAACCGCTTGATCTCATCCTTCAGGCTGGCCTTGCTGTAGTCGATCACTTCATCTGCGCCGGCCGCCTTGGCCACGGCGAGTTTTTCGGCGCTGCTGGCTGCCGCAATCACCTTGGCCCCCATGGCCTTGCCGATTTCCAGCGCAGCGAGGCCGACGCCCCCGGATGCGCCCAGCACCAGCAGGGTTTCGCCGGGCTGCAACTGCCCGCGCTGTTTGAGCGCATGCATCGAGGTGCCGTAGGTCATGCCGAAGGCAGCGGCGATCGGGAAGTCCATGCCCTGTGGAATCGGCATGACGTTGTAGAAAGGCACCGCCACCTGTTCGGCGAAGGCGCCCCAGCCGGTCAGTGCCATGACTCGGTCACCGACCTTGAACGCGCCGGCCTTCTCGCCCACTGCTGCCACCACGCCAGCGGCCTCGCCACCGGGGGAGAAGGGCAGCGGAGGCTGGAACTGGTACTTGCCTTCGATGATCAGGGTGTCGGGGAAGTTGACCCCGGCCGCTTGCACGTCGAGCAGAATTTCGTTCTTCTTCGGCACCGGGCTGGCCACTTCCTCCAATACCAGGTCGCTGGCGGGGCCCAGGGTTTTGCACAGCACAGCTTTCATCGGGGCTATTCCTTTGCGTGTGGTGGCCGATAAGTGTAGGAGGACCGCCTGCCTGGTCAACGAGCATGGCCTGCCCTGATGGGTTGGCATAAGCCTGGGCTTGGGTTTGAGCGGCGGGCTGGGTAAGCTGGCGTCAACTGTATTTAGGAGCGAATTCGTGAAAGCGTGGATCTTGATGGTACTGGCCCTGATGCTGCCAGCGGCGGCCATGGCCGAAGAAGCCAAGGAAGGAGAGCCCAAGGTCTCCTACATCAGCCTGAGCCCGCCCTTTGTCGGCAACTACGCCCTCGACGGCAGCCCCAAGCTGCGCGTCTACAAGGCCGACGTCGCCCTGCGTGTGACCGGTGATGCAGCGGCCGCAGCGGTCAAGCACCATGAGCCGCTGATCCGTAACCAGTTGGTGGCGCTGTTTACCCAGCAGGGTGTGGATAACATGAGCAACGTCGAAGCCAAGGAAAAGCTGCGTCAGGAAGCACTGAAGCAGGTGCAGCAGGTGATGGAGGCTGAGGAAGGCAAGCCGATCGTTGAGGATTTGTTGTTCAACAATTTGATTGTGCAGTGATGTTTCCTTGATGTATTCGCCGGAAGTTTTGCGGTGCGGTTGAGATCGAGCGCCGCCCGCGCGGCGCATCGCGAGCAAGGCTCGCTCCTACGTTTGTTTCTGGCCAGTCATGTCTGTGCCAACGCGCGCGACCGCCTTGTGTGCACTACTCAATATCGAGTCATGCGCCAAAGCGGTCGCGTGCATTTCCCACAGGAATAATTGGCCCGAAACGGACGTAGGAGCGAGCCTTGCTCGCGATGCGCCGCGCGGGCGGCGCTCGATCGTGAGGGCGCTGAACAACTTCAGCCAGACCACTCGAATTCACCGTGCCAGGGCAATAATCGCCGCCCACTGCTCCTCGGTCACCGGCATCACCGACAGCCGCGTCCCTTTCTGCACCAGCGGCAGTTCCACCAGCGCGCTCTGTTGCTTCAGCAAGCCCAACCCCAGCACCTGCCTGAACGTCTTCACGTGTGCCACATCCACCGCGCTCCAAGGGTTCTTCTCGGGAGTGGCCTTGGCATCGAAATAGTGGCTTTCCGGGTCCAGTGCAGTCGGGTCCGGGTAGGCTGCGTTAACGATCCTGGCAATACCGGCAATCCCCGGTTGCGGGCAGCTGGAGTGGTAGAAAAAGAACTCGTCGCCCACGCTCATCGCGCGTATGAAGTTGCGTGCCTGGTAGTTGCGCACGCCATCCCAGCGCGCCTCCCCCAAGCGGCCAAGGCCTTCGATCGAGAGCTCGTCCGGCTCGGATTTCATCAGCCAATAGGCCATGGGTGCTGCTCCTGAAAAGGTTTGAAATAACCTGTTGCATGAAACCGACAGTCGGTTGGCGTCAACGTTTGCGTGTCGACTCATGTTGTCGGAAAATGCGCCGATTTTAACGCTAGACGCTCCGGCGACACCAAGAAGGCCGCCGAGCCTGACCATTGCCTAGGGGGGCAATTTTCGATGAACCAACGTAAACCGGATCTGCTTTGGATCCTGGTATTCATCTTTGGCCTTGGCGTGGTCACCACCGGTTATGCGCAGGGTATCTGGGAGCGCAAGCTGGACGCCGCCTACCAGACACCAGTCGACGCCAACCAGCAACAACGCTAATTCCCCTGCTGACGCCGTTCAGTTCGGCGCCAGGTACCAGCCACGGTCCGACACCGTGCCTTGCAGTGGTACATCCCAGCTGGCTTGGGCCAGCCGCTCCACCTTCTGGCACTCATGGGCCAGCCCCAGCAGCAGAGGTTTTTTCCAGGTTTGTCGGCGAGCCTGGTAGGCCAGGCTGCGATCATAGAAACCGCCGCCCATGCCCAGGCGCCCGCCCACTTCATCGAACCCCACCAACGGTAGCAGGATCAAATCCAGCGACCAGATCGGGCGTTGGCGCGTGCGGTCGGTGACCGGCTCTGGAATGCGAAAGCGATTACGTTTGAGCTTTTCCCCTTGCTCAAAGCGCTGAAACACCATGCGCGTGCGCGGCCAGGCATGCAGCACCGGCAGGTAGGTGCGCTTGCCACGGCGCTGCGCTTCACGCAGTAGCAACTGCGGGTCGATTTCGCCATCGTTGGGCAGGTACAGGGCAATGTGCCGGGCGCGGCGGAACAGCGGGTGCTGTGCCAGCTGGCGATACAGGCCGCGTGCGGCCTGGTGTTGCTGTGCAGGCGTCAGGGCTCGGCGGGCATTGCGAAGCAGGCGGCGAAGCTGGGGGCGGGTGAGCGGCGCGGTGTCGGTCATGGCACAGGCGTTCCCAGGTGTGCTGGCCGATTACCTCGGCCAAAACGAATTGCCCGCCAGAGGAGGCGGGCAAGCAAATTCAGGCTCCCCGATAAGACCGCTATCGGTGTAGCCCTTGAACCCGAGAGTTCAAGGTGGAGATTGCAGGGGGCGTTAAGGCTTTCCGTCGGGCGGACATGCACACCGGCCCCAGCGTGCAACCCCCGTGGTTGTGCGTATCGGCTCAGGGACATAACCGACTGGCGCATCCCCCAGGGAGTGGCGCCAGTATACCAATCTCAGCTGATTTTGGTATCCGTGTCGTCGGACAATGCCTGGTCGACTCGCTCAAGCAGGTTACGGACCTGCTCGGGAGTGGTGCCAGTGGCAGGCGTGTCCTTGCGGTCTTCCTGGCGGTGCAGCAATTCATGGGTGATGTTCAGCGCGGCCATCACGGCAATACGGTCGGCGCCGATCACCTTGCCGCTGCTGCGGATCTCCCGCATCTTGGTGTCCAGGTAGCGCGCGGCGCTGACCAGGTTGTTGCGTTCTTCCGGTGGGCAGATGATCGAGTATTCCTTGTCGAGAATCTGCACGGTAACGCTATTGCTTGAACTCATGAGTCTTGCTCCAGGGCCTTCAGGCGTAAAATCATCGACTCGACTTTTCGCTTGGCGATTTCGTTCTTTTCGATGAGGTGGGCGCGTTCCTCGCGCCAGGATTTTTCCTGAGCAATTAGGAGTGCATTTTGCCGTTTAAGTTGCTCGACACGTTCGATCAGCAGCTCGAACCGGCTCATCAGCGCTTGCAGGTCGTTCTCTTGCGTGGGTTGCACTCGATTCGCTCCGTCGTTGACTCACCTGGCGATGATGCCTCTCCCTGGGCAGTGGCGGCCAGTGCCGATGGTCTTGGCGCGCCTGCCGGTGCTAGGATACAAGGTCTTCATTCTAGTCATTGCGCCGTCTGGCGCCTAGCTGCCCATGCCTAATACTCAATCGCCTTACACCGCTTTCGCCGCGCTGCTTTCGAGCAACGGTCACCCTGTATCCCCCGCAGAATTGCACGGTCTGCTGATCGGCCGCAGCTGCGCCGGCGCGGGCTTCGACGTCGACTCCTGGCTAGCCGATGCCGCCGGTGCCCTGGAAAACGAGCCGGAAGACTCCGTCCGCGCTGCCCTGATTGGCCTGCAGGAAATGGTCAAGGCCGAGCTGACCGGCGAAGACATCGCCATCGTCCTGCTGCTGCCGGGCGACGATGCCCCGCTGACCGAGCGCGCCACCGCGCTGGGCCAATGGTGCCAGGGTTTCATTACCGGTTTCGGTCTGAACGCTGGCGGCAAGGACCTGTCCACTGATGCGAAAGAGGTCCTGCAGGACCTGGTCGCCATTTCCCAAGTCCAGGAAGCCCTGGAAGAGTCCGAAGATGGCGAAAGCGACTACATGGAAGTGATGGAGTACCTGCGCGTCGCGCCGCTGCTGCTCTACACAGAGCTGGCTGCACCTGCGGCACCCGCACCCAAGCCATCGCTGCACTGATTCGATCACCCTCGGGGGAAGTCCTGTCCATGAGCCAAATACCCAAGGCCGAGTATGCCCGTCGGCGCAAGGCGCTGATGGCGCAGATGGTTCCAAACAGTATTGCCATTCTGCCCGCCGCCGCAGTCGCCATCCGTAACCGCGACGTCGAGCACGTGTACCGCCAGGACAGCGACTTCCAGTACCTCAGTGGCTTCCCCGAACCTGAAGCGGTGATTGCGCTCATTCCCGGGCGCGAGCACGGCGAATACGTGTTGTTCTGCCGCGAACGCAACCCCGAACGTGAGCAGTGGGACGGTTTGCGTGCCGGCCAGGAGGGCGCGGTCCGTGAATTTGGCGCCGATGATGCCTTCCCCATCACCGATATCGATGAAATTCTCCCGGGCCTGATCGAAGGGCGCGAGCGCGTCTACAGCGCCATGGGCAGTAACCCTGAATTCGACCGCCGGTTGATGGACTGGATCAACGTGATCCGTTCAAAGGCGCGACTGGGCGCCCAGCCACCGAACGAGTTCGTTGCGCTGGATCATCTGCTGCACGACATGCGCCTGTATAAATCGGCAGCGGAAGTGAAGGTCATGCGCGCTGCCGCGGATATCTCCGCGCGCGCTCATGTGCGGGCCATGCAGGCTTGCCGGGCGGGGTTGCACGAGTACAGCCTGGAAGCCGAGCTGGATTACGAGTTTCGCAAGGGTGGGGCGAAGATGCCGGCCTACGGCTCGATCGTCGCCGCCGGGCGCAACGGCTGCATCCTCCATTACCAGCAGAACGACGCCCCGCTCAAGGATGGCGACCTGGTGCTGATCGACGCCGGCTGCGAAATCGACTGCTATGCCAGCGACATCACACGCACCTTCCCGGTCAGCGGGCGTTTTTCGCCCGAGCAGAAGGCTATCTACGAGCTGGTGCTCAAGGCCCAGCAGGCCGCGTTCGCCGAGATCGCCCCAGGCAAGCACTGGAACCATGCCCACGAGGCTACCGTGCGGGTCATCACCGAAGGCCTGGTGGACTTGGGGTTGCTCAAAGGTGAGGTGCAGGCGCTGATCGACAGCGAGGCCTATCGCGCCTTCTACATGCACCGTGCCGGGCACTGGCTGGGCATGGATGTGCATGATGTGGGCGAGTACAAGGTTGGCGGCCAGTGGCGGGTGCTCGAACCTGGCATGGCGCTGACGGTTGAGCCAGGGATCTACATCGCCGCCGACAACCAGGCGGTGGCGAAGAAGTGGCGTGGCATTGGTGTGCGGATCGAGGACGATGTGGTTGTGACCAGGCAGGGCTGTGAAATTCTGACGTCGGGCGTGCCCAGAACCATCGCCGAAATCGAGGCGTTGATGTCGGCTGCGCGTAAGGATGCGGCATGAACCGGGTCAATCTGGCGATCATTGGCGGCGGCCTGGTCGGTGCGAGCCTGGCGTTGGCCTTGCAGGCAGGCGCCAAGGCCCGAGGCTGGAAGATTTTGCTGATCGAGCCGTTCGCCCCTGGTGACAGCTTCCAGCCCAGCTATGACGCGCGTTCTTCAGCGCTGTCGTTCGGTACCCGGCAGATCTACCACCACCTTGGCCTGTGGCAGACCATCAGCCGCCGTGCCGAGTCCATTCTGCAGATCCAGGTCTCCGACCGTGGCCGCTTTGGCGCCACTCGGCTGGATGCATCGGAAGAGGGTGTGCCGGCACTGGGCTACGTGGTGGAAAACGCCTGGCTTGGCCAGTGCCTGTGGCAGGGGCTGGACAGCGAGGTCGTAAGCTGGCGCTGCCCTGCTGAAGTCAGGGCGATGCAGGCCATCGACGGTGGCTACCGACTGCAGCTGGATGACGACACCAGCCTGGAGTGCGACCTGGCGATACTCGCCGACGGCGGCCGCTCTGGCCTGCGCGAGCAATTGGGCATCCATGTGCGCCGCACGCCTTACGAGCAGAGCGCGCTGATCGCCAACATCACGCCAGGTGAGGCCCATCGCGGCCAAGCCTTTGAACGCTTTACCGAGCAAGGCCCGATGGCTCTGCTGCCGTTGCCGGAGAACCGTTGTGCGTTGGTTTGGACCCGCCAGGGGATGGATGCCCAGCGCCTGGCAGAAGTCGACGAACGCAGCTTCCTGCGCGAGCTGCAGGATGCGTTCGGCTACCGCCTCGGCGCGCTGCGCCAGGTAGGTGCGCGGCACCTCTATCCGCTGGCGCTGGTCGAGGCCGAAGAACAGGTGCGACCGCACCTGGTGGTGCTGGGCAACGCTGCGCACAGCCTGCACCCAATTGCCGGCCAGGGCTTCAACCTGTCGCTGCGCGATGTGCAGTCGCTGTCCGACGCGCTGCTGGCAGGGCCGCAACACCCGGGCGACCTGGCAACGCTGCAGGCCTATCACCAGCGCCAGCGTCTCGATCAGGCGCTGACCATCGGTTTTTCCGACCAGGTCACGCGTCTGTTCGGCAGCAATCAGCCATTGCTGGCGGCTGGGCGAAACATCGGCCTGCTTGGGCTCGACCTGTTGCCACCGGCGAAAAGCTGGTTCGCACGCCAGGCCATGGGCCTGGGCACCCGCCCTGACGCGCGGGGCCAGGCATGAGCGATTCGCGCCGTCTGGCACGCCGGGCTCGTATGTTGCGCTGGATGTTGAACCTTTACCCACCGTACCTGGGCGCAGGCATCCGGGTGCAGCACATCAGCCCGGACATGCGCAGCATCAAGGTGCGTATGAAACTGACCCGCTGGAACCGCAATTATGTCGGTACCCAGTTCGGCGGCAGCCTGTACTCGATGGTCGACCCGTTCTACATGCTGTTGCTGATCGAGCAGTTGGGGCGCGAGTACATCGTCTGGGACAAGGCTGCCAGTATCGACTTCATCGCCCCGGGCAAAGGGCCGGTGTACGCCGAATTCCACCTCGACGATGCGTTGCTGGATGAAATTCGCCAGCAGACCGCAACGGGCAAGAAGTACTTGCCGCGTTTGCAGGTGGATGTGCGCGATGGCGCCGGCGAGCTGGTGGCGCGGGTCGACAAAACTCTATATGTGCGGCTCAAACCGCAAGCGAGGCAGGCGTAAGGCATGGAAATGCGCGCAGATGTACTGATTGTCGGTGCTGGTATGGTCGGCAGCGCCCTGGCCCTGGCCTTGCGCCACAGTGGCCTGGAAATTCTCCTGCTCGACGGCGGCCCGCTGTCGGTCAAACCCTTCGATGCCGAGGCCGCGTTCGAGCCCAGGGTCAGTGCCTTGTCGGCGGCCAGCCAGCGCATTCTGGAGCGTTTGGGTGCCTGGGAGGGCATCGCCGGACGGCGAGTGTCGCCCTATTCGGACATGCACGTCTGGGATGGCAGCGGTACCGGCCAGATCCACTTCTCGGCAGCCAGCGTGCACGCCCAGGTGCTCGGCCACATCGTTGAAAACCGGGTGGTGCAGGACGGCTTGCTGGAGCGCCTGCACGACAGTGATATCGGCCTGCTGCCCAACGCGCGACTTGAGCAGCTGCGACGCTCGGGTGACGAGTGGCTGCTGACCCTGGCCGACGGGCGCCACCTGCGTACGCCGCTGGTAGTGGCTGCGGACGGCGCCAACTCGGCGGTGCGGCGCCTGGCGGGGTGTGAAACCCGTGAATGGGATTACCTGCACCATGCCATCGTGACCAGCGTGCGTTGCAGCGCCGCGCACCAGGCCACCGCCTGGCAGCGCTTCACTGACGAGGGGCCGCTGGCGTTTCTGCCGTTGTCGCGTGATGGCAAGCAGGAATGGTGCTCGATCGTGTGGTCGACCACGCCTGAGCACGCCGAGCAGATCATGGCACTGGAGGACGATGCTTTCCTCAGGGCTCTGGAGCGTGCCTTTGAGGGGCGGCTGGGCGAGGTGCTTGAAGCAGACCCTCGTGTCTGTGTGCCGTTGCGCCAGCGCCACGCCAAGCGCTATGTGGATGAAGGCCTGGTGCTGATTGGCGATGCCGCGCACACCATCCACCCGTTGGCTGGGCAGGGCGTCAACCTGGGCTTCCTTGACGCGGCGGTGCTGGCCGAAGTGCTGGTGAACGCCTGTGAGCGTGGAGAGCGGCTGGCGGATGTGAAGGTGCTGAGCCGTTACGAGCGCCGCCGCATGCCGCACAATCTTGCGTTGATGGCGGCCATGGAGGGCTTCGAGCGGCTGTTCCAGGCCAATCCGCTGCCATTGCGCTGGTTGCGTAATAGCGGGTTGAAGCTGGTGGAACAGATGCCGGAGGCCAAGGCGATGTTCGTGCGTCAGGCGCTGGGGCTGAGTGGGGACCTGCCGGAGTTGGCCCGCGCTTGAAATGGTAGGGGCCGCTTAGCGGCCCAATCGCCGGCAAGCCGGCTCCCACAGGAAGGGCGCCACAGTACTTGTGGGAGCCGGCTTGCCGGCGATTGGGCTGCAAAGCAGCCCCTTGCAACATTCGGTAACGGCTCGGTAGATGAGCCGCCAAATGGTATTCACTACCATTTGCACCTCTCATACGATCCGAGGAGTGCTTTCCATGTTGCCACGCAAGCCCCTACTGGCCGCCCTGGCCCTGACCCTGCTCGGCGGCACCGCCCAGGCAGCGGACGAAGTGGTGGTGTACTCCTCGCGCATCGACGAGCTGATCAAGCCGGTCTTCGATGCCTACACCGCCAAGACCGGCACCCAGATCAAGTTCATCACCGACAAGGAAGCCCCGTTGATGCAACGCATCAAGGCCGAGGGCGAGAACGGTGTGGCCGACCTGTTGCTCACCGTCGATGCCGGTAACCTCTGGCAAGCCGAGCAGATGGGTATCCTGCAGCCAATCAAGTCGGACATCATCGACCGGAACATTCCGCCGCAGTACCGCGCGTCGTCCCATGACTGGACAGGCCTGAGCCTGCGCGCGCGGACCATCATCTACTCCACCGAGCGGGTCAAGCCCGAAGAGTTGAGCACCTACGAGGCCTTGGCCGACAAGCAGTGGGAAGGCCGCCTGTGCCTGCGCACGGCGAAGAAGGTCTACAACCAGTCGCTGACCGCCACGATGATCGAGAAACACGGCGAGGCCAAGACCGAGCAGATCATCAAAGGCTGGGTCAACAACCTGTCCACCGATGTGTTCTCCGACGACAACGCGGTGATTCAGGCCATCGAGGCGGGCCAGTGCGACGTTGGCGTGGTCAACACCTACTACTACGGTCGCTTGCACAACCAGAACCCGAAATTGCCGGTGAAGATCTTCTGGCCCAACCAGGGCGACCGTGGTGTGCATGTAAACCTGTCGGGCATCGGCCTGACCAAGCACGCACCGCACCCGGAAGCTGCGAAGAAGCTGGTCGAGTGGATGACGGGCGAGGAAGCGCAAAAGCTGTTCGCCGATATCAACCAGGAGTTCCCGGCCAACCCGAAGGTAAAGCCGTCGGACGAGGTGGCGGCCTGGGGTAGCTTCAAGGCCGACAGCATTCCGGTTGAAGTGGCGGGCAAGCGCCAGGCTGAAGCCATTCGCCTGATGGATCGGGCTGGCTGGAATTAAGCGTCAGGCCTTATCCTTTCGGGGTTTTCCAGGGCCCTTTCGCGGGTAAACCCGCTCCCACAGGTCAGGCGCCGCGCGACTGTGGGAGCGGGTTTACCCGCGAACGACCGCATAGCGGTCGCCATTGCAACCGAGACTTTAGCCTTGCCCCACGCTCCCCAACGCCGCTGGTACTTACCGGTCACCCTGACCGCCGCCCTGGTGCTGTTACCCCTTAGCGTCCTGCTGCTCTCCTGGCAGTCGATCGACCCACAAATCTGGTCGCACCTGCTCGACACCCAGATGAGTCGCCTGCTGGGCAATACGCTTACTTTGGTGCTGGGTGTGGGTGCAGGCGTGACGGTACTGGGTGTCAGCCTTGCCTGGCTCACCAGCCTATGCGAGTTCCCTGGCCGACGCTGGCTGGACTGGGCCTTGATGCTGCCGTTCGCCATTCCGGCCTATGTGCTGGCGTTCGTCTTCGTCGGCCTGCTGGACTTCGCCGGCCCGGTGCAAAGTGCCCTGCGCGAAGTGTTCGGGCCGATGCGCCTGCCCCGTGTGCGCTCCACGGGCGGGGTGATCATCGTGCTGGTGCTGGTGTTCTATCCGTACGTCTACCTGCTGGCACGCACAGCTTTCCTGGCCCAGGGCAAGGGGTTGATGGAAGCGGCGCGGGTGCTGGGCCTGTCGCCGTTGCAAGCGTTCTGGCGGGTCGCGCTGCCGATGGCCAGGCCCGCCATCGGCGCGGGCATCGCCTTGGCGTTGATGGAGACGTTGGCAGACTTCGGCGCGGTGGCGGTGTTCAACTTTGACACCTTCACCACGGCCATCTACAAGACCTGGTACGGCTTCTTCAGCCTCTCCAGCGCCGCGCAATTGGCCAGCCTGCTGTTGCTCGCGGTGATGCTGGTGCTGTACGGCGAACGCCGTGCCCGCGGCGCCAGCCATCAGGGCAACGAGCGACCGCGTGGGCAGGCTCTTTACCATTTGCGTGGGGGCAAGGCAGCGCTGGCCAGCGGATGGTGCTTGCTGGTGTTCGCCTGTGCCTTTGTCATTCCGCTGCTGCAGTTACTGGCGTGGTTCTGGCAGCGCGGGCGACATGATCTGGATGAACGGTATGTCAGCCTGGTGTTGCACACCCTGTATCTGGGCGGCATGGCGGCACTGATCACCGTATGCGTGGCCCTGGTGCTGGCCTTTGCCCGGCGTCAGTCGCCGACGGGCGGTATCCGTGCCGGAGTAAGCCTGGCCAACGTGGGTTATGCCTTGCCGGGCTCGGTGTTGGCAGTCTCGATCATGCTGGCCTTCAGCTACCTGGATAACCAGCTGGTGGTGCCGCTGTCCAAGTGGCTGGGTGGCGCAGGCAAGCCCTTGTTGCTGGGGAGCCTGGCAGCGCTGCTGCTGGCTTATCTGGTGCGTTTCATCGCAGTGGCCTACGGGCCTTTGGAAAGCAGCCTGGAGCGTATCCGCCCCTCACTGCCGGAGGCATCCCGTAGCCTGGGTGTCGGTGGCGCGAGATTGTTTTGCAAGGTGTATCTGCCGTTGTTGGTGCCAGGTGCACTGAGCGCAGCCTTGCTGGTGTTCGTCGATGTGCTCAAGGAAATGCCAGCAACCCTGCTGATGCGCCCGTTCGGCTGGGACACCCTGGCAGTGCGGGTGTTCGAGATGACCAGCGAAGGGGAGTGGGCGCGGGCTTCGTTACCCGCGCTGACCCTTGTGCTGGTAGGGCTGCTACCGGTCATCGGCCTGATCCGCCGTTCGGCCAGACGCCCCGGTCACAGACAGTAAGGATGCCAGCCCGCGCCCTTGCGGCTACAATGCGCGGCATTCGCAGCGGCGGGTCCCATAACAAGAGTTGACGACCAAACGTCATCGCCCGCTGCCGCTTCGCCAAGCCCGGAAGGAGAAACCCATGGGACAGCGCACGCCTTTGTATGACCTGCACCTGGCGCTCGGCGCCAAGACGGTCGATTTCGGCGGTTGGGATATGCCCCTGCACTATGGCTCGCAAGTCGAAGAGCACCATCAGGTGCGCAGTGACTGCGGGGTTTTCGATGTGTCCCACATGACCGTCATCGACATCGACGGCAGAGCAGCCACGCCTTGGCTGCAACAGCTGCTGGCCAATGATGTCGCACGCCTGGATAGCGCCGGCAAAGCCCTGTACAGCCCGTTGCTGAACAACGACGGTGGGGTCATCGATGACCTGATCGTCTACCGCACCGAGGACGGATACCGCCTCGTGACCAATGCTTCGACCAAGGCCAAAGTGCTGGCCTGGCTGGCGTCACGCAGCGCAGGCTTCGAGGTTGGTATCGATGCACGTCCTGACTTGGCCATCCTCGCCATCCAAGGCCCTCATGCCCGCGAAAAGGTCGCCGCGCTGGTCAGTGCCTCGCGCGCCGCGCTGATCCGCGAATTGCGCCCGTTCGAAGGCATGGCCGAAGGCGATTGGTTCATTGCGCGCACCGGCTATACCGGTGAAGACGGCCTTGAGATCATCTTGCCCGGCAATCAGGCCCCGGCATTCTTCAACGACCTGGTCGGTGCCGGCATCGCCCCGAGTGGCCTTGGTGCGCGCGATACACTGCGCCTGGAGGCCGGCATGAACCTCTATGGCCAGGACATAGACGAATCCCATACCCCGCTGACCTCGAACCTGGGTTGGAGCATCGCCTGGGAACCTGCCGAGCGCAACTTCATCGGCCGCGCTGCCCTGTTGGCCGAAATCGAGCACGGCGTGCAGGAAAAACTGGTAGGCCTGGTGCTGGAAGAGCGTGGAGTATTGCGTGCCCATCAGGTGGTGCGTGTCGCTGGCATTGGCGAAGGGGAGATTACCAGTGGTAGTTTCTCGCCTACGCTGAGCAAGTCCATCGCCTTGGCACGCGTGCCCATGGCCACTGGTGACCGCGCCGAGGTCGAAATTCGCGGCAAGTGGTACCCCGTGCGTGTGGTAAAACCTACCTTCGTGCGCCACGGCAAGATTCTGATCTGAACAATTAACGGCGGGCCGACCGCTGAGCCAATCGAGGAATACAAGACATGAGCAATATCCCCGCCGACCTGCGGTTTGCCGAAAGCCATGAATGGGCACGCCTGGAAGCTGACGGTACCGTCACCGTCGGCATCAGCGATCACGCCCAGCAAGCCCTGGGTGATGTGGTGTTCGTAGAGCTGGCGGAAGTCGGCAAGGTGTTCGCCGCAGGCGACGCTGCGGGCGTTGTCGAGTCGGTCAAGGCTGCTTCCGACATCTACGCTCCGGTCGGTGGCGAAGTCATCGCCGTCAATGAAGAACTGGCCGACAGCCCTGAGTCGCTCAACGAAGAGCCTTACGGTGCGTGGATCTTCAAACTGAAGCCAAGCGACAAGGCCGAGCTGGACAAGCTGCTGGACGCTGCCGGTTACAAGGCTGCCATCGGCGAATAACCCGGCAGGCCTCATCGCCGGCAAGCCGGCTCCCACATGGACCGCGCAGATCTTGAGATCACTGCAGTACCTGTGGGAGCTGGCTTGCCAGCGATGTGGCCGGTACTGCCTGCCCAAGATTTCCCGCAGAATCGGCAATCCTTCCTAGACTTATAAGTCTCCATGAGGCCTGGTCTAGGAAGAGAGCGTCGTCATGTCCCAGTCGCCATCCCTGCATCAACTGCAAGAGCTCAACCCGTTTCTGCGTCGCCATCTGGGGCCCGATGCCTCGGAGCAGCAGGCCATGCTCACTACGTTGGGCGTTGCCAGCCGCAGCGAGCTGATCGAGCAGACTGTCCCACCTGGTATCCGCCTGAACCGTCCTCTCGATCTTCCTCCAGCCCTGGATGAACAGGCCGCGCTGGCCAAGCTCGCTGGCTATGCCGAGCAGAACCAGGTGTGGACCAGTCTGATCGGCATGGGTTACCACGGCACGGTCACACCAACGGTGATCCTGCGTAACGTGCTGGAAAACCCTGGGTGGTACACCGCCTACACGCCCTACCAGCCGGAAATCGCCCAAGGGCGGCTGGAGGCATTGCTGAACTTCCAGCAGATGGTCATCGACCTGACCGGCCTGGCCCTGGCCAACGCTTCGTTGCTTGATGAAGCCACCGCTGCCGCTGAAGCCATGGCCTTGGCCAAGCGTGTGGCGCGCAGCAAGAGCAATGCCTTCTTCGCTGACGAGCACTGCCACCCACAGACCCTGTCAGTGCTGAAAACCCGTGCCGAAGGCTTTGGCTTCGAGCTGATCGTCGACTCTGTGGATAACCTTGCCAAGCACAAGGTGTTCGGCGCGTTGCTGCAGTACCCCGATACCCACGGCGAGGTGCGTGACCTGCGCCCGCTGGTCGATCAGCTTCACAGCCAGCAAGCTTTGGCCTGCGTGGCCGCAGACCTGCTGAGCCTGGTGGTGCTGGCGCCGCCGGGCGAGTGGGGCGCCGACGTGGTGCTTGGCTCGACCCAACGCTTTGGTGTGCCAATGGGCTACGGCGGCCCGCACGCGGCGTATTTCGCCTGCCGCGACGATTACAAGCGTGCCATGCCGGGGCGCATCATCGGTGTCTCCCGCGACGCCCGTGGCAACACCGCGCTGCGCATGGCGCTGCAGACTCGTGAGCAGCATATCCGCCGGGAAAAGGCCAACTCCAACATTTGTACCGCGCAGGTGCTGCTGGCCAACATCGCTGGCTTCTATGCTGTCTATCACGGGCCTGAGGGCCTGCTGCGCATTGCCCAGCGCGTGCACAGGCTGACCTTCATCCTGGCTGTCGGTCTCGAAGCCAAGGGCATCAAACGCGTCAACCAGCATTTCTTCGACACCCTGACCCTGGATGTCGGCGGTGCCCAAGCGGCGATCATCAACAGCGCCGAAGACGCTCGCATCAACCTGCGAATTCTCGGGCGAGGGCACCTGGGCGTGAGCCTGGACGAGACTTGCAACGAAGCAACGGTGCTGCGCTTGTTCGACATCTTGCTGGGCGTCGATCATGGCCTGGACATCGCAGAGCTCGACAAGCATGCCTTGCCGGAAGGCATTCCTGCTGCACTGGTGCGTCGCACGCCTTACCTCGCTCATCCGGTGTTCAACCTGCACCACAGCGAAACCGAGATGTTGCGCTACCTCAAGCAGCTGGAGAACAAAGACCTGGCACTGAACCAGTCGATGATCCCGCTCGGCTCATGCACCATGAAGCTCAACGCCACCAGCGAGATGATTCCCATCACCTGGCCGGGTTTCGCCAACATCCACCCCTTCGCACCGGCCGCCCAGACGACGGGCTACAAAGCGATGATCGACGAGTTGGAGAGCTGGTTGTGCGCCATCACCGGCTTTGACGCCATCTGCATGCAGCCCAACTCGGGCGCCCAAGGCGAGTACGCCGGGCTCATGGCCATCACCCGTTATCACCGCAGCCGTCATCAGCCCCAGCGTACCTTGTGCCTGATACCGTCCTCCGCCCACGGCACCAACCCGGCGTCGGCACAGATGGCAGGCATGGAGGTGGTGATCGTCGAATGCGACGACGACGGCAACGTCGACCTCGACGACCTCAAGGCCAAGGCCAACGCTGCCGGGGATCGGTTGTCCTGCCTGATGGTTACCTACCCCTCGACCCACGGCGTGTACGAGGAAGGCATTCGCGAAATCTGCGAGGTGATCCACCAGCATGGCGGCCAGGTGTACATGGACGGCGCCAACCTCAATGCCCAGGTTGGCCTGACCAGGCCGGCGGACATCGGCGCCGATGTGTCACACATGAACCTGCACAAGACTTTCTGCATTCCCCATGGCGGTGGTGGTCCGGGCATGGGACCTATCGGTATCCGCGCGCACCTCAAGCCGTTCGTCGCCAGCCACCCGGTGGTGCCGGTGCCGGGCCTGGACCCGAACAACACGGCGGTCAGTGCAGCGCCGTGGGGCAGTGCCAGCATTTTGCCGATCAGCTGGATGTACATCGCCATGATGGGGCCGCAGCTGGCCGATGCCAGCGAGGTGGCCATCCTGTCGGCGAACTACCTGGCCTGCCAGTTGGGCGGTGCGTTCCCCGTGCTGTATCGCGGCCGCAATCAGCGGGTGGCGCATGAGTGCATCCTCGACCTGCGCCCACTGAAGGCGCAGACCGGCATCACCGAGGAAGACGTGGCCAAGCGTCTGATGGACTACGGTTTCCATGCCCCGACCATGTCGTTCCCGGTGCCGGGGACGTTGATGGTGGAGCCGACCGAAAGTGAGTCGAAGGCAGAGCTGGACCGCTTCGTCGATGCCATGCTGGCAATTCGCGGCGAGATCAGCGAGGTACAGGAGGGTAACTGGCCGGCGGAGGACAACCCACTCAAGCACGCGCCGCATACACTGGCTGATGTGCTTGCGCCGTGGAATCGGCCGTACAGCCTGGAGCAAGGCATCGCCCCCAGTGCTCATGTGCGCCAGCATAAGTACTGGCCAGCGGTGAACCGGGTCGACAATGTGTATGGGGACAGGAACCTGTTCTGTGCGTGTGTGCCGGTGGAGGCATATCGCTGAGAGATGGGGCTGCACCGCAGCCCCTGACGCTTACTGGGCTACGGCATTCTTCGCCAGAATGGCGTTGGCCAGTTCCATGTCGCTTGCTTCAATCCCTGGGTGCTCGGCGCGTACCTGGTGCAATGCTGCCTCCAGGAACGGTCCGCGAATGGCGCCTTCACTGGCTACGAAGCTGCCGGCATCATCCTGTGCCGCCAATACCAGTTTGTGATCTCCGGATGTCAGATAGCTCGACGCGGTAGTTGCACCGGTCGTCATGAGATTGCGCAAGAGCTCATCGGCCATGGCGGAGCCCATCGGCAGCGACAGCAAGGCTGCAGCTGCGATGGCGGTTTTGAGACGCATGATGAAACACCTCAAAGGGTGGGGTTGAAGGTGCCCGGTTTGATCCTGTCTGGCTGACGCAAGTTCCTTGAATACAAGGTTTTTTTGCTCAGTTGCAGACCCGTAGGACCTCCTCGTGGCTGGTCAGCCCCAGCGCGACTTTTGCCTCCCCACAATGGCGCAGATCCAGCAGCCCTTGCTCCCTGGCCTGCTCACGTAATGCCGCAAGGTCGGTGCCAGGGCCTATTCGGGCGAGCAGTTTGTCGCTGGGAGTCAACAGCTCGAACAGACCGGTCCGGCCCTGGAAGCCCGTACCTCGGCAGTTGCGGCACGGTTGGGCGCCGGCCATCGGATTGCCGCCATGGCACTCACCACACAGGGTGCGCACCAGGCGTTGGGCCATGACGCCGATGAGGGTCGCCTTTATCAGGTAATCGGCGACCCCCAGCTCCTGCAGACGGGTGATGGCGCTGCAAGCGTCGTTGGTGTGCAAGGTCGAAAGCACCAGGTGCCCAGTCAGGGCTGCCTGAACCGCCACCAGCGCCGTTTCGCGGTCGCGAATTTCACCGATCATGATGATGTCTGGGTCCTGGCGCAGCAGGGCGCGTGCACCATTGGCAAAGCTCAGGTCCAGGCTTGGCTGGACCTGCAGCTGGTTGAATGCTGGCTCCAAGCGCTCAACCGGGTCTTCGATGGTGCACAGGTTGACCTCGGGCGTAGCCAGCAGCTTGAGGCTGGCGTACAGCGTGCTGGTCTTGCCTGAGCCGGTTGGCCCGGTGACCAGAATGATGCCCTGACGCTGACGCAACAGCGCCTGCCACTGCGCCAGCTGTTCGCCCTCAAGGCCAAGGCTGGCGAAGCTCTCATGCAATTGCTGCGGGTCGAACAGGCGCAGCACCAGCTTTTCGCCGAATGGGGTAGGCAGGGACGAAAGGCGCAGTTCCACTTCTTCACCGCCGGGCAGGCGGCTCTTGAGACGGCCATCCTGAGGTCGGCGTTTCTCCGCTACATCCATGCGGCCCAGGTGCTTGAGGCGGCTGATGACCGCCAGGGTCACGCTGGCGGGAAAGGCATAGACCGTGTGCAACAAGCCGTCGATGCGGTATCGCAGTCGGCCTTTGTCGCGGCGAGGCTCCAGATGAATATCACTGGCCCGTTGTTCAACGGCGTACTGCAGCAGCCAGTCGACGATGTGCACGATGTGAGCATCGTCGGCAGTCGACTCGGACTGGCGCTTGCCCAGTTCCAGCAATTGCTCCAGCTCGCCCAGGCTGGTCGACTGTTGGTATTGCGCGCCCTTGACCGAGTGGGCCAGGCGGAAGAATGACTGGCCCAGCTGGCGTATCTGCAGCGGGCTGGCCAGCACCCGACGGATTGGCTTGCCCAAGCTGCGGGCCAGGTCGGCCTGCCAGTCATCCTGATAGGGCTGGGCGCTGGCGACGGTGACGCTCGAAGGGTCGGCGGCAACGATGAGGATGCCGTGACGCTGGGCGAAGGCCGGGGATATCAGGCCCGCGACCTGGGGCATGTCGAGTTGCATCGGGTCGATGCGCAGATAGGGTTGGCCGACCTTGCCGGCCAGCCATTGGCAGAGGCGGTCCAGGTCCAATCGTTGACCGGGCTGTCGGTGGTCTTCCAGGCCGCAGTCAGCAATCTGCTCCAGCGGGTGGCTGGCGGGGTGAGTGGTGGCGTGCTTCAGCACGTGCAGGGTGTCGTTGGCGTGCAGGTGTTGGTCGGCGAGCAGGGCTTCGAGCACGCGCTTGAGGTCGAGTGCCGGGTTTTCTGGGGTATGCATGGTGGCGTCCGTGCCTGATGAGGGGTCTTGCTCAGGCTAGACGGGCGCTGAAGGGTTGCCGGGGATGAAGGGTTTCTGGATCTTGCAGTGCGCGTTACACCACTGCCAGCTCCACCCGCTGCTGGTTGGCCAGGCTCACTTCACCCACACACACCAGGTTACGCAGTTTCTGCGCGATCACCTCGGCCCGGTGCCAGCTCAGCCCGCCAATGCCAACCTCGATGTTCAGCCAGTCATCCTGTTGGCTGACCTGCACGCTATGTGGGGTAAGGAACTGCAGGGCAAACAGGTTGAGCACGCGGCACAGGCTGTCGGGTTCGGCTTCGGCCTGCAGGCGATAGTTGACGGTGCTGTGGGCGTTGTTGGCGGCCCAGGCGTCGGTACGGGGCTGTGCGTTCATGCTGGTCTCCGCAAAAGTGGGAAAATTCTTGCACGTTTGCAGGGGCATTTTTTCGCTATGATTTGATCAATTCGCTGTGTCGGCGAATTGTTCTATTCGATAACCGTTGCTTAGGAGAATGATCAATGCAAAGCGAGCTGGACGCTTACGACCGCCGTATTCTCGAACTGCTGCAGGAGGATGCTTCGCTGTCCAGCGCACAGATCGCCGAGCGAGTTGGCCTTTCGCAATCGCCGTGCTGGCGCCGCATTCAGCGCTTGAAGGAGGAGGGGGTGATCCGTGGCCAGGTGACCTTGCTCGATCGCAAGAAGGTCGGGCTGAACACGCAGATCTTCGCCGAGGTGAAGCTCAATGCCCACGGCCGCTCCAATTTTGCCGAGTTCACCGAGGCAATTCGCGGTTTTCCGGAAGTGCTGGAGTGTTATGTGTTGATGGGAGCAGTCGATTTTCTGCTGCGCATCGTCACATCGGACATCGAAGCCTACGAGCGGTTCTTCTTCGAAAAGCTGTCGAACGTGCCGGGAATTCAGGAGGTCAACTCGATCGTGGCCTTGTCCGAAATCAAGTCCACGACCAGCCTGCCGCTGGCGCGGTGAGACCATCGCCGTGACAAGCCAGTTCCCACAGGTACCGCAATGATCCCAAGAGGGGCGCGGTCTTTGTGGGAGCCGGCTTGCCGGCGATGAAGTCAACGCTGACTCAAGCCTTGATCAGGTACTTCCAACCACGGCTCTGATCCACAGCCCGGGCCTGCTCGATGCGCGCTTCGAGCAGCTCGTCGGACAGCGGCTGTTCGGCCAGCTCATGCAGCTTCTTCAGGTCGCCGTACAGGCGGTCCATCTGCGGCGCTTCGAGCACCTGGCGTGCATGGTGCAACCAGGCCAGCAGCTGTTCGATACGCGGCAGCTGTTCGGCCAGGTCTTCCGGGCGCTGGGTGTAGAGCGGCAGCTTCAGGGCGCGGCCTTCCTCGCCCAGCAGATGGCCCAACCAGCTGGCCAGCTGTGCCTTGCCCTGGCGCTCGCCACGGCCTTTACGATCGAGGGTCCAGCTACGAGCCAGCAGCCAGCTCGAGGTTTCCAGAGAGAACTGGCCCCAACGGGTGTCTTCCAGCTCTTCGGCGAACTGCTCGGGCGCGGCGCGGCGGATGTCTTCGTCGTCGTTGCCAGCCTGGACCAGCGGGCGCCAGTCTTCCAGCAGTGCATCAAGGCTGGTGCGCAGGGCGCGGGTGGTCGGGCGTGGTGCCGCCTGGCCGAGGCTGCTGGTCAGGGCGCGCAGTTCGCTCAGGCACAGGACCCAGTCCTGCAGCAGGCGCCAGTGGCCGTTGTGGCGGTATTGCTCGGCCAGGCGCTGGCTGCTGCCCAGTAATTGCCAGGCGAGGGCGGCATAGGCGTCGTCCACCGCCATTTCGGCCTCAAGCTCGGTGTGGGGCAGGCCCAGCTCGTAGCTGTCGGGCTCCAGCAGGCGGTAGCCGCGTTCGGCCTTGCTGATGTCGCAGGGCATCAGCGGCAGGCTGGCGGCCAGTTCGCTGGCCAGTTCCAGCAGTGCTTCTGGGGCGCCTTCGCGCAGTTCCAGCTCCAGCTCGCAGATCTCTTCCTTGCGTTTACCGGCGATGACGAAGCCCTGGTCCAGTGCGGCCTCGATCACCACTTTGCTCTTGCCGCGGCCCCAGGCGATTTCCGCGTATTCGCGGGTGAAGTCGGTGGTGAACAGCGGCTTGATGGTTTTCTTGTCCAGGTCGGCCAGTTGCTCGGGCCAGCAAGTGGCGTCGAGCTTCTTCAGGTCCAGCTTGACCTTGTCGAGCTGCCATTCGAACTCGTTACGCTCGGACAGGCCGGCAACGCTTTGGCCACGGCACTTGAGGGTCTGGATGATCACATCGCCGTCGCGGCGCAGGCGCAGGGCGACGCGGGCAGCCGAGAGGTCGCGCTCGGGGGTGTCGAAGTACTGATTGAGCAGCTCGCGGGTCTGCCAGCCGGACTTGTTGCGCTTTTTCAGCAGGGGGTGCTCGCGCAGGGCGGCAAGGGTCTCGCGGCTGGCGCGGAGCTTGAGTTCGGTTTCTTTGTGCATCGCAGGCTCGAAGGGAGGGGCGTGGTTGACGTGCAGTCTACAGGAGTCGGCCAACAACGGTTTATTCGAGACGGCGGATGGTCCTATGATGGGCAACGATTTCCCAGGAGTACGTGCATGCCGTTGCCGACGCTGAAAGACCAGTTCGCCGCCCTGATTGCCGCGCCTTCGGTCAGTTGCACCCAGCCAGCGCTGGACCAGTCCAATCGCCAGGTCATCGACTTGCTGGCGGGCTGGTTGGGTGACCTGGGTTTCAAGTGCGACATTCAGCAAGTCAGCCCGGGCAAGTTCAACTTGCTGGCCAGCCGTGGCACTGGGCCTGGCGGCTTGGTGCTGGCGGGCCACAGCGACACGGTGCCCTATGACCCACAGCTGTGGGCCAGTGACCCGCTCAAGCTGACCGAAGTCGATGGCCGCTGGGTCGGGCTGGGCAGTTGCGACATGAAGGGCTTTTTCGCCCTGGTGATCGAGGCTGTGTTGCCGCTGCTGGAGCACGACTTCAAGCAGCCGTTGCTGATTCTCGCCACTTGTGACGAAGAAAGCTCGATGTCCGGCGCCCGTGCCCTGGCCGAGGCCGGCCAGCCCCTGGGACGGGCGGCGGTGATCGGTGAGCCTACGGGCCTGCGGCCGATTCGCATGCACAAGGGCATCCTCATGGACCGCATCGACATTCTCGGGCGCAGTGGCCACTCGTCCGACCCGAGCCTGGGGCGCAGCGCCATGGAGGCCATGTATGCCGTGATGGGCGAGTTGATGGGGTTGCGCCGGCAATGGCAGGACACCTACCGCAACCCGCAGTTCACCGTGCCTACGCCCACCATGAACTTCGGCTGTATCCACGGGGGCGACAACCCCAACCGAATCTGCGGCCAGTGCGCCCTGGAGTTCGACCTGCGGCCACTGCCAGGCATGGATGTCGAGCAGCTGCGCGAGGCGATTCGGCAGAAGCTCAAGCCGGTCGCAGAGCGACTGGACGTGCGTATCGACTACAAGCCGCTGTTCCCGGAAGTGCCGCCGTTCGAGCAGGCCGCCGATGCCGAACTGGTGCAGGTGGCCGAACGTCTGACCGGGCATCGCGCCGAAGCGGTGGCGTTTGGCACCGAAGCGCCTTATCTTCAGCAGCTGGGTTGCCAGACCATCGTGCTGGGCCCTGGCGACATCGCCTGCGCTCACCAGCCTGGCGAATACCTTGAAATGTCACGAATCGAGCCTACCGTGCGTCTATTGCGTGACCTGATCCGGCACTATTGCCTCAATTAAACGTCAATCGAGCTGATTCGTTCTTGCCTAGAGGAGACCGCGCGTGACCGCAAGCCTGTTCCGACGATGATCCTGAACGCCGTGTGATCCACCGTTCTCCGTCCACTTTATCCACAGGCCCTGTCATGCCCGATTACGTCAACTGGCTACGCCATGCCTCCCCGTACATCAATGCCCATCGCGATTGCACCTTCGTGGTCATGCTTCCCGGCGATGGGGTGGAACACCCGAATTTCGGCAACATCGTCCATGACCTGGTGCTGCTGCACAGCCTTGGCGTGCGGCTGGTGCTGGTGCATGGCTCGCGCCCGCAAATCGAAAGCCGCCTGGCGGCACGCGGGCTGAGCCCGCACTATCACCGTGGTCTGCGCATTACTGACGCGGCCACCCTGGATTGCGTGATCGACGCGGTCGGCGCCTTGCGCCTGGCCATCGAGGCGCGGCTGTCGATGGATATCGCAGCCTCTCCGATGCAGGGCTCGCGCCTGCGGGTGGCCTGCGGCAACCTGGTCACCGCGCGGCCGATTGGCGTGCTCGAAGGTGTTGATTTCCACCACACCGGCGAAGTCCGTCGGATCGACCGCAAGGGCATCAGCCGTTTGCTCGACGAGCGTTCCATCGTGCTGTTGTCGCCGCTGGGGTATTCGCCCACTGGCGAAATCTTCAACCTGGCCTGCGAAGACGTCGCTACCCGTGCCGCCATCGAGCTGGGTGCCGACAAGCTGCTGCTGTTCGGTGCCGAGCCAGGCTTGCTGGATGAACACGGCAAACTGGTGCGCGAGCTTCGTCCGCAGCAGGTGGCGCCGCACCTGGCGCGCCTGGGCAGCGACTATCAGGGCGAGCTGCTGGATGCTGCTGCCGAGGCGTGCAAGGGCGGTGTGGCGCGTAGCCATATCGTCAGTTATGCCGAGGACGGTGCACTGCTCACCGAGCTGTTCACTCGCGGGGGCGGCGGTACGCTGGTCTCTCAAGAGCAGTTCGAGGTGGTGCGTGAAGCCACCATCGACGATGTCGGCGGCCTGTTGGAGCTGATCAGCCCGCTGGAAGAGCAGGGCATTCTGGTGCGTCGTTCGCGTGAGGTGCTGGAGCGGGAGATCGAGCAGTTCAGCGTGGTCGAGCGTGAAGGCATGATCATCGCCTGTGCGGCGTTGTATCCGATTGCCGATTCCGAGGCAGGCGAGCTGGCGTGTCTGGCGGTGAACCCGGAGTACCGCCATGGCGGGCGCGGGGACGAGTTGCTTGAGCGCATCGAGAGCCGGGCGCGGGCGTTGGGGTTGAATACCTTGTTCGTGCTTACCACGCGGACTGCGCACTGGTTCCGTGAGCGTGGCTTTGCGCCAAGTGGTGTGGAGCGGCTGCCGGCGGCGCGGGCATCGCTGTACAACTACCAGCGTAATTCGAAGATTTTCGAGAAGTCGCTGTAAGCCCGTACCGGCCTCATCGCCGGCAAGCCGGCTCCCACAGGTTCCCCGCAGCTCTGAAAGCAGTGGCAATCCGTGGGAGCCGGCTTGCCGGCGATGAGGCCGGTACAGCTAGCAGCTCTTCCAGAATGAAAAACGCCGCCCTGAGGGGCGGCGTTTTCGTTTACACGGTATGCAGATACCAGTTGTACTCGAGGTCGGAGATCGAGTGCTCGAACTCCTCCAGCTCGCTTTCCTTGCACGCGACGAAGATGTCGATGTACTTCGGATCGATGTACTTGTTCAGGATCTCGCTGTCGTCCAGCTCGCGCAGGGCATCGCGCAAGTTGTTCGGCAGGCTTTGCTCCAGCTGCTCGTACGAGTTGCCTTCGATTGGCTCACCCGGCTCGATCTTGTTGGTCAGGCCGTGGTGCACACCGGCCAGCACGGCCGCCATCATCAGGTACGGGTTGGCGTCGGCACCAGCAACGCGGTGCTCGACACGAACGGCGTCCGGCGAGCCGGTCGGCACGCGCAGGGCCACGGTACGGTTGTCCAGGCCCCAGCTCGGTGCGTTCGGCACGTAGAACTGAGCGCCGAAGCGGCGGTACGAGTTGACGTTCGGGCAGAGGAACGCCATGGACGCGGGCAGGGTCTCGAGCACACCGCCGACAGCGTGACGTAGCGCGGCGTTCTGCTCGGGATCCTCGCTGGTGAAGATGTTGTTGCCATCTTTGTCCAGCACGGAAATGTGTACATGCAGGCCGTTGCCTGCCTGGCCCGGGTAGGGCTTGGCCATGAAGGTGGTGTCCATTTCATGGTCGTAGGCGATGTTCTTGATCAGGCGCTTGAGCAGCACTGCGTAGTCACAAGCCTTGAGCGGGTCGGCGACGTGGTGCAGGTTGACTTCGAACTGCGCCGGGGCGCTTTCCTTGACGATGGCGTCTGCCGGAATGCCTTGCTCCTTGGCACCTTCAAGGATGTCCTGGAGGCAGTCGGCGTATTCGTCGAGGTCGTCGATCAGGTACACCTGGGTCGACTGTGGACGCTTGCCCGAAATCGGCGAGCGCGGTGGCTGCGGACGGCCGTTCACGTTCTCCTGGTCGATCAGGTAGAACTCCAGTTCGAACGCGGCACAGATGGTCAGGCCCATCTCGGTGAACTTGCTCACCACCTGACGCAGCACTTCGCGCGGGTCGGCGAAGAACGGCTCGCCTTCGAGCTCGTGCATGGTCATCAGCAACTGGGCGGTGGGGCGTTTCTGCCAGGGTTCGTTGGAGAGAGTGCCAGGAATCGGGTAGCAGATGCGGTCAGCATCGCCGATATCCAGGCCAAGCCCGGTGCTTTCTACGGTGGAACCGTTGATGTCCAGGGCGAAGAGGGAGGCAGGCAGGTTGATGCCTTTCTCGTAAACCTTGTGGAGGCTGGTGCGTTCGATTCGTTTGCCACGAACCACACCATTCATATCTGCAATCAGAAGGTCAACGTAGAGAACCTCAGGATGTTCCTTAAGGAACGCGTTCGCTTCGTTAAGCTGAACGGCACGCGGGGGTACCGACATGATGCAACACCTTTGTTGTTAAAAATATCAATCAAGGGGGGCTTGCAGGTCCAGTCAATCGAAAAGACATACTGATGTCAAGCCAACCCCATGATGCCCTGAAATGGCACATCGACGGCAGATTTGCTGCATATCGGGGCAATCCATTATCCGCTATTTCCCCTGCGAAGGGCTATCTCCGACACGCCGTGTTTTATTTTTTACGGAGGTGTTGTGTAAAAAAATGAACAAGGCTAAGCTCGGTCTCAACCCAGAACACAATAATACGAGGGTCACATGGTCCGCTTGTCGCGACCTGTACGTGCTGCCAGTGCAGCACCATCGGGTATCTCCGTCATTTTTGCGCGCACCGTCAACCGGTCGGCCGTACTGGCCGCAATAATTGACGCCTGGCGTTCCCGGACCACGTCCCGTAGCGGTCTACCGCACCTCTTTTCGCCTTTCTGCCCTTCGAACTCATTACGGATGCACCTGATTCCAGTGTATCCACTGCGGTCCTGCGCGGGGGTTTTTGCTTTAGCAATCTACTCCATCCAGAATCAGAGCGCGGACCTCCTTACCTCCTGAGGTATTTATGAGTAACAACCTCGACCAGCTCACCGATTGGTTGAAAGAGCACAAGATCACCGAAGTCGAATGCCTGATCAGCGACCTGACCGGCATTACCCGCGGCAAGATCTCGCCGACCAACAAGTTCATCGCCGAAAAAGGCATGCGCCTGCCCGAGAGCGTGTTGTTGCAGACTGTGACCGGCGACTACGTCGACGATGACATCTATTACGAACTGCTCGACCCGGCCGACATCGACATGATCTGCCGCCCGGACGAGAACGCCGTATTCCTCGTGCCGTGGGCCATCGAGCCGACCGCGCAGGTTATCCACGACACCTACGACAAGAAGGGCAACCCGGTCGAGCTGTCGCCGCGCAACGTTCTGAAGAAAGTACTCAAGCTCTACGCTGACAAGGGCTGGCAGCCAATTGTCGCGCCAGAGATGGAGTTCTACCTGACCAAGCGTAGCGAAGACCCGGACTTCCCGCTGCAACCACCGGTAGGCCGTTCGGGCCGCCCGGAAACAGGTCGGCAGTCGTTCTCCATCGAAGCCGCCAACGAATTCGACCCGCTGTTCGAGGATGTGTATGACTGGTGCGAGCTGCAGCAGCTTGACCTGGACACGCTGATCCACGAAGACGGCACGGCGCAGATGGAAATCAACTTCCGTCACGGCAACGCCCTGCACCTGGCTGACCAGATCCTGGTGTTCAAGCGCACGATGCGCGAGGCCGCGCTCAAGCACAATGTGGCCGCGACCTTCATGGCCAAGCCCATGACCGGCGAGCCTGGCAGTGCCATGCACCTGCACCAGAGCGTGGTCGACGCTGCCACTGGCAAGAACATCTTCTCCAACGAAGACGGCAGCATGAGCGAGCTGTTCCTGCACCACATCGGTGGCCTGCAGAAGTTCATCCCCGAAGCGCTGCCGCTGTTCGCCCCCAACGTCAACTCGTTCCGCCGTTTCCTGCCCGACACCTCGGCACCGGTGAACGTCGAGTGGGGTGAAGAAAACCGTACCGTTGGCCTGCGTGTACCGGATGCCGGCCCGCAGAACCGCCGGGTCGAGAACCGCCTGCCCGGTGCCGACGCCAACCCTTACCTGGCCATCGCCGCCAGCCTGCTGTGCGGCTACATCGGCATGGTCGAAGGTATCGAAGCCAGCGCGCCAGTGGTGGGCCGTGGCTATGAACGCCGTAACCTGCGCCTGCCGCTGACCATCGAGGATGCGCTGGAGCGCATGGAAGTCAGCCGTGCGCTGACCCAGTACCTGGGCAAGAAATTCATTACCGGCTACGTCGCCACCAAACGCGCCGAGCATGAAAACTTCAAACGCGTCATCAGTTCCTGGGAGCGAGAGTTCCTGCTGTTCGCTGTCTGATCAACCCTGAGGCCGCCCATGGGCGGCCACCGGAAAATGGAGAGGCACATGAGCGTCAACAACCCGCAAACCCGTGAATGGCAAACCCTGAGCGGTGAGCACCACCTTGCACCCTTCTCTGACTACAAGCAGCTGAAGGAGAAGGGGCCGCGCATCATCACCAAGGCGCAGGGTGTGCATTTGTGGGATAGCGAGGGCCACAATATCCTCGACGGCATGGCTGGCCTGTGGTGCGTGGCGGTCGGCTATGGTCGTGAAGAACTGGTGCAGGCGGCGGAAAAGCAGATGCGCGAGCTGCCGTACTACAACCTGTTCTTCCAGACCGCTCACCCGCCTGCGCTGGAACTGGCCAAGGCCATCACCGACGTGGCGCCCGAGGGCATGACCCATGTGTTCTTCACCGGCTCCGGCTCCGAGGGCAACGACACTGTGCTGCGCATGGTCCGCCATTACTGGGCGCTCAAGGGCAAACCGCAGAAACAGACCATCATTGGCCGTATCAACGGCTACCACGGTTCCACCGTTGCTGGCGCCAGCCTGGGCGGCATGAGCGGCATGCACGAGCAGGGTGGCCTGCCGATTCCGGGCATCGTGCACATCCCGCAGCCGTACTGGTTCGGCGAGGGTGGCGACATGACCCCGGACGAGTTCGGGGTATGGGCTGCCGAGCAACTAGAGAAGAAGATTCTGGAGGTTGGCGAAGAAAACGTCGCGGCTTTCATCGCCGAGCCGATCCAGGGCGCTGGCGGCGTGATCATCCCGCCAGAAACCTACTGGCCGAAGGTCAAGGAAATCCTCGCCAAGTACGACATCCTGTTCGTCGCCGACGAAGTGATTTGCGGCTTCGGCCGTACCGGCGAATGGTTTGGTTCGGACTATTACGACCTCAAGCCCGACCTGATGACCATCGCCAAGGGCCTGACCTCCGGTTACATCCCCATGGGCGGTGTGATCGTGCGTGACAAAGTCGCCCAAGCGCTCAGCGAAGGCGGTGACTTCAACCACGGCTTCACCTATTCCGGCCACCCAGTGGCGGCAGCGGTAGGCCTGGAAAACCTGCGCATCCTGCGCGACGAGAAGATCGTCGAGAAGGCTCGCATGGAAGTGGCACCCTACTTGCAAAAGCGTCTGCGTGAGCTGCAGGATCACCCGCTGGTGGGCGAAGTACGCGGCCTGGGCTTGCTCGGCGCGATCGAGCTGGTCAAGGACAAAGCCACCCGCAGCCGTTATGAAGGCAAGGGCGTGGGCATGATCTGCCGCAATTTCTGCTTCGACAACGGCCTGATCATGCGCGCGGTGGGTGACACCATGATCATCGCACCGCCTCTGGTAATCAGCCATGCAGAGGTGGACGAACTGGTGGAGAAAGCACGCAAGTGCCTGGACCTGACCTATGAAGCGATCAAATGAGCGCCTGCTAGGCTAGCGTTGTGACATTAGTTGCTTGCAAGGCTCTGCTTTCCTTGAAACAGCGCCTTGTAACTTGCCAGACTAGCGACTGTTTCAGTCGCCCGACGCCTGTACTGCGGGACCTGGCAGCTGAACGGATGGCTAATCAAAAAAATCTGGAGCATGACGCATGAAGAAAATGGGCAAGACGTTGCTGGCCGCAGCCCTGATGGGTGCCATGGCCACCGCTGTACAGGCTGAAGACAAGGTACTGAACGTCTACAACTGGTCGGACTACATCGCTCCGGACACCATCGCCAAGTTCGAGAAGCAGACCGGCATCAAGGTCAAGTACGACGTCTTCGACAGCAACGAAACCCTGGAAGCCAAGCTGCTGGCGGGCAAGTCGGGTTACGACATCGTCGTGCCTTCGAACAACTTCCTGGCCAAGCAGATCAAGGCAGGTGTCTACGAGGAGCTGGACCGCTCCAAGCTGCCCAACTGGAAAAATCTCGACGCAGACCTGCTGAAAGCCGTTGGCGATGCCAGCGACAAGGACAACAAGCACGCCTTCCCGTACATGTGGGGTTCGATCGGCATCGGCTACAACCCAGAGAAGGTCAAGGCCGCGCTGGGCGTGGACAAGATCGACTCGTGGGACGCCGTGTTCAAGCCTGAGAACATTGCCAAGCTCAAGAGCTGCGGCGTGAGCTTCCTCGATGCCCCGACCGAAATGCTGCCAGCTGCGCTGCACTACCTGGGCAAGCCCACCGACAGCACCAAGAAAGAAGACCTGAAGGCCGCCGAGGACCTGTTCCTGAGCATCCGTCCTTCGATCACCTACTTCCACTCGTCCAAGTACATTGGCGACCTGGCCAACGGCAACATCTGCGTAGCTGTCGGTTACTCGGGTGACCTGGAGCAATCCAAGGCCCGTGCCCACGAAGCAGGTGACAAGGTCAAGCTGGACTACATCATTCCGAAAGAGGGTGCCGGTACCTTCTACGACATGGTCGCCATCCCGAAAGATGCCGAGCATAAAGACGCCGCCTACCAGTTCATGGACTTCCTGATGCAGCCGGAAATCATGGCTGAGATCACCAATGCCGTGCGCTTCCCGAACGGCAACGCGGCGGCTACCCAGTTCGTCGACAAGGACATCACCAGCGACCCAAGCATCTACCCGCCTGCTGAAGTGAAGAAGCAGCTGTACGCGATTGCCGCGCCTGAAGCATCCGCCCAGCGTGTCATCACCCGCAGCTGGACCAAGATCAAGTCGGGCAAGTAAACCCGATGCTGAACCCTCTGGGCCGGGGTTTTCCGGCCCAGAGGCAGTGAAAGGCAATTGATGATTGCGGCATTGAGGCTGCGAAGGTAAGTTGCGCGCCGGTTTTGCGTGTGCGGCAGCGCTTGTACCCATGAAGCATGCCGTCACCGAGGCACTGATTGTGAGGACCACCCACTTGTCTATTTCTGTTTTCCGCAAGGCCTTGATGGCTGGAGCGGGCCTGACGCTGGCATGCAGCGTCCAAGCGGCGCCTACGGTGCACTTCTATAACTGGTCCGATTACATCGGCCCGACCACCCTCGCGGACTTTGAAAAAGCAACCGGTATCAAGCCGGTGCAGGATGTCTTTGACTCCAACGAAACCCTGGAAGGCAAGTTGTTGGCCGGTAACACCGGTTACGACGTCGTTGTGCCGTCCAACCATTTCCTCGGCAAGCAGATCAAGGCGGGCGCATTCCAGAAGCTCGACAAGAGCCTGCTGCCCAATTATTCGAACCTGGACCCAGCGTTGATGAAGCGCCTGGAAAAGAACGATCCGGGTAACCAGTACGCCGTGCCTTACCTTTGGGGCACCAACGGTATCGGCTACAACGTCGACAAGGTAAAAGCCGCGCTGGGCGTGGATACCATCGACTCGTGGGCCGTGCTGTTCGAACCCGAGAACATGAAGAAGCTCTCCAAGTGTGGCGTGGCCTTCCTCGACTCGGCGGACGAGATGCTGCCGGCGGTGCTCAACTACATGGGGCTGGACCCCAACAGCACCAAGGAAGCGGACTACAAGAAGGCTGAGGAGAAACTCCTGGCCGTGCGCCCCTACGTGACTTACTTCCATTCGTCCAAGTACATCACCGACCTGGCCAACGGCGACATCTGCGTCGCGGCAGGTTTCTCCGGTGATGTGTTCCAGGCCAAGGCCCGCGCTGAAGAAGCGAAAAAGGGCGTGAACCTGGCCTACGCGATTCCCAAGGAAGGCGGCAACCTCTGGTTCGACGTGCTGGCGATCCCCAAGGATGCCAAGAACGTCAAGGAGGCCCATGCCTTCATCAACTATTTGCTGAAGCCTGAGGTGATTGCCCAGGTCAGTGATTACGTCGGTTACGCCAACCCGAACCCCAAGGCTGGCGACCTGATGGACCAGGCCGTGAGGACTGACGCCGCGGTTTACCCACCGCAGGAAGTGCTGGACAAGATGTTCGTCAACAGTGAGTTGCCACCCAAGGTGCAACGTTTGATGACCCGCAGCTGGACCAAGGTCAAGTCGGGCAAGTAACAATCCAGGCCCGTCGCTGACGCAGTGGCGGGCACACAAATCTTGTTGGGAGTTTCACTCATGGCAGTTGCCTCCGGTGCCTATAAGAAAGCCCTCGAGGGTGGCCAGCAACCCAAGCAGGTGCTGGTCAAGATCGACCGGGTCACGAAAAAATTCGACGAAACGGTAGCCGTGGACGATGTGTCCCTGGAAATCCGCAAGGGCGAGATCTTCGCCCTGCTGGGAGGCTCCGGTTCTGGTAAATCGACCCTGCTGCGCATGCTGGCGGGCTTCGAGCGTCCAACCGAAGGGCGGATCTTCCTCGATGGCGTCGACATCACTGATATGCCGCCCTACGAGCGGCCGATCAACATGATGTTCCAGTCCTACGCCTTGTTCCCGCACATGACCGTGGCGCAGAACATCGCCTTCGGCCTGCAGCAGGACAAGATGCCCAAGTCCGAGATCGACGCCCGTGTGGCCGAGATGCTCAAGCTGGTGCACATGACCCAGTACGCCAAGCGCAAGCCGCACCAGCTTTCTGGTGGCCAGCGTCAGCGTGTGGCCCTGGCCCGTTCGCTGGCCAAACGCCCGAAACTGCTGCTGCTCGACGAACCTATGGGTGCGCTGGACAAGAAGCTGCGTTCGCAGATGCAGCTGGAGCTGGTCGAGATCATCGAACGCGTGGGTGTGACCTGCGTGATGGTGACCCACGACCAGGAAGAGGCCATGACCATGGCCCAGCGCATCGCCATCATGCACTTGGGCTGGATTGCCCAGATCGGCTCGCCGGTGGATATCTACGAGACACCGACCAGCCGCCTGGTGTGCGAATTCATTGGCAACGTCAACCTGTTCGAGGGTGAAGTGGTCGACGACGCCGAAGGCCACGCGATCATTGCCAGCCCGGAACTCGAGCGCAAAATCTACGTCGGCCACGGCATCACTACCTCGGTGGAAGACAAGCACATCACCTACGCGCTGCGCCCGGAGAAGATGCTGGTCACCACCACGCAGCCAACCTGCGAGCACAACTGGTCTCGCGGCAAGGTCCACGACATCGCCTACCTCGGTGGCCACTCGGTGTTCTATGTCGAGCTGCCTAGCGGCAAGGTCGTACAGTCGTTCGTCGCCAACGCCGAGCGCCAAGGCACCCGGCCAACCTGGGGCGATGAAGTGTACGTGTGGTGGGAAGACGACAGCGGCGTGGTACTGCGGTCATGAGCCCTCGCAAGCTCAAGCGAGCGCTTCAGCGCATCACCCCGGAGGGACGCCACCTGGTGATCGGCGTGCCGTTCATCTGGCTGTTCCTGTTCTTCATGCTGCCGTTCTTCATCGTACTGAAGATCAGCTTTGCCGAAGCCGATGTGGCGATCCCGCCGTACACCGAGATCTACAGCTACATCGAAGACAAGGTTCAGCTGGTGCTGAACCTCGCCAACTATGGCCTGCTGACCGAGGATGAGCTGTACATCTCGGCCTACCTGGGCTCGCTGAAGATGGCCTTCTTCAGCACCTTGTTGTGCCTGTTGATCGGCTACCCGATGGCCTATGCCATCGCCAACGCCAAGAAGGAGACCCAGACGGTCTTGCTGCTGCTGATCATGATGCCGACCTGGACCGCGATCCTGATCCGCGTCTATGCCTGGATGGGCATCCTCAGCAACAACGGCCTGCTCAACGGCTTCCTGCTGTGGACCGGCCTGATCGACCAGCCGCTGCAGATCCTCAACACCAACCTGGCGGTGTATATCGGCGTGGTCTATTCGTACCTGCCGTTCATGATCCTGCCGCTGTACGCCAACCTGGTCAAACACGACCCGAGCCTGCTGGAAGCTGCGTCGGACCTGGGTTCGAGCACCTTCAACAGCTTCTGGAAAATCACCGTGCCGCTGTCGAAGAACGGCATCATCGCCGGCTGCATGCTGGTGTTCATCCCGGTGGTGGGTGAGTTCGTGATTCCTGAACTGCTGGGCGGCCCGGAAACCCTGATGATCGGTAAGGTGCTGTGGCAAGAGTTCTTCAACAACCGTGACTGGCCGGTGGCGTCTGCCTTGGCGGTGGTGATGCTGGCGATCCTGATCGTCCCGATCCTGCTGTTCAACCGCAGCCAGGCCAAAGAAATGGAGGGCAGGGCATGAAACGCTTCAGTTTCTCCAAGCTGATGCTGGTGCTCGGCTTGCTGTTCATCTACCTGCCGATGCTGATCCTGGTGATCTACTCGTTCAACGCCTCGAAGCTGGTAACGGTGTGGGGTGGCTGGTCGGTGAAGTGGTACGTCGGCCTGCTCGACAACACCCAGCTGATGGGTTCGGTGATGCGCTCGCTGGAAATCGCCTGCTACACCGCAGTTGCTGCGGTGGCGCTGGGTACCCTGGCGGCCTTCGTGCTGACCCGCGTGACCCGCTTCAAGGGCCGTACGCTGTTCGGTGGCCTGGTCACCGCGCCGCTGGTAATGCCTGAAGTGATCACCGGTCTGTCGCTGTTGCTGCTGTTCGTGGCCATGGCGCAGATGATCGGCTGGCCGCAGGAGCGTGGCATCGTCACCATCTGGATCGCCCACACCACCTTCTGCGCGGCCTATGTGGCGGTGGTGGTGTCGGCTCGCCTGCGTGAGCTGGACTTGTCGATCGAAGAGGCGGCCATGGACCTGGGTGCCAAGCCGTGGAAGGTGTTCTTCCTGATCACCATTCCGATGATCGCGCCCTCGCTGGCGGCTGGCGGCATGATGTCGTTCGCGCTGTCGCTGGACGACCTGGTATTGGCGAGCTTTGTGTCTGGCCCGGGTTCGACCACCTTGCCGATGGAAGTGTTCTCGGCGGTGCGTCTGGGCGTGAAGCCTGAGATCAACGCCGTGGCCAGTTTGATTCTGCTGTCGGTGTCGTTGGTGACCTTCTTTGTCTGGTACTTCAGCCGCCAGGCCGAAGAACGTCGTCGCAAGGCGATTCAACAGGCCATCGAAGAAGGCGCTGCGGCGAACGTGTCGCAGCCGCAGGTTCGGCGCCCGGCTCCGGCCACTGCGTCGGCCTGAAGCCAATAAGTTCCTGAGCCTGTTGGGGCGGCCAAGCGCTGCAACGACAGGCTGGAACTATTGAAAATGAGCATCAGGTTCTCGGCGTCAACTCTCTTGTGCCTGACAGTAAATAGCCACGCTTCAAATCCGGCATTATGGCTTGAGTATTGCAGTATTTCGAGTCTTCGAAATTTTTTCAGCAACTTCAGCAAATGCCTTGGAAGATTGCAAGGTCGCAATTTGTTCATCGATCTGTTTGATTGTTGACGCCTCCCAGTATGGGTCGATTATTTTGCGGTATTGTTGTTTTCTTTTTATTAAGATGTCGTACTGTTGAGACGTTTCTGAAGCTAACTGCTGGCTTGAATCGCTTCCGTTGGTTTGAGTGCTTCTTTGCGGGACTTGGAGTCTACTTTTTTCGTGCCCTGGGGTTGCAGCATGTTGTGAGGCGGTTGATTGAGGTAGGACGTTTTGAAGTTTCATTATTGTGATGTCAGGTAGGCTTTGTCTGTTCGTAGCGTCTGCGGGTGTTGCTATAGTTGGCTTCACGGTTACTTTGTCCCGATTTTTTCTCGAGAACAATCCAAAGAACCATTTTTTCTGTCCGCTTGGGTCTGAATAGTTTATAGGGTCTCCTTCGCAGTAAGTATAGGCATTTAACCCACCGTCTGAAAATGGGCTCAAACTGTCGGGTGAATAGAATCTCATGAGGCCAGGGTCGTATCCTCTATGGCCGTGTCCTAGTAGGTAGCATTGCATAAAGCTGTCTTTACGCTTACCGCAGTACTCGGCGAGAATAGTCTTTTCGATTTTACTGCGTGTATGCCCAAATGGGGTATAGGATCGGGACGAGTTCGCTGAATGAGCACTGGCATATAGCGTAGATGCTTGAGCATCGTTCGCCAGTAGAGTGTTTAGGTCTGCGTTCACGCTGGCGAGTGGTTTATTTAGTGCCGAGAATAATTTCAAGTTTGTAGTCGCCGATATTTCGTTGCTTATCGTCTTGTCTTGATAGAAGTACCGAGCGGTTTTTAACAGTTTTTCTTTCATGATTTGCATCTCATAGAGGGATGAGCTCGCGCGTTTTTTCAGCCTCTCAAGTGGCTAGGGCCTACGCAACTAGTAAAATTGAGGGGGAATAGCACAAAGTGCCCCCTGACCCTACTGGCTCACAATTGAAGGGTTGCACCGGGCCTGCCCCGTGAAAACGGGCCAAGCAGCGATATTCAAATCGCTGTCCTGGAGGTTGCCATGCCATCGCGTAGAGGTTCGAGTAGCCACCATCAGCGCTAAGCTGACTCTGCCAGTGTTTTTTCTGCGCCCTGATCTACGCTAACAGTCGCATCCCACGAATCATTCGCGCGCAAGCTAGGAGCCTGCATGACGGTGACGCGTCCACTGTTGGTCGTCTGCCTGGGGCTGCTGTACCTGCTCACTGGCTGTAGCAAGGAGGAAACCCCCGAGGTCATGCCCCGGGTCGGTGTTCTCCAGGTCCAACCCACCGATTTCGCTGCCAGGGTCACCCTGACTGGCGACGTGCAGGCGCGGGTGCAGACTGATCTTTCGTTCCGCGTGGGCGGCAAGATCATCTCGCGCAGCGTCGATGTGGGCGACCACGTCAAGGCCAACCAGGTGCTGGCTCGGCTGGACCCGAAAGACCTGCAGAACAACGTCGATTCCGCCAAGGCCGAAGTGTTCGCCGCTCAGGCGCGGGTGACGCAGACCAGCGCGGCTTTCATCCGGCAGCAGAAACTTTTGCCCAAGGGCTACACCAGCCAGAGCGAATACGACTCCGCCGAAGCCTCCTTGCGCAGCAACCAGAGCGCGCTCAAGGCCGCCCAGGCACAGCTGGCCAATGCCAATGAACAACTGAGCTACACCGCGTTGGTGTCGGAGGCCGATGGCGTCATCACCGAGCGCCAGGCCGAAGTCGGGCAGGTGGTGCAGGCAACCATGCCGATCTTCAGCCTGGCCCAGGATGGCGACCGCGATGCGGTGTTCAATGTCTACGAGTCGCTGTTGGTGGCACCACCCAGCGATGCAGGTGTCATCGTCAGCCTGCTGGATAACCCCAAGATCCAGGCCAGAGGCTTTGTCCGTGAAATCACCCCGACCGTTTCTGCGCAAAGCGGCACGGTGCAGGTGAAGGTTGGCCTGCGCGATGTGCCGGCCGGCATGCAATTAGGCGCGCCGGTGACCGCCACCACCAATGCCCAGGGCCGGCCGAGCATCGAGCTGCCTTGGGCGGCGTTGACCAAGGGCCTGCATGAGCCGGCGGTCTGGGTGGTGGGTGAGGGCGACAAGGTGGAACTGCGCAAGGTCGAAGTCACCCGCTACCTCACCGGCAAGATCGTGGTCGCCAGCGGCCTCAAGAGCGGCGAGACCGTGGTGGTCAATGGCGGGCAACTGCTGCACCCAGGCATGCAGGTGGAGAAGATCGACGCCAAGGCGCAGGGGGGTGAGCTATGAAGCGCTTGCTGCTAGTGCCTTTGGCCAGCCTGCTGCTTACCGGTTGCGGCGGTGAGGAGGAAGTGCCCGAACCGATTCGGCCGGTGCTGTCGGTCAAGGTCGAGCCGCTGGAGCAGTCCCAGCTCGGGCGTTTTGCTGGCAGCATCCAGGCACGCTTCGAAAGCACCTTGGGCTTTCGTGTTTCCGGTCGCATTGCCCGGCGCTGGCTGGACGTTGGCGCCCAGGTAAAGCCAGGCGATACCCTGGCCACGCTCGACCCGACCGACCAGCAGAACCAGCTGCGTGCCGCCGAGGGTGACCTGGCCAAGGTTCAAGCCCAATGGATCAACGCCCAGGCGGACGCACGCCGTCAGCAGCAGCTGTACGATCGCGGCGTCGGCGCCAAGGCGCAACTGGACATCGCCCAGACCAACCTGAAGACCACTGGAGCTGCCCTTGAGCAAGCGCGTTCGGCAGTCAGCCAGGCCCGTGACCAGCTCGACTACAGCACCTTGCGCACCGACCACGCGGCAGTGATCACCGCCTGGCAGGCCGAAGCCGGGCAGACCATCACCGCAGGCCAAGCCGTGGTGACCCTGGCCCGACCAGACGTCAAGGAAGCGGTCATCGACTTGCCGATCAGCTTGGCCGACCAGCTCAGCAAGGGCCTGACCTTCACCGTTGCCTCTCAGCTAGACCCCACCATCAACACCACCGCCACCCTGCGCGAACTGGAGCCTCAGGCAGACGCCACCACCCGTACCCGACGCGCACGCCTCACCTTGGCCAGCACACCGGCCGCCTTCCATCTGGGCACTGCAATCAGCGTAACCCTGACGTCGGCGGTCACCCCCCGCAGCGAACTGCCCCGAAGCGCGTTGCTCGAGCGCGATGGCAAGCCCCAGGTCTGGGTGATCGACCCGCAGCAAAAGACCGTGTCTGTTCGGGACGTCAAGCTGATCGAGCGTACCGACAACACCATCGTCCTGGCCGCAGGCGTGCAGCCTGGCGAGCGGGTCGTCACGGCGGGCGTGAACAGTCTCAAGCCTGGCCAGAAGGTCGCCTTCGATGAGGACGCGCAATGAAAGGAAGCTTCAACCTGTCCGAATGGGCGCTCAGGCACCAATCCTTCGTGTGGTACCTGATGTTCGTCGGGCTGCTGATGGGGATCTTTTCGTACTTCAACCTCGGGCGTGAGGAAGACCCGTCCTTCACCATCAAGACCATGGTGATCCAGACCCGCTGGCCAGGTGCGACCCAGGACGAAACGCTGTACCAGGTCACCGACCGCATCGAGAAGAAGCTCGAAGAGCTCGACTCCCTCGATTACACCAAGAGTTATACCCGCCCCGGTGAATCCACGGTCTATGTCTACTTGCGCGACACCACCAAGGCCAAGGACATCCCGGACATCTGGTACCAGGTGCGCAAGAAGATCCAGGACATTCGCGGTCAGTTCCCGCAAGGCATCCAGGGCCCTGGTTTCAACGATGAGTTCGGCGATGTGTTCGGCTCGATCTACGCCTTTACCGCCGACGGCCTGACCCTGCGCCAACTGCGCGACTATGTGGAACAGGCCAGGGCCGAGGTCCGCGATGTACCCAACATCGGCAAGATCGAGTTGGTCGGCACCCAGGACGAAGTGCTGTACCTGAACTTCTCGACCCGCAAGCTGGCGGCGTTGGGTATCGACCAGCGCCAGGTCATGCAGGCCTTGCAATCGCAGAACGCCGTGACGCCGGCCGGGGTGATCGAGGCCGGTCCCGAGCGTATTTCGTTGCGCACCACCGGGCAGTTCGCCTCCGAGAAAGATCTGGAAACCGTCAACCTGCGCATCAACGACCGCTTCTTCCGTCTGGCGGATATCGCCGATATCGAACGTGGGTATGTCGACCCACCTTCACCCATGTTCCGCTACAACGGCCAGACCGCCATCGGCCTCGCCATCGGCATGAAAGCGGGCGGCAATATTGAGGTGTTCGGCGCGGCGCTGAAAAAGCGGATGGATCAGGTCGTCACCGACTTGCCGGTTGGGGTGGGTGTGCACACGGTGTCCGACCAGGCGGTCGTGGTGAGGCAGGCGGTAGGTGGCTTTACCAGCGCACTGTTCGAGGCCGTGGTGATCGTGCTGGGGGTGAGCTTCGTCAGCCTGGGCGTTCGCGCTGGCCTGGTGGTGGCTTGCTCGATCCCGTTGGTGCTGGCCATGGTCTTCGTGTTCATGGAGTACAGCGGCATCACCATGCAGCGGATTTCGCTGGGGGCGCTGATCATCGCCCTGGGCCTGCTGGTGGACGATGCGATGATCACCGTGGAGGTCATGGTGACACGGCTGGAGATGGGCGAGAGCAAGGAACAGGCGGCGACGTTCGCCTATACCTCGACCGCCTTCCCGATGCTGACCGGTACCTTGGTGACCGTGGCCGGTTTCGTGCCTATCGGGCTCAACGCCAGTTCGGCGGGTGAATACACTTACACCCTGTTTGCCGTGATTGCCGTGGCGTTGATCGTGTCGTGGGTGGTGGCGGTGTTCTTCGCGCCTGTGCTGGGGGTACATATTCTCAGCAGCAAGGTCAAAGCCCATGAGGCCGAGCCAGGACGGTTGGGCAAGGCCTTTGAAAATGGCCTGCTGTGGTGCATGCGCAACCGCTGGCTGACCATCATCGGCACCGTGCTGTTGTTCGTGCTGGCCATCTTCTGCGAGCGTTTCGTCCAGAACCAGTTCTTCCCCTCATCGGACCGCCCGGAAATCCTGGTCGATCTGAACCTGCCGCAGAATGCCTCGATCGAAGAAACCCGCAAGGTGGTCGACCGGCTGGAGGCCAGGATCAAGGACGACCCGGACCTCGTGCACTGGAGCACCTACATTGGCCAGGGCGCCATCCGCTTCTACCTGCCCCTCGACCAGCAATTGCAGAACCCGTATTACGCCCAGCTGGTGATCGTCAGCAAAGGGTTCGAAGAACGCCAGGGCATGATGGAGCGTCTGCAGAAACTGCTGCGCGAAGAGTTCGTCGGCATCGGCACCAACGTCCAGTCGCTGGAAATGGGCCCGCCGGTGGGACGGCCGATCCAGTACCGGGTCAGCGGCCCGGACATCGACCAGGTGCGCAGGCATGCCATCGACCTGGCGACGCTGCTCGACAGCAACGAGCACATTGGCGAAATGATCTACGACTGGAACGAGCCCGGTAAGGTGATGCGCATCGAGATCGCCCAGGACAAGGCCCGCCAGCTTGGGCTGTCGTCCGAGGACGTGGCAAATGTGATGAACAGCATCGTCAGCGGCGTGCAGATCACCCAGGTCAACGACAATATCTACCTGGTGAACGTGGTGGCACGCGCCGAAGACAGCGAGCGTGGTTCACCCGACACCCTGCAGAACCTGCAGATCGTCAGCCCCAACGGCACCTCGATTCCGCTGCTGGCCTTCGCCACCGTACGCTACGAGCTGGAGCAACCGCTGGTGTGGCGCCGCGACCGCAAGCCGACCATCACCATCAAGTCGTCGGTTACCGGTGACATCCAGCCGACCGACCTGGTGACCCAGCTCAAGCCAAGCATCGACGAGTTCATCAGCAAGCTGCCGGCCGGTTATGAAGTGGCCACTGGCGGTACGGTGGAGGAGAGTGCCAAGGCGCAAGGGCCGATTCGAAAAGTCATTCCGCTGATGCTGTTCCTGATGGCGACCTTCCTGATGATCCAGCTGCACAGCGTGCAGAAGCTGTTCCTGGTGGTGAGCGTGGCGCCGCTGGGGCTCATTGGCGTCATCATTGCCCTGGTGCCCACGGGCACACCCATGGGCTTCGTGGCGATCCTGGGGATTCTCGCCCTGGCCGGTATCATCATTCGCAACTCGGTGATTCTGGTGACCCAGATCGACGAGTTCGAAGCGCAGGGCTTCTCGCCCTGGGATGCCGTGGTGGAGGCCACCAACCATCGTCGCCGGCCGATTCTGCTGACTGCCGCTGCCGCGAGCCTGGGCATGATCCCCATTGCCCGAGAGGTGTTCTGGGGCCCCATGGCTTACGCCATGATCGGCGGCATCATCGTTGCCACGCTGCTGACGCTGCTGTTCCTGCCCGCGTTGTATGTGGCCTGGTACAAGATCCGCGAGCCGGAAAACACTTCCAAAACCCAACACTGAACCCTGTGGGAGCGGGTTTACCCGCGAATGCGATGGTGTAGCCGCTGTCGCTTTCGCGGGTAAACCCGCTCCCACAGGTTGAGTGTTCGCCGTTTGAAAAATGGTTATATAAACATTCTTAAACAGTATTTTTAAGAATATCCGCGCCTCACTACTATTGCCCTCAAGCCAGGCGCAAATCCCCCTTCAAACCTCTGCCCGGCACCTCACTCACAGGAGAACGAGCATGAGTGCATCTCTGCGTAGCATCGACGGTCAGGACGAAGCCACCATTCTGCGTGAGATCCAGAGCGCCTTGCGCGATCTGCGTTTCGGTGCGGTGGAGATTACCGTGCACAACGCTCAGGTCGTGCAGATCGAGCGCAAGGAGAAGTTCCGCCTGCAGCAGCCCGGCAACAAGTCCGGCTGATCGCGCCTCACATCCAAAACTAGAAAAATGCCAATCGGGAGCTTCACCATGTCCATCCGCCGTTATGCGCTCGCCGCCCTGGCCAGTGCTGTTTTTGCCGGTTCCGCCATCGCCAAGGACTACGAACTGCTGAACGTGTCCTACGACCCGACCCGTGAGCTGTACCAGCAGTACAACGCCGAATTCATCAAGCACTGGCAGCAAGCTCACCCGGACGACAAGGTGAAGATCCAGCAATCTCACGGTGGCTCGGGCAAACAGGGCCGCGCCGTGATCGACGGCCTGCGCGCCGACGTGGTGACCCTGGCCCTGGCCGGCGACATCGACGAAATCGCCAAGCTCGGCAAGACCCTGCCCGAGGACTGGCAGAAGCGCCTGCCAGACGCCAGCACCCCGTACACCTCGACCATCGTGTTCCTGGTGCGCAAGGGCAACCCGAAAGGCATCAAGGACTGGGGCGACCTGATCAAGAAGGATGTCTCGGTCATCACCCCCAACCCGAAAACCTCCGGCGGTGCCCGCTGGAACTTCCTGGCCGCCTGGGCCTATGGCCTGAAAACCGGTGGTAGCGAAGACAAGGCCAAGGCGTACGTGCAGGAGCTGTTCAAGCACGTTCCGGTACTGGACACCGGCGCCCGTGGCTCGACCATCACCTTCGTCAACAACGGGCAAGGCGATGTGTTGCTGGCCTGGGAAAACGAAGCCTTCCTGGCGCTGAAGGAAGACGGTGGCAGCGACAAGTTTGAAATCGTCGTGCCGTCGCTGTCGATCCTTGCCGAGCCGCCAGTGGCCGTGGTCGACAAGAACGCCCAGAAAAAGGGTAACGAGCAGATCGCCGAGGAGTACCTCAAGCACCTGTACAGCCCGGCTGGCCAGAAGATCGCCGCGGAAAACTTCTACCGCCCTCGTGACGCGAAGGTCGCCGCCGAATTCGGTAAGCAATTCCCGAAACTGGACCTGGTGACCATCGACAAGGACTTTGGTGGCTGGAAGACTGCACAGCCCAAGTTCTTCAATGACGGCGGTGTGTTCGACCAGATCTATCAGGCACAGTGAAGCAACTGGGGCCGCATTGCGGCCCATCGCCGGCAAGCCGGCTCCCACAAAAAAGCAGGCATGCGCTGTACTTGTGGGAGCCAGCTTGCCGGCGATGGGCTGACCAGCAGCCCCGGGATTCAGAAGCTTGCACCGGCCCGGGATTGATCCCGGGCTTCGTGCGTTCAACCAGGGACCTTTATGTCACGTCGTATTTCCCCCGTCATACCCGGCTTCGGGCTGACACTGGGCTACACCTTGGTGTACCTCAGCCTGATCGTGCTGATACCGCTGGCCGCCATGTTCGTGCATGCCGCGCAGCTCACCTGGGAGCAGTTTTGGAACATCGTCAGTGCGCCGCGGGTGCTTGCCGCGCTCAAACTGAGTTTCGGCACCGCTCTGTTCGCCGCCATCATCAACGGCGTGATCGGTACCCTGCTGGCCTGGGTGCTGGTGCGCTACACCTTCCCGGGACGCAAGATCATCGATGCGATGATCGACCTGCCGTTCGCCCTGCCCACCGCTGTGGCGGGTATCGCCCTGACGGCTCTGTATGCGCCAGCAGGCTGGGTGGGGCAGTTCGCCACCGACCTGGGCTTCAAGATCGCCTATACCCCGCTGGGTATCACCTTGGCGCTGACCTTCGTCACCCTGCCGTTCGTGGTGCGTACTGTGCAGCCGGTACTGGCGGACATCCCGCGTGAGGTCGAAGAAGCCGCCGCTTGCCTGGGCGCCAAGCCCTTGCAGGTGTTTCGCCACATCCTGGCGCCAGCGTTGCTACCCGCCTGGCTGACCGGTTTTGCCCTGGCCTTTGCCCGTGGCGTGGGCGAGTACGGCTCGGTGATCTTCATCGCCGGCAACATGCCGATGAAGACCGAGATTCTGCCGCTGCTGATCATGGTCAAGCTCGACCAGTACGACTACACCGGCGCCACGGCCATCGGCGTGCTGATGCTGGTGGTTTCCTTCATCCTGCTGCTGCTGATCAACCTGCTGCAGCGCCGCATCGAAACCCCTTGAAGGAGGCCGCATGTCCAGTTCATCCCTGAGTGCAAGCGCCGCCGCCAACGCCGCCCGGCGTGGCAGCGCTACTTCGCGGCGAGTCCTGATCGGCCTTGGCTGGCTGGTGTTCGCGCTGTTCCTGCTATTGCCGTTGGTGATCGTGGTGTCGCAGGCACTGAAGAACGGTTTCGGTACCTTCTTCGAAGCGATCTTCGAGCCTGATGCCTTGTCGGCCTTGAAGCTCACATTGCTCGCCGTGTTCATATCTGTGCCGCTGAACCTGGTGTTCGGTGTCAGCGCGGCCTGGTGCGTAAGCAAGTACACCTTCCGCGGCAAGAGCATTCTGGTCACCCTGATCGACCTGCCGTTTTCGGTCTCGCCAGTCATCGCCGGTTTGGTCTACGTGCTGATGTTCGGCGCGCAAGGCTTGTTCGGGCCGTGGCTGCAGGACCACGATATCCAGATCGTGTTCGCCCTGCCGGGCATCGTCCTGGCGACCATCTTCGTCACCGTGCCTTTCGTGGCCCGTGAACTGATCCCGCTGATGCAGGAGCAGGGCACCCAGGAAGAGGAAGCCGCACGCCTGCTGGGCGCCAATGGCTGGCAGATGTTCTGGCACGTGACCTTGCCGAACATCAAATGGGGCCTGATCTATGGCGTGGTGCTGTGCACCGCCCGGGCCATGGGCGAGTTCGGCGCGGTGTCGGTGGTCTCTGGCCATATTCGCGGCGTCACCAACACCTTGCCGCTGCATGTGGAGATCCTCTACAACGAGTACAACCACGTCGCGGCCTTCAGCGTGGCCAGCCTGCTGCTGATCCTGGCGCTCTTCATCCTGCTGCTCAAGCAGTGGAGCGAGAACCGTATTAACCGCCTGCGCCAAAGCGCAGCGGAGGAATAATTCATGTCGATCGAAGTTCGTAACGTCAGCAAGCGCTTCAACAGCTTCCAGGCCCTGGACAACATCAACCTGGATATCCACAGCGGCGAGCTGGTGGCTTTGCTTGGCCCGTCCGGCTGTGGCAAGACCACGCTGCTGCGCATCATCGCCGGCCTGGAAACGCCCGATCAGGGCAGCATCGTGTTCCATGGCGAGGATGTTTCCGGCCACGATGTGCGCGACCGTAACGTGGGTTTCGTGTTCCAGCACTACGCGCTGTTCCGCCACATGAGCGTGTTCGACAACGTCGCCTTCGGCCTGCGCATGAAGCCCAAGGGCGAGCGTCCGAGCGAAAGCAAGATTGCCGAAAAGGTGCATGAGCTGCTGAACATGGTTCAGCTCGACTGGTTGGCCGACCGTTACCCCGAGCAACTGTCCGGTGGCCAGCGCCAGCGTATCGCCCTGGCGCGCGCCTTGGCGGTGGAGCCCAAGGTGCTGTTGCTCGACGAGCCGTTCGGCGCGCTTGATGCCAAAGTCCGTAAAGAGCTGCGCCGCTGGTTGGCGCGTCTGCACGAGGACATCAATCTGACCTCGGTATTCGTGACCCACGACCAGGAAGAGGCCATGGAAGTGGCGGACCGCATCGTGGTGATGAACAAGGGTGTGATCGAGCAGATCGGGTCGCCGGGTGAGGTGTACGAGAAGCCGGCCAACGATTTCGTCTATCACTTCCTGGGCGACTCCAACCGCCTGAGCCTGAGCGAAGGTCACCACGTGCTGTTCCGGCCGCATGAGGTGTCGCTGTCGCGGCATGAAACGGAAGGGCACCATGCGGCTGAGGTGCGGGATATTCGCCCGCTGGGTGCTACCACCCGGGTGACCTTGAAAGTGGAAGGGCAAAGCGAGCTGATCGAGGCCGAGGTGGTGAAGGATCACGACAGCCTGACCGGGCTGGCGCGGGGGGAGACGTTGTTCTTCCGGCCGAAGGTTTGGCAGAAGGTGGCGGATATCTGATTCACTTCAGGTAATAGAGAACCCGGGCTTGGTCCCGGGTTTTTTGTGCCTGATCTGGCCTCTTCGCGGGCAAGCCCGCTCCCACAAGTACCCCACAGTATTCAAGGCTTGCGGTGAACCTGTGGGAGCTGGCTTGCCGGCGATCGAGGGCGCAGCCCTCGCGGCAATCTCATGCCTTGCACGAATATTTTGTATGCCCACACTGCATCGCTGATACGCCGCCCAGCCACAGCCCGCGATATCCGTGGCTTTGGCGCACCCAGTCAAAACTGATATTCCGTTAGGCTATAAACATAATTTTAAACATTACTTTAAGAGATAAGCCTCTGGCCCCGATGATTCAGCCACACACCTGAATCGAGACCCCAGGAGTTTGATCAATGGGTAATGTCCAGTCGGCCGTCAGGGCCTACGACCAGCCATGGCGCCCGGCACCGGGTGACCTGGTCGAGCTTGGACGCACGCTTCGCCTGCCGCTTGGCCAGCTGCGCCTGCAACGCACGCCCGTCAGCGGCCTCAAGCGCCGCGACAAACTGGCGCTCGGCCTGCTGGTGCTGGCCTTGCATGGCGCTGCCGCCTACTGGATCAGCCAGGCGCCAACCCCAGAGCTGCCGGTGGTGCCGCCGCAGATCCCGCCAATGACCATCGAATTCGCCGCGCCAGCGCCACCGGTGGTGGAACCACCGCCTCCTGCGCCTGCGCCGCCGGTGGTCGAGCCACCTCCACCCGTGGTCGACGAGTTGGCGGCAAAACCCAAGCCCAAGCCTAAACCGGTGCCCAAGCCGGTCGCCAAGCAACCGCCCAAGCCGCAACCCAAGCCGGCCGAGGCGCCACCGCCTGCGCCGGTGGCAGCCCCTGCACCGCCCGCGCCAGCACCACCTGCACCGGCCCCGGTGACGCCGCCGTCAGCCAACGCCGCGTACTTGAAGAACCCGGCGCCGGAGTACCCGCAGATGGCCCTGCGACGGGGCTGGGAAGGCACCGTGCTGCTGCGTGTCGAGGTGTTGGCCAGCGGCAAGCCAGGCCAGATCCAGATTCAGAAAAGCAGCGGCCGCGATGCCCTGGACGCCGCCGCGCTGGCGGCGGTCAAGCGCTGGAGCTTCGTGCCCGCCAAGCAAGGCGACGTTGCCCAGGCTGGCTGGGTCAGCGTGCCGATCGATTTCAAGCTTCGTTAATTTCGACAGAACATAGGAAGACTTCATCATGAGCCTGTTGGCATCCCCCCTCGAATCGGTTGAAAGTGCAGTCATCTGGCTGCTGGTCGGCTTCTCGGTCGTCACCTGGGGCCTGGCCCTGGTCAAGGTCGTGCAGTTCGTGCGTTTGAAGAACCAGGACAAGCGCTTCCACCAGCAGTTCTGGGCGGCATCGAGCCTGGACTCGGCCGCTGAAGTCAGCCACGACCTGCCAGGGCCAGCCGCCCGGGTTGCCCAGTCCGGCTATGCCGCGATTGCCGTCGGTGACGCCCAGGCCAATGACCTGAGCCACGCCATCAACCATCAGGACCGTCTCGAGCGCGCCCTGCGCCAGCAGATCGTGCGTGAGCGCCGGTCGCTGGAAACCGGCCTGGCAGTGGTTGCCAGTATCGGCAGCACCTCGCCCTTCATCGGCCTGTTCGGCACCGTGTGGGGCATCATGGAAGCGCTCAAGGGCATCAGCGCGGCGGGTTCGGCCAGTCTGGAAACTGTGGCTGGGCCAATCGGTGCGGCGCTGGTAGCCACCGGTGTGGGTATCGCGGTCGCTGTACCCGCGGTGCTGGTCTACAACTACTTCCTTCGTCGCCTGAAGCTTACGGCTGCAGACCTGGATGACTTTGCCCACGACTTCTACAGCCTGGCGCAGAAGAGTGCCTTCCGTGTGCTGGTGCACCCTGCGGTGCACAAGGCCCAGGCCGGCTTCACCCAGCCCGTGAAGGAGGCATCCTGACATGGCTTTTTCGACCCAGGACAGCGACGAAGTCCTCAGTGAAATCAACGTCACGCCGTTGGTGGACGTCATGCTGGTGCTGCTGGTGGTGTTCATCGTCACCGCGCCGCTGCTGACCAATGCCATTCCCATCAACCTGCCCAAGACCGAGGCTGTGGCCCCAGTGGAGCAGAAGGACCCACTGGTGGTGAGCATCGACGGCGCCGGCAAGTTGTTCATCAACAAGGACGAGATCCAGCCGGACCTGCTGGAAACCAACCTCAAGGCCGCCAAGGACAAGGACGCCGACGTTCGCGTGCAGTTGCAAGCCGACGATGGCGTGAACTATGGCGAAGTGGCGCGGGCCATGGCGGCAATCGAACGTGCCGGAATCAGCAAGCTGGCGGTGATCACCGCGCGCTGACTGGCAACACCCTCTTCAGGCAAGTGCTTATGGGCCATATCTCTTGGCAGGGGATGGCCCTTTTTTTATGCCTGCAGCCAAATTTATTTTGGTTATTAATAAATAGCTTCTTATTCCTTTACGAATATAACTCCCTCCCTATACTGGTCTCCAAGCACGCAAACTTACTGGAGGCGTCCCCATGCGCAATGAGTCGATTCGTTACCTGATTGTGCCGGGCTGGCAAGGATCGCCAGACAACCATTGGCAGAGTCACTGGCAGCGCACGTTGCCCAACAGTGCTCGGGTCGAGCAGCACGACTGGCTGACCCCGCAGCGCCGCGATTGGGTGCAGGCGCTGGAGCAAGCCATTGCCGCTGAAAGCTCGCCGGTGATTCTTATCGCCCATAGCCTGGGTTGCATCACGGTGGCCCATTGGGCTGCCCAGGCCAGCCCGGCCTTGCTGCGTCGCGTACGTGGCGCGTTGCTGGTGGCGCCGGCGGATGTCGAGCGCCCCACCTGCGCACCCGCCCTGCGCAATTTCGCACCGATCCCATTGCAGACGCTGCCGTTCCCCAGCCAAGTGGTCAGCTCAGACAACGACCACGCGGTAAGCGTGCCGCGTGCGATGTACCTGGCTCGCGCCTGGGGCGCCGAAGCGGGGCTGCTGGCCAATGCCGGACACATCAATGTGAAGTCCGGGCACGAGCGCTGGGAGCAGGGCTTCGCCTACCTGTATCGCTTGCAAAACCGGGTCGAGCAACGCGCACTGCGCCGCGCCTGAGCAACCCTACCGTTTACCGCTAAACCTGACGCCCGGCCATCGCAGGTCTGGGGCGGGAGTTCGTCATGACTTTTCAAAACCCGTTTGGCCAGCCGTTGCTGACCTTCCCCGAACTGGACAAGAGCCCACTGAGCATCCGGGCCAAGGCTCTGGTGTTCATCGACCCACGTTCCCAGGCACTGCGTCAGGCGCTTGAGCAGCTGGCGCCACAACCGCTGCCGGTGCTGATACGTGGTGAAACTGGCACCGGCAAGGAACTGCTTGCCCGGCAGATCCACCGTGCCAGTGACCGCAGTGGCTTGTTCGTTTCGGTCAACTGCGCGGCCATCAGCCCGACCTACGCCGACGCCGAGCTGTTTGGCTACAGCGCTGGTGCCCATGGTGGTACTGCCAGTAGCCGCGCCGGCTGGTTCGGCTCGGCCAATGGCGGCACCCTGTACCTGGATGAGATTGCCGACTTGCCGCTGGCGATCCAGGGCAAGTTGCTTGCAGCCCTGGAAACCCGTGAGGTCACAAGGGTTGGCGCACAGCAGCCACAGGCGGTGGACGTGCGCCTGGTGGCTGCCTCCAGCGTCGACCTGGCGCGCGTGGTGAAGGCCGGCCGTTTCAACGAGCGGTTGTACCTGTACTTGCGTGAAGGAGCGCTGGACCTGCCGCCGCTACGTGAGCGACTGGGCGACATCCTGCCATTGGCCGAGTACTTCATCGGCATCTACAGCGTGCGGCTGGAGCGTTCCGTGCCGCTGATCAGCGAAGCGGCGCAGCATGCCCTGGAAGCCCACACCTGGCCTGGAAACACCCGCGAGCTGGAGAACGTCATCCACTTTGCCCTGCTGGTCAGCGATGGCGAAGAGATCTTGCCGGAGCACCTCGACCTGCCAAATATCGCGCGCTAGACAGGCACCGGCATGGTTCATAAGCAAAGTGGGTGATGGCAGTTTGGTTTTGGAATAAGCAGCTAATTAAAAGATATTGTTACGGCATAAAAAATCTCGGTATCGTCCGCCTCACGCCCACTGCGCAAACGGTTGGGCACCCGACTTCGCCATCATCGATGGCCCAGATCCAGAACAAGGAACACCATGAAGAAGACCCTGCTGACCACTGCCCTGGCCGCTGCCCTGTCGTTCGCTGGCCTGGCCTCTGCCGCCGAGAAACTGGTGGTTGCCGCCACCCCGGTACCGCACGCCGAGATTCTGGAACTGATCAAGCCGACCCTGGCCAAGGAAGGGGTCGACCTGCAGATCAAGGTCTTCACCGACTACGTTCAGCCCAACGTTCAGGTTGACCAGAAACGCCTGGACGCCAACTACTTCCAGACCCTGCCGTACCTGCAGAACTTCAACGAAGGCAAGGGCACCCACCTGGAAACCGTGATCGGCGTGCACGTCGAGCCGTTCGGTGGCTACTCGAAGAAGGTCAAGACCCTGGCCGAGCTGAAGGACGGCGCTACCGTTGCCATCCCTAACGAAGGCAGCAACAGTGGCCGCGCCCTGCTTCTGCTGCAGAAGGCTGGCCTGATTACCCTGAAAGATCCGAAAAACGCCCTGGCCACGCCAAAAGACATCGCCGAGAACCCGAAGAAGCTCAAGTTCCGTGAGCTGGAATCGGCCATGCTGCCGCGTGTGCTGGACCAGGTCGACCTGGACATGATCAACACCAACTACGCGCTGGAAGCCGGCCTGAACCCAGCCAAGGATGCCTTGGTGATCGAGGGCAGCGACTCGCCGTACGTGAACTTCCTGGTGGCGCGTCCGGACAACAAGGACAGCGAAGCCATCCAGAAACTGGCCAAGGCGCTGACCAGCCCGGAAGTGAAGGAATTCATCGCCAAGAAATACCAGGGTGCGGTGCTGCCGGCCTTCTGATCCGCCGCGCACGCTTTGCCTGATTTGAAAACGCCGACACTTGTGTGTCGGCGTTTTTGTTTGTGCGGGGTCTGATCGCTGGGGCAACAAAGCCCCAAAGCGCGACGCTCATCCTGTGGGAGCCGGCTTGCCGGCGATGTAGGCAACGTGGTGCATGGCACCGGCTTTGCCGGTGATCGCCGGCAAGTCGGCTCCCACAGGGACTGCGACGATCTTGAGATCACTTCAGGACCTGTAGTAACCGGCTGCCAGCAACTCGCAATCTCACGCGTTACGCGGCAACCAGTTCAACAGAAAATCATTCACCACCTGCGGGTTCTCCAGGCTGGAGATATGCCCCGCAAAGGGAATCTGAGCCGCCAGGCAGCCGATGATCCTGGCCATCTCGGCTGACTCTTCCGGTGGCCGTGGAATGTCCTGGTCACCACAGATGACGATGGTCCGTTCAGCCGGCAGCTCACCCAGGCGCGCCAGCAGGTCAGGCCGCCCGAAGATTACCCGGCCCATGGGGTCGAGGCTTTCGCGAATGGTCTGGGCAGTGCTGGCCTTCAAGGTAGCGCGGAAGTGGTCGCGAACTTCTGGCACTGTCTGCCCTTCGGCATGGAAGAAGATCGGTACGACGATATCCAGCAATGGTTCGGGGAAGAAGCCCGCTGCACTGGCGGCATCCAGCAGGCCAAAGTATTTCAGTCGGGTGGCTTCAGGTTCGGCACCCAGGTAGGTGTCCATCAGCACCAGGCGGTCGATGCGTTCCGGCTGCTCGATGGCCAGTTGCGCGCCCCACATGCCACCGACGGAAAGGCCCACCAGGTGGCACTTGGGAATATCCAGAGCGTCCAGCAACGCCAGGTGCTGGCGGGCCAGTGCACTCATGTCGGTGGTGGTGGCCGGCGGCGCGTCGGAGTCGCCATGGCCCCACAGTTCGGGAACGATGACGCGAAAATGCCTGGAAAGGGCCTCGATCTGCGGCTGCCACATCTCGGCCGACCACAGGTAGCTATGACCCAGCAGGACCGGGAAGCCCTGGCCCTGGTCGACGTAGCTCATGCGGGCGCCGTCGATATCGATGAAGTGTTTCTGCATGGGGATGCCTTGCTGGTTAATTTGCCGGGCTCAATCGTAGCGTGCTCCGGGCTGGGATAACGCCCATTTGCGCCTTGGAATATCGCCCGTTGATGTAGTCCTCAGCCTGGTCGGCGTAGTGCCTGTCGAACAACACGCCACTCTGCCCGACCGGGTTGCTGGTCAGCGCCTGCGATGCATCGGCGAAGTCGATCAACCGTCGCGTCGAAGGCCCATAGGTGACCGGCCAGGGCGCGGGGCCGATTTTCGCCGAGAGGTTGTTTGGCACCTCATGGGTGCCGGGCGCCGCGAACGGGCCGACATTGAACAAGAGGTTCAATGGCTTTTTCGCGCCCAGCGGATGGTTGTGCGTGAGTGTGTGGGCCTTGCCCCATTGCCAGCTGGCCGGGTCGTCGCCGAAGGTTTCCCGCAGGTGCTTGAGGCTCTTTTGCCAGGCCATGCGCACGATGGCGGTACGGTCGGTGCGTTCGTTGGCACCGCGCAGGTTCCACCAGGGCGACTGCGGGTCGGCGACCAGGCGAGGCAGTGCGGCATCGATGGCGCGGGTGCTGATCAGCACCGGGAACCAGGTGTCACCCAGTTCGTCGTGCAGTGCGGCGTAGGCCAGTTCGTACAGGAACTGGTTGAACAGCGTGGCGCTGGTGGAGTCCAGCGGGTAGTCGCCGCGCCAGGCAGCCAGCTGTTCGACCAGCTCCTTTTCCTCGTCGCCCTGGGCGATTGAACGCAGGGTCGACAGCAGTGGCGCCAGGGTACGTGGACCATAGTCGGTGCTGGTGTCCAGCTGCAGGGCCTGGCTGTTTTGTGTGTCCCACTTGACGTCCGGGTTGGCCAAGTGGCGGTCGAGCTGGCGACCACGGTCCGGCAAGTTGTAGTAGCCCGGTACGGGCACCACGGCGGGGGGCTGGAAATTGGCCGACACGATGTAGCCGCTGGCCGGGTTTTCCTGCTGCGGGTTGGCGCTGAAGGGATAGAAGCCGAGTTTGTTCGCCTGAGCGCTGGCGCCGTCGAGGATGAAAGTGGGGTTCACGCCGTCGGGGCGTATCGGCAGCTTCGCTGCAGCCCACCAGCCGATATCGCCACGCGCATTGGCCCAGACGAAGTTCAGACCGGGCGCTTGCACCTTGGCTGCTGCCTCGCGCATCTTGCCAAGGGTGTCCGCACGGTTGAGCTGGTAGAAGCCTTCCAGAATCGGGTTCTCGGTTTCGAGAAACGCCCACCACATGGCAATGGGCGTGGTGCCGGCGGTTGCGCCAAGCACATCGTTGACGATCGGGCCGTGGGGTGAGCGTCGGAGGGTGAGGGTGATCGGATCTTCACCTTTGACTGCAATCTTCTGCTCGGTCTTTTCCAGGGGGCGCCACTGGCCATCGATCATTACTTGATCGGCATTGGCCGGGTTGGTCCGCTCTGCGATCAGGTCGACATCGTCGTTCTGGAACATGGTCAGGCTCCAGCCGAAGTCGCGATTGTGCCCGAGCATGGCAAACGGGTTGAGTGCCTGGAAGTACCCATAGAGGTTGAAGCCGGGGGCCGATAGCTCGGCTTCATACCATACCGCAGGCACTGCAAAGCTGATGTGCGGGTCGCCGGCCAACAGCGGCAGGCCACTGCGGGTGCGGCTGCCGGCCACGGCCCAGGCGTTGCTGCCCTCGAACTGCGGGATACCGGCATCGCCCAATGCCTCGTGGCTGAGGCGGGCGAGGCTTTCGAGGCTGCGCCAGTCAACGGCGGCCAGCGGGGTGCTCAACGCACCCTGAGGGTTCCAGTCCAGGTCGAAGGGGGCCAGGTACTGCGGGCCGAGTTGGTCGCGGATGTAGGTCAACGCGGGTTCGGTGCGGAACGCGGCGGCGAAACTGTAGGCCAGGTAGCCGGCGATGCTCAGGGTGTCCTCTGCGGTGAACGGGCGCGGCGTGATGCCGAGCAGGTCGAACTCAACGGGCTTGGGATGGCTCGCCTGCCAGGTGTTGACGCCGTCGAGGTAGGCCTGCAGGGCGTGCCATGCCGGTGCGTCGTGGTTCTGACGCTGGGCCATGAGCGCAGCCTGCTCGCGGATGCGCAAACTGCGAAACAGCGTGTCGGTGGGCACCAGTTTGCTACCCAGCACTTCGGCCAATTCACCTCGGGCCAGGCGGCGCATGATCTCCATCTGGAACAGGCGGTCCTGGGCATGCACATAGCCCAGGGCGCGGTACAGGTCCTGCTCGTTCTGTGCTTGAAGGTGCGGCACGCCACGGGCGTCGTAGCCTACGCTCACCGGCGCCTGCAGGCCAGCCAGGGCGACTTCGCCCTCGCGTTGCGGCAGCTTGCCTTGCGCGTACCAGTAACCGGCGCCAGCGGCCACGGCAATGACGATGGCCAACAGGGTCAGGCTGCGCTTCATCGGGACTCCTTGTGCTTGCGACGATCATCGGCGGCTTCGCGCACAGAGCATAGCCTTTTGCAGACGTTGCCATGTGGTTCACATCAGTCTGTCCAAGGGCAGTAGCAACCGACGGCCAGGGTGTTGGAGGCGTTGACCGGGCGACCGTCGAGCAGTGCCTTCAGGATCGGTTCGATGAAGCTGTTGCTGGCGTTGCACACCGCGCCTTCGCTGTAGGGGCCGAAGTAGGCGAGATTGCCTTGCTGGTCCCAGATTGCTACAGCGGGAGAGGCGGGCAGGTGTTCGCTGCCCGGCAAGTTCACGACAGGCTCAAGGGTGCTGAGATTGGCGGGCAATTGCCCGTGGCTGCCAGTTTTCTGGGCTACCAGAAAGGTGACGCCCTTGTCGGCGAACTGGCTGACCAAGTCACTTAGATGCTGCTGGTTGCCGACATTGCACGGGCAGGCCGGGTCCCAGAAATGCACCACGCGGACCTTGCCCGGGCCGGCCAGTTGAGCGGGCAGGCGCAGTTGGCTGCCATCGAACAAGGTCGGCTGGTTTTCGAAGGGGCGCAGGTAGCGGGACTGGAAGCTGTCGTAAGCCCACCAAAGCCCGGCGGCGCAAATCAGGAGGGCAAGACCGGTCAGAAGTCGCGAATGCATGGCATGTCCGATGAGCGGGAAGCGCAGTACTGGGGCCGTTTACGGCCCATCGCCGGCAAGCCGGCTCCCACTGGTACTGCGGTGATCTAGAGGTCGACGCGGTCCATGTGGGAGCCGGCTTGCCAGCGATGGCCTGCGCAGCAGGCCTATTCAGGAAAGGTACGGTTTGTTCCTTGCAAGCTTGCCACGAGCAAGCTCAGAGCTGAATATCCCAGATCAATACTCGCTCTACCGTGGATGCCCCCGATGCCCGCTGCTTTCCACCCCGACCACTTGCGTACCAGCCTTGCGCCACTGACTGCTCGTCAGCCCTTGTCTGTGCAAGCGCAGGATTACCAGCGGTTCTACGGACTCGACCTGCCGGCGCACAGCTGGCTGGGTGGCTTCCGGGCGGCGGGATTCGAGTTGGTGGGGCAGGCCTGGCTACCGCCGCAGCCCGTGGCAACGCTGTTTCTGATGCACGGTTACTACGACCATATGGGCCTTTACCGGCATGTGATCGAATGGGCACTGGGCCTGGGTTACGCGGTGATCAGCTGCGACCTGCCAGGCCATGGCTTGTCCAGTGGCGAGCGCGCCAGCATCACGGATTTTTCGCTATACCAGCAGGTGCTCGATGCCTTGTTCGAGCAGGCGCGCGCACTGGAGCTGCCACGCCCATGGCACTTGTGCGGGCAAAGCACGGGTGGGGCAATCGTGATCGACCACGTGTTGAACAAAGGCGTGCAGAGCCCTTCCGATGGCCAGGTGATTCTGCTGGCGCCATTGGTGCGGCCAAAGGGTTGGCGCTGGTCGAAATTGAGCTATTGCGTGTTGCGCCACTTCGTCAACGGCATCGAGCGGCGCTTCAGCGAGAACACCAACGACCCGGCTTTTTTACCGTTCCTCGAAGCCGACCCGCTGCAGCCACGGCGCCTGCCTACCGCCTGGGTCGGGGCACTGGTGGCGTGGGTCAAGCGCATCGAGGCGGCGCCGCGTAGCACACGGCAGCCGCTGATCGTGCAAGGCGAGGCGGATGGCACGGTGGATTGGCAGCACAACCTGAAGGTGCTCAAGGCCAAATTCCACGAGCCGCAGATTCTGATGTTGCCGGAAGCGCGGCACCATCTGGCCAACGAATTGCCTGGCATCCGCCAGCGCTACTTCGCCTTCATTGACCAGCGGCTGGCGTGATTACTTGAGGTCGTCGGCGCTTCGACCGACCGCCAGGCCCGCCCGCACGGCAGCCAGGGCAGCCTGGTAGTAGGCCTTGCCTTCGGGCGATTCGGCGAAGGTGGCGAACTGTTCCAGCTCGGCATCGGACAGGTCGCGGTAGACGTACAACAGCGTGTTGTTCAAATCTTCGCCAATTTGCGACATCAGGCGCTGGCGTTGGCCATCGAGCATGCCTTGGGCCTGACCGCCACCGAACAGGCCGGGGATCATCGAGCTGAGGCTGTCGGCGGCGACACCGGCGATCGCCAGGCTGACTTCAGCACCAGCCTCGCGGGCAGGCAGGGCCTGGGCCAGGTGGCCGATGATCAACAGGCGGTCGTCGCTGGCCTGGACCTTCGGCAGACCCTTGGCGTTCTTGGCCAGTTGGTCCTTGCGGGTGGCCTGCAACTCGGCCGCCACCACCTTGCGTCCCAGCGGCGACTGGAAGAAGGCCAGTGCCGGTGAAGGATTGGGCAGGGTGGCACGCAGTTGGGCCTGGGCACGGCGATCCATGGCCTGGGCCTGGAAACGCTGGTTGCTGTTGTTGACCAGCGCCTGGTAGACGGCAGGCGGCAAACTGTTGCGGTAGCGTTGCTGGGCCGCAGTCAGGGCATCGTTGAAATGGGCGCGCTGGTCGGGCCAGCCGGCGGCTTTGTACAGTTGATCGAGGCTGTCTGCCCAGACAGGCATGGTGCAGATCATCATCAGAAGCAGGGAAAACAGACGGTGCATTCAGGACTCCTGTCGGCAGGTGGCTATTGTCCTTGGCTCGGCAGTCTTTTGTCGAGATATCAGAGCGGTTCTCAGCCAAGTGGCGCTGTGCGTGGTCATGGCGAATGGATATGATGCGCGCCATGCACATCTCACCTGAACACCCGATGCTGTCGGCCGTCGTCGATGACCTGGCCACCCGTGGCTGGTCGCAGCAGGCCCTTTTCTTGCCAGCCGACCTGGTGCGTGCCCTGGCGGCCGAGTGTCGGCGCCGTCATGCCGAGGGCGAGCTAAACCCGGCCGGGGTTGGGCGCGGCGCTTCCCAGGAGGTGCGCGAGGCGATTCGCGGTGACCAGATCCAGTGGATCGACCCCGGTCAAGCCGAGGCCTGCGATCGCTATCTCGAAGCCATGGACTGCCTGCGCCAAGCCATCAACCGCAGCCTGTTCCTGGGGCTGGAGGACTTCGAGTGCCATTTCGCCCTGTATCCGCCAGGCGCGTTCTATCGTCGGCATCTGGACCGCTTCCGCGACGATGACCGACGTGCCATTTCGGCGGTGTTCTACCTCAATGAAGACTGGCAACCGCAGGACGGCGGCCAGTTGCGCATGTTCCTGGCCGATGAGGTCGAGCACGATGTCATGCCGCAGGCCGGTTGCCTGGTGGTGTTCCTTTCGGGTGATGTTCCCCATGAAGTCTTGCCGGCCGGGCGCGAGCGTCTGTCGCTGACGGGCTGGTTCCGTCGCCGTGGCAACGAACCCTTCTGACCTGCACAAGGTGCTGGTCAGCGCCTGCCTGCTTGGGCAACCGGTGCGTTATGACGGCCGTACGAGCGGGCATCCTGATGTATTGCAGCGCTGGCAGGCCGAAGGCCGGGTGGTGCCTTTATGCCCGGAAGTGGCTGGCGGCTTGCCGACGCCACGCCCGCCTGCGGAGATTCCTGGCGGGCAGGGTGGTGAAGTGCTCGACGGCGAGGTGCAGGTGCTGACGGTGAGCGGTGAGGATGTCAGCGCCGCCTTTCTGGCCGGAGCCCGGCAGGCCCTGGCCCTGGTGCGCCAGCATGGCATTGGGGTGGCGGTGCTCAAGTCGGGCAGCCCGTCCTGTGGCAATCGCCTGACCTACGATGGCACCTTCAGCGGGGTGAAGGTGCCAGGAGAGGGGGTAACCACGGCCTTGCTACGGCGCGAGGGCGTGCTGGTGTTCAGTGAGCTGGAGCTGGAGCAAGCGCAGCAGGCGCTGGCTCGGCTGGCTGATCAGCCTTGAACCACTTCTGTTCCAGTTCCGCCATGCGGCCGCGGTCTTTGAGGCGCTGCAAGGCATTGTTCAGCGCGCTTTCGAAGGCCGGGTTGTTCTTCTGGAACGGGATGACCAGGTGTTTCTCGCCATAGGGCTGGCTGACATCGAACGGGCCGTTGGCGGCAGGTTCTTCCTCCTGCACCGGCAGAGCAACATCGAACTTGCCGCTCTCTACACCCGGCAGCACATCGGCTGCAGGGGCTTCGATGAACTCGGCGCGCAAGTCCAGCTCTCGGGCCAGGTCCTGGCCGAACTCGATCTGAAAGCCCGTCAGGCGGTCGTTCTCCTTGAAGGCATAAGGTTTGTTGTCAGCCTGCACGGCAATCCGCAATTCGCCCCGGTCGGCGATTTCGTCTATCAGCTCGGCCTGAGCCAATGGAGTGATCAGTACTGCCAGCAGTACGCCTATGGTCGAACGCATGAATGCCCCTTTTTCTTTGGCAGATGAATAACCTTCGCCGCGACTTTCTTCCTCGTCGCGGTCGAGCGCAGCCTATGACCTTGAAGCCTTGGCGAGGTTTAACCCTAACTGAAATATTTCTCTTTGTGGGCTATGGTGAACTACCGCCGCCATTCGTTTACAGGCCGCGGTCAATAAGTGAATCACAGGAGAAGTGAATGAACAGCCTATTTTCGCGTGCTGCCGTTGCCGGTCTGCTGATGGGAGTATCGGTGCTCGCCAGTGCCGCAGATGCGCTGAAGAGCCAGGAGCCGCCCAAGGATGCCAAGGTCTTCATCGTTTCCCCCGCCGATGGCGCCACGGTCGACAAAACCTTCACCGTCAAATTCGGCATCGAAGGCATGGCGCTCAAGCCCGCTGGCGACCAGACCCCGCACACCGGCCACCACCACCTGCTGGTGGATGTCGACAAGGCACCGGCTGCCGATCAGCCATTGCCTACCAGCCTGATGCCAGCGAACAACGCGCCGCTGCCGGCCGGCCCGCAAGTGCTGCACTTCGGCAAGGCGCAGACCGAAGCGACCATTACCCTGACGCCGGGCAAGCACACCCTGCAGCTGGTGCTGGGCGACCAGTATCACGTGCCGTTCAAGCCGAGCGTCGAGTCGCAGAAAGTTACTGTAACCGTGAAGTAACGGTTGCTCCCATCGCGGGTAAGCCCGCTCCCACAGGATTTCACCGCCCTTAATGGCAGCGCTGAACCTGTGGGAGCGGGTTCACCCGCGAAAGGGCCGGAACAGGCGACAAAAAAAGGCGACCTTCATCGAAGGCCGCCTTTTTTCGTTACGCTGCGAGCGCTTAGAACAGAACGCGGGAGCGGATGGTGCCCTTGACGTGCTGCAGCTTCTCTTGCGCCAGGTCCGAGTACTCGGCGTCAACGTCGATTACCACGTAACCCACTTTCTCGTTGGTCTGCAGGAACTGACCGGAGATGTTGATACCGTTCTCGGCGAAGACTTTGTTGATCTCGCTGAGTACGCCAGGGATGTTTTCGTGGATGTGCAGCAGGCGGTGCTTGCCCGGGTGCGCTGGCAGGGCCACTTCAGGGAAGTTGACCGAGGATACCGAGGTACCGTTGTCGCTGTACTTGACCAGCTTCTCGGCCACTTCCAGGCCGATGTTGGCTTGGGCTTCGGCGGTGGAACCACCGATGTGCGGAGTCAGGATCACGTTGTCCAGGCCACGCAGCGGGCTTTCGAACTCTTCGTCGTTGGAGCGCGGCTCGACCGGGAATACGTCGATGGCGGCGCCGATCAGGTGCTTGTCCTTGATCGCAGCGGCCAGGTGGTCCAGCTCAACCACGGTGCCACGGGCGGCGTTGATCAGGATCGAGCCCTTTTTCATCGCACGGATTTCTTTCTCGCCGATCATCCATTGGGTGGACGGCAGCTCAGGCACGTGCAGCGAGACGATGTCAGCCAGGCCCAGCAGTTCGGTGAGGCTGGTGACCTGAACGGCATTGCCCAGCGGCAGCTTGGTCAGCGGGTCGTAGAAGTAGACCTGCATGCCCAGGTTCTCGGCCAGGACCGACAGTTGGGTACCGATCGAGCCGTAGCCGACGATGCCCAGCTTCTTGCCACGGATCTCGAACGAGTTGGCCGCGCTCTTGATCCAGCCACCACGGTGGCAGGAGGCGTTTTTCTCAGGGATGCCGCGCAGCAGCAGGATGGCCTCGGCCAGTACCAGTTCGGCTACCGAACGGGTGTTGGAGTAAGGTGCGTTGAACACGGCGATGCCGCGCTCGCGAGCAGCTTCGAGGTCGACCTGGTTGGTGCCGATGCAGAAACAGCCGACGGCGACCAGTTTCTTCGCGCAGTCGAAGATTTCTTCGGTCAGTTGGGTGCGCGAACGAATACCGATGAAGTGGGCATCGGCGATCTTTTCCTTCAGCTCGGCTTCAGGCAACGAACCAGTGAGGTATTCGATGTTGGTGTAGCCGGCAGCCTTGAGGGTATCGACCGCGTTCTGGTGCACACCTTCAAGAAGAAGGAACTTGATCTTGCTCTTGTCGAGAGAAGTCTTGCTCATCTGCGTAAACCTGTATCCCGGAGAAAAAATGGCGAGAGGGTAAAGCGGCGCGGTGTCGGCCTTAGCACGAACAGCAGGGGGGCTATGCTAGCATACGCGACACAATCTGAGCTTATCCCGACAGGTGAAGAGTGCTCAGGGTGACTATGAATAAGTCGAGAGTTCCAGCGATGACCCACCCGGCGGTAATTGATGAACTGAAGACCCTGGTCGACCCTGGCAGGGTCCTGACCGACGCGGCTTCCCTCGAAGCGTACGGCAAGGACTGGACCAAGCACTACCCGCCAGCGCCTACGGCCATCGTCTTCCCCAAGACTGTAGAACAGGTGCAGGCCATCGTCCGCTGGGCCAACCGCTACAGGGTCGCGCTGGTGCCTTCCGGCGGGCGTACCGGGCTGTCTGCCGGGGCCGTGGCCGCCAACGGCGAGGTGGTGGTCGCCTTCGACTACATGAACCAGATTCTCGACTTCAACGCCTTCGACCGCACCGTGGTCTGCCAGCCGGGTGTCATTACTCGCCAGTTGCAGTCGTTTGCCGAAGAGCAAGGCCTGTATTACCCGGTGGACTTCGCGTCCTCCGGTTCCAGCCAGATTGGCGGCAATATTGGCACCAATGCCGGTGGAATCAAGGTGATTCGCTACGGCATGACCCGTAATTGGGTCGCCGGACTCAAGGTGGTCACTGGCAAGGGCGAACTGCTTGAACTCAACAAGGACCTGATCAAGAACGCCACCGGCTACGACCTGCGCCAGTTGTTCATCGGCGCCGAAGGCACGCTGGGCTTCGTGGTCGAGGCAACCATGCGCCTGGACCGCGCACCGCGCAACCTCACCGCGATGGTGCTGGGCACGCCGGACTTCGACTCGATCATGCCGGTGCTGCATGCCTTCCAGGCCAAGCTGGACCTGACCGCCTTCGAGTTCTTTTCCGACAAGGGCCTGGCCAAGATCATGGGGCGCGGCGATGTGCCAGCGCCGTTCGAGACAGACTGCCCGTTCTATGCGCTGCTGGAGTTCGAGGCCAGTACCGAGGAAGTCGCCAACGAGGCCCTGGCCACCTTCGAGCATTGCGTCGAGCAAGGCTGGGTGCTGGATGGGGTCATGAGCCAGAGCGAGACCCAGCTGAAGAACCTGTGGAAGCTGCGCGAGTACCTGTCCGAGACCATCTCCCACTGGACCCCTTACAAGAACGACATATCCGTCACGGTTTCCAAGGTGCCGGCTTTCCTGCGTGACATTGATGCCATCGTCGGTGAGCACTACCCGGACTACGAAGTGGTCTGGTACGGCCATATCGGTGACGGCAACCTGCACCTGAACATCCTCAAGCCCGACCACATGAGCAAGGACGACTTCTTCGCCTCCTGCACCAAGGTCAACAAGTGGGTGTTCGAGATCGTGCGACGCTACAACGGCTCGATCTCTGCCGAGCACGGCGTGGGCATGACCAAGCGCGACTACCTGGGTTACAGCCGCTCAGCTGAAGAAATTGCCTGCATGAAGGCAATTAAGGCCGTCTTCGACCCTAACGGCATCATGAATCCGGGTAAGATCTTCGCTCCTGAATAAAAAGCAGTAGCCAGAGGAGTCGGCCATGAGTTACCAGCACCAGTACGTAGACGGCACGCGCATCCACTTCCCGCTGGGCAAGGTGGTGTGCATCGGCCGCAACTATGCCGAGCATGCCAAGGAACTGGACAACCCTATTCCGAGCGAGCCGCTGCTGTTCATCAAACCGGGCAGCTGCGTGGTGCCGCTGGAAGGCGGTTTCAAGATCCCGACCGACCGCGGTTCGGTGCACTACGAGGCGGAAATCGCCGTGTTGCTGGGCAAGCCGCTGTCCACCAATCCGACTGAGGAAGAAGTGCTCGACGCCATCTCGGGTTACGCACCTGCCCTGGACCTGACCCTGCGCGATGTGCAGGCCAAGCTCAAGGAAAAGGGCCTGCCGTGGGAGCTGTGCAAGAGCTTCGACGGGGCGTGCGTGTTGCCACCGTTCGTCTCGGCGGCCAGCTTCGAGGACGTCACCGACATTCCGGTACGCCTGACCATCAATGGTGAAGTACGCCAGGATGGCAACAGCGCGATGATGCTCAACCCTATCGTGCCGATCATCCAGTACATGGCCGCACATTTCTCCCTGCAGGCGGGCGATGTGATCCTCACCGGCACGCCAGCTGGCGTTGGTCCGTTCAACGTGGGCGATGAGCTGGTGCTCGAGCTACCGGGTGTGAGCCGCTTCGAAAGCCGTGTGCTCTGACTACCGTGCCTGTCGGCTCCTGTAGGAGCCGGCTTGCCGGCGATAGGGCCATCAGCCCCCAAACAAGACAGTTTTTTCACAAACGATCTGGATAATGCGCTGATTATCGTCCATCTGCCGGCAGCCGCGTGACCCCGGTATTTTTCAGGAACATTCTGCATGGCCCCCACCTCCAGCGCCCCCGCCAACTCACGCCCCAAGCGTCGCTTCTTCCTGCGCTGGCCGTTCGGCCTGGCCTTAGCGGCAGTGATTGGCTACGGCGTGGCAGTGGCCATGCACTGGGACGACCGGGGGCTGCTCTGGGTCAAGGAAGGTTTCGAGAGCACAGCCGAGCAAAGCGAGAGTGTCTGGCTACCTGACTACCAGGTGGATATCGACGGCAAAATTTTGCCGGGCATGGAGGACGACGAGGCATCTGACCTGTCTTTCAACCCTCGCACCCGCACCCTGTTTGCCGTCATGGGCAAGAACCCGTTCCTGGTCGAACTGAGCCTTGATGGCGATGTTCTGCGCAAGATGCCGCTCAATGGCTGGGAAAACCCGGAAGGCGTTGCTGTATTGGAAGATGGCCAGCTGGCCATCGTCGACGAGCGTCGCCACGACCTGACTTTGGTCAAGGTGGATGCGCACACGACGTCGCTGAACCGAACCGACTTCCAAAGCTACGACCTGGGTGAGTCGGTGAAGAGCAATAAGGGCTTCGAGGCGGTCGCCTGGGACCCGATGCGTCAGCGTCTGGTGATCGGTGAGGAACGCCCACCAAAGCTGTTTACCTGGAGCACCGATGGGCGCAGCCCTCTGAAAGGCGAAAAGCAGTCGCTGCCCAATGACGAGCTGGACCTGCGCAACCTGTCGGCCCTTGGCGTCGACCCGCGTACCGGCCATCTGCTGGTGCTGTCGTCCGACTCCAACATGCTGCTGGAGCTGGATGAACAAGGCCAGCAGGTCAGCTTCATGACGCTGCTCGGCGGTTTCAACGGCCTGGAAGACACCGTGCCGCGCGCCGAGGGTGTGGCCATGGATGACCAAGGCAACCTGTACATGGTCAGTGAACCCAACCTGTTCTATCGCTTCAGAAAGAACTGATGGCAACTTAAGGCCATTCTTACGCCAGCATTAAGCTTTACTTCAGTTGTTCATGGTTAGATTCGCCACCCTCACGTCGAGTCTGCCGTTATGCGCCGTTTCATTCGCCTGCCACTGATCTTCGCTACTCTTGGCCTGCTCGCCTTGTGCGTGCTGGCCTTGGCTGGCCATGAGTTTCGTCTGTTCGAGCGGGGCTGGTTCAACCTCAAGACCTGGTTGCAGCCCGCAGAACAGAGCATTGGTCTGGATCGCTACCAGGTGGTGGTAGAGGCGCAGCCTGTCGAGGGGCTGGACGATGACCTTTCCGCGCTGACCTATGACCCCGATCGCAAGACCCTCTTCACCGTCACCAATGCACGTTCCGAACTGATCGAGCTTTCGCTGGATGGCCGTATCCTGCGCCGGGTGCCGTTGACCGGATTTGGCGACCCGGAGGCCGTGGAGTATGTCGGCCCCAACAGCTATGTGATCACCGATGAACGCCAGCAACGTTTGATTCGCGTGCGTTTGGATGACGACACGATGTTCCTCGATGCCAATGATGCCGAGCAACTGAGCCTCGGCATCGGACTGAACGGCAACAAGGGCTTTGAAGGCCTGGCCTATGACTCGGCGGGTAAACGCCTGTTCGTGGCCAAGGAACGCGACCCGATGATGATCTACGAGATTCACGGCTTCCCGCATGAGAACCCAGGCCAGCCGTACGCCGTGCATGTAGTACAGGACCGCAAGCGTGATTCACGGCTGTTTGTGCGGGACTTGTCGAGTTTGCAGTTCGATGAACGCAGCGGGCATTTGCTGGCGCTCTCGGATGAGTCCCGGCTGGTGCTGGAGCTGGATGTGGAAGGGAAGCCGCTGAGTACCTTGTCGTTGCGCAAGGGCTACCAGGGTTTGAAGGAGACCGTTCCCCAGGCAGAAGGCATCGCCATGGATGAAGCAGGGGCCATCTACCTGGTCAGCGAGCCGAACCTGTTCTACGTGTTCAAACAGCCGGCCGACTGATACATCAGCAGGCCGGTTGCCGGGTTTCAGTCTGCTGCTGTGGTGCCCAGGAACTTGCGCAGGAATTGCCGCGTGCGCTCTTCCTTGGGGCTGGCGAACAACGCCTTGGCCTCACCCTGTTCCACGATCACGCCCTTGTCGAAGAAAATCACACGATTCGCCACATCGCGAGCAAAGCTCATCTCGTGGGTGACGATGATCATGGTGCGTTTCTCCTCGGCCAGGCCGCGGATGGTGGACAGTACTTCACCCACCAGCTCGGGGTCGAGGGCCGAGGTCGGCTCGTCAAACAGGATGACCTCAGGCTCCATGGCCAGGGCTCGGGCAATGGCGACCCGCTGCTGCTGGCCACCAGACAGACGCCGAGGGTAGGACTCTTCCTTGCCGGCCAGGCCAACTTTGGCCAACAGCCTGCGCCCCAACTCGATCGCTTGTGCCCGGGGTGTTTTCTTGACGATCACTGGCCCCTCGATCACGTTCTCCAGGGCTGTGCGGTGGGGGAACAGGTTGAAGTTCTGGAACACGAAGCCGGCCTGTTGGCGCAGCTGGCGGATCGCCCCTTGCTGGCTGCCCAGGGTGCGGTTGGCGTCGATGCGGATGCTGCCGATCTGGATCTGCCCGGCATCCGGCGTTTCCAGCAGGTTGAGGCAGCGCAGGAAGGTGGTCTTGCCCGAGCCGCTGGGGCCGATGATGGCAACCACCTCGCCGGGCTGCACGGTCAGGTCGATACCGTTGAGCACGGTCTGGCCCTTGAACTGCTTGGTCAGGCCTTTTACTTCGATCATGCTCAATGCTCCTGGTCGTGCTGGTTGACCCGCGCTTCCATACGGTTCTGGAAGTGCGCGAGGATGCTGCAGAGAATCCAGTAGATCACCGCAACAGCCAGGTACATGGTGAACACTTCGAAGGTGCGCGCGGTAATCAGCTGCGCCTGGCGGAACAACTCGGGCACCTGGATGGTCGCCGCCAGGGCGGTGTCCTTGACCAGCGAGATGAAGCTGTTACCCAAGGGCGGCAGCGCAGTGCGCAATGCCTGCGGCAGAATGGCCCGGCGCATGGCCTGGGTGCGGGTCATGCCGATACTGGCAGCGGCTTCCCACTGACCACGGTCGATCGACGAGATGGCTGCCCGCAGGATTTCGCAGATGTAGGCCGCCATGTTCAGTGACAGGCCGATCAGCGATGCCGGAATCGGATCGAGCTCGATACCGATCTGCGGCATGCCGAAGTAGATCACGAACAACTGCACCAGCAGCGGTGTACCGCGGAAGAACGACACGTAGACGCGTGCCAGCCAGTTCAGCGGCAGGATCTTCGACAGCCGCATGAGTGCCAGGGCAAACCCCAGCAGCAGGCCGAAGAACATGCCGCCGACACTGAGCAGCACCGTATAACCCGCGCCCTTCAGCAGGAAGGGCGTGGAGTCGACAACGAGTTGCAGGCTTTCAGCGATCATTTAGTGACATCGGCACCGAAGTATTTTTCAGACAGCTTGGCCAGCGTGCCATCGGCCTTGAGCTTGTCCAACGCCTTGTTGATGGCTGCGAGCAGCTCAGGTTCACCCTTGCGCAAGGCAACACCGGACTCCAGGCGCGAGAACGCATCGCCGGCCAGTTGGGTGTCCTTGGCTTTCTGTGCGTATTCCAGCGCGGCCAGGCGGTCGATCAGGATGGCGTCGATACGGCCGTTGCGCAGGTCGGCAAACTTGCTTGGGTCATCTTCATAGGTGCGCACGTCGGCTTGCGGGACGTCCTTTTTCACCCATTGCTCGTAGTTGGTGCCCAGGCCCACGCCGACCTTTTTGCCCGCCAGGTCCGCAGCCTTCTGGATGTTCAGCTGCTCAGCCTTCTTTTTCAGGATCAGTGCCTGGATGCCGGAGATGGTGTAAGGCTCGGAGAAGTCGTACTTCTTCTTGCGCTCCTCGGAAATGGTCACCTGGTTGATCACCACGTCCAGACGCTTGGACTCGAGTGCCGCGAGGATGCCGTCCCATTTGGTCGGCTGGACCTTGGCTTTCACCCCAAGCTCCTTGGCCAGCAGCTCGGAAAGCTCCACTTCGAAGCCGGTCAGCTTGCCGTTTTCATCCTGGAAGCTGAAGGGTGGGTAAGTGCCTTCCAGGCCGACGTTGATCACGCCTTTTTCCTGGATGGTTTTCAGTTGCTCGCCGGCGAAGGCCTGGCTGAGCAGGCCGGCACCCAGCAGGACAGCCAGGGTGGCGTTGAGAAGCGGTTTGGCAAATTTCGACATGGCAGGCCCCGCGCTTGTTGTGGAAGTGGTGGGTGGCGACTATAGGGGTGTATTTGATAGTTCGGGAAATAATAAAAAATAAGGCTCTTATTCTAAAACCTATTTTTGTAATGGCTTATACCCGAGTTAGCTCAGGATGGAATAAAGCGTTGTTTTTTCCAAGGGGGAGATTTGGCGTATCGTGGATCAAACGCCTGGCACTTGCCCTGTAGGAGCCGGCAAGCCGGATCCTACAGGGCAAGCGAGCATTTCAAGAACATCGGCAGGAGAACACCGTGAGCGAACAACCATCAACTGGGCACTGGCAACTGCAGGGCATCGTCAACGGCCTGCGCAGCGCCCGGGAGCAGTGGCGCACCCGCAATGGCCGCAGCAGCGGCGAGCAGGGCGGCCGCGAACTGCCCTCGCGCGAGGCCATGCGGCACATCCTCGAGCAGTTGTGCGGAGCGCTGTTCCCCATGCGCCTGGGGCCGGTGGACCTGCGTGAAGAAAGTGAAGACTTCTATGTCGGCCATACCCTCGATGCGGCCCTGACGGCATTGTTGGCCCAGGCCCGCCTGGAGCTGCGCTACGCCGCACGCCAGAACAAGGGCGACCTGAGTACGGTTGATGCCCACGCCTTGCGCCTGATCCAGGACTTCGCCGCCGCATTGCCTAACCTGCGCGTGCTGCTCGACACCGACGTGCTGGCCGCGTACCACGGCGACCCTGCGGCGCGCAGCGTGGATGAGGTTTTGCTGTGCTACCCCGGCATTCTCGCGATCATCCACCACCGCCTGGCGCACCACCTGTACCAGGCTGGCCTGCCGTTGCTGGCGCGGATCAGTTCGGAACTGGCGCACTCGGCCACGGGTATCGACATCCACCCCGGTGCGCAGATTGGCCCGAGTTTCTTCATCGACCACGGCACCGGCGTGGTGATTGGCGAAACCGCGATCATCGGCGAGCGGGTGCGCATCTACCAGGCCGTGACCCTCGGCGCCAAGCGCTTCCCCAGCGATGAGTCGGGGACGTTGCACAAAGGCCTGGCGCGCCACCCGATCGTCGAGGACGACGTGGTGATCTACGCCGGGGCGACCATCCTGGGGCGAATTACCATCGGCAAGGGTTCGACCATCGGCGGCAATGTGTGGCTGACCCGCAGCGTACCGGCCGAGAGCAACATTACCCAGGCCAATCTACAGTTGGATTGCCAGGACAAGAATTGACCTAAGCTTTTTGTTGCTTGCTCCGGCCCTATCGCCGGCAAGCCGGCTCCCACAGGTACCCCGCTGCCCTCAAATTCAGTGGGGTACCTGTGGGAGCGGGTTTACCCGCGAAGAGGCCGACCCTGCATATGCCAATCAGCCCCTCGGTTCGCATTGAATCCCGATCCATGTTTAACTTGAACGCTTGTTCAATGAAAAACGCTGGTCCGCTGCCGGTGTTCAACAGGAGGATTCCTTTGCTGAACCCGTTCAATCCGAACCTCACGTCCTTCGACGAGGTGCACGCCCAATGAGTGCACCGACCGCTTCCCTTGCCAATGGCAAGATCCGCATGAACCCCCCGGTGTTCTACTTCGCGGCAAGTTTCATCCTGCTGTTTGGCCTGGTGGTCATCGCTTTCCCGCAAGCTTCGGGTGAGTGGCTGCTGGCAGCCCAGAACTGGGCGGCCAACACGGTCGGCTGGTACTACATGCTGGCGATGACCCTGTACCTGGTCTTCGTGGTGGTCACCGCCTTGTCCGGCTACGGCAAGATCAAGCTCGGTGCCGACCACGACGAACCCGAATTCAGTTACCTGTCCTGGGCCGGCATGCTGTTCGCCGCCGGTATCAGCATCACCTTGTTCTTCTTCTGCGTCTCCGAGCCGCTGACCCACATGCTGCAACCGCCTCAGGGCGAGGCGGGCACCGCGGAAGCCGGGCGCCAGGCGATGCAGATCCTGTTCCTGCACTGGGGCCTGCATGGCTGGGGGGTATTCGCCTTCGTCGGCATGGCCCTGGCCTACTTCGCCTACCGTCACAACCTGCCGCTGGCCCTGCGTTCGGCGCTGTACCCGCTGATTGGCAAGCGCATAAACGGCCCCATTGGCTATGCCGTGGACGGCTTCGGTATCATCGCCACGGTATTCGGCCTGGGCGCCGACATGGGCTTTGGGGTGCTGCACCTGAATGCCGGGCTCGACTACCTGTTCGGTATCAGCCACAGCCAATGGGTGCAGGTCATCCTCATCACCTTGATGATGGGCGCGGCGGTTGCCGTTGCAGTGGCCGGCGTCGAAAAAGGCGTGCGGGTGATGAGCGACATCAACCTGTTCCTGGCCTGCGCGTTGCTGCTGTTCGTGCTGTTCGCCGGGCCTACCCAGCACTTGTTCAACACCCTGATCCAGAACCTAGGTGACTACCTCGGCGCCTTGCCGCGCAAGAGTTTCGATGTGTACGCCTATGGCGAGAACCGCGACTGGCTCGGCGGCTGGACGGTGTTCTACTGGGCCTGGTGGATTGCCTGGGCGCCGTTCGTGGGCTTGTTCATCGCACGGATTTCCCGCGGCCGGACCATTCGCGAGTTCGTCTTCGGCGTGTTGCTGATTCCGCTGGGTTTCACCCTGGCGTGGATGTCGATCTTCGGCAATAGCGCCCTGGACCAGGTGATCAACCACGGCATGACCGCCCTCGGCCAGTCGGCGCTGGATAACCCGTCGATGAGCCTGTACCTGCTGCTGGAAACCTACCCCTGGAGCAAGACGGTCATCGCGGTGACTGTGTTCATCAGCTTCGTGTTTTTCGTCACCTCGGCCGACTCGGGCACGGTGGTGCTGTCGACGTTGTCTGCCAAAGGCGGCGGTGCCGACGAGGACGGGCCAAACTGGCTGCGTATCTTCTGGGGCGCGATGACGGCGCTGATCACCAGCGGGCTGCTGTTCGCCGGCAGTATCGATTCGCTCAAGTCGGCGGTGGTACTGACTTCGCTGCCGTTCTCGTTGATCTTGCTGTGCATGATGTGGGGGTTGCACAAGGCGTTTTACCTGGAGTCCCAGCGGCAGATTGCGCAGATGCATTCGCTGGCGCCGTTTGCACAGTCACGGCGTGGGCGCGGTGGCTGGCGTCAGCGTTTGAGCCAGGCAGTGCACTTCCCGTCACGCGACGAGGTGTACCGCTTCATGGATGACGTGGTGCGTCCGGCGATTGCCGAGGTGCGCGAAGTGTTCGAGCAGAAGGGCCTGGTGCTGATTACCCAGGATGACCCGAGCCACGACAATGTCAGCCTGAAGATTGGCCATGGCGATGAGCAGCCGTTCATTTACCAGGTGCAGATGCGCGGGTACTTCACGCCGTCGTTCGCGCTGGGTGGGTTGGGGACTCAGGAGTTGAAGAACCGCCGCTACTACCGGGCGGAGGTGCACCTGAGCGAGGGCAGCCAGAACTACGACCTGGTGGGCTACAGCAAGGAGCAGATCATCAACGACATCCTCGACCAGTACGAGCGGCACATGCAGTACCTGCATCTGGTCAGGTAGGTGCTTTGGGGCCGCTTCGCGGCCCATCGCAGGCTGCGCCAGCTCCCACGGGATCATCACGAGCCAACTACCCTGGGGACTGTGTAATCGTGGGAGCTGGCGAAGCCTGCGAAGGGCTGCATTGCAGCCCCATTGTGTCCGCTCAGAACGGCGCATCCCCCAGAATGGTCGCCCGGTGCATCACCCGCCGGTTCGGCCGGTAGTCATCCACCGCGAAATGCTGGGTCACGCGGTTGTCCCAGAACGCCACGTCATTCTCCTGCCAACGCCAGCGAATGCTGAACTCCGGTCGCGTGGCATGGGCGAACAGCAGCTTCAGCAGAGCTTCGCTCTCCAGCTCGCTCAATTCGTTGATCCGCGTGGTAAACCCTTCGTTGACGAACAACGCCTTGCGCCCGCTCACCGGGTGGATACGCACCACCGGGTGTGACAGCGGCGGGTTGTTGCGGCGGGTCGCTTCCCAGCGCGCCAAGTCTTCAGCTGTGGTGCCAAAGCGCTCGAGCGGGAACGACTTGGTGAAATCATGGGTGGCGGTCAGGCCATCGAGCATCTCACGCAGTGGTGCCGACAACGCCTCGAAGGCCGCAATGCCACTGGCCCACAGGGTGTCGCCACCATAGGCCGGCAACTGCTTGGCACTGAGCACCGCGCCCAGCGCCGGGGTTGGCAGGAAGGTCACGTCGGTGTGCCACACCGCGTTGTCGCGCACATCGGTCACTGCCGTGTCGAGAATCAGCACCTGCGGGGTTTGTGGCACATTCGGGTAGATCGGATGAATGTGCAGGTCGCCGAAGCGGGCAGCGAAACGGGCCTGCTGTTCAGGGGTGATCGGCTGGTCGCGGAAGAACAGCACCTGGTGCTTGAGCAGCGCTTGCTCGATGGCGTCGCGTTGCTCGACGGTGATTTCGCGGCAGATATCCACGCCACTGATCTGCGCACCGAGCGCCGGGCTGAGAGGGGTAACGGTCAGGCTCATGTCTTTTCTCGTTGTAGGCGCCGGAGTGCCGGCGTGGTCACTCATGGTTCAGTGGCTTTGCCCGTGCCAGGGCACCAGTTTGCGTTGCAGGGCGCGCAGGCCCATCTCCAGGGCGAAGGCGATCAGCGCGATCAGCAAAATGCCCAGCACCACTACGTCGGTGACCAGAAACTGCGCCGCGGACTGCACCATGAAGCCCAGGCCGCTGGTGGCAGCGATCAGTTCGGCAGCCACCAAGGTGGACCAACCGACGCCCAGGCCGATGCGGATGCCGGTAAGGATGTCGGGCAGGGCGCTTGGCAGGATCACATGGCGAATCAGTTGTGCCTTGGTGGCGCCCAAAGATTGCGCGGCACGCAGCTTGGTCGGGTCGACCGTGCGCACACCGGTGGCGGTGGCGATGGCAATCGGGGCGAAGATCGCCAGGTAGATCAGCAGCACCTTGGACAGCTCGCCAATGCCGCACCAGATGACGATCAGTGGCAGATAGGCCAGCGGTGGAATCGGGCGGTAGAACTCGATCAACGGGTCGAGGATGCCGCGCGCCACGCGGTTGTAGCCAATGGCGATGCCGACCGGGATAGCAGTCAGCGTTGCGGCAATCAGCGCCAGGCCAATGCGGCCCAGGCTTGCGCCCAGGTGCTGCCACAGGCTGGCGTCCATGTAGCCTTGGGTAAGCAGGGTCCAGGCCTTGGCCAGAATGTCGGCAGGCGAGGGCAGGAACAGGGGTTCGATCCAGCCGGCGGCCGTGACCAGCCACCACACCAGCAGCAGCGATCCCAGGGTCAGGGCGCTGATCCAGCGGGTCGCCAGTGGCTTGCGGGCTTTGGCAGTGGGTGCGCTGCGCTTGGCGGCAACCGGCAACTCAAGGCTGCTCATACGGATGCCTCCCGGCGGGTGGTTTCACGTTGGGAGAACACCCGCGCCAGCACATGCTCGCGGGTTTCGATGAAGCGCGGGTCGGACTTGATCGCCCGGGCCGATTCGCCTGCGGCGTAGCGCTGGCCAAAGTCCAGCTGCAGACGTTCGACCACACGCCCGGGGTTCGGGGCCAGCAATACCAACTCGCTGGCCAGGAACACCGCCTCTTCAATGTCGTGGGTAATCAGGAACACCGGCTTGGCGGTGCGCTGCCACACCTGCAGCAGCAACTCCTGCATCTGTTCGCGGGTGAAGGCGTCCAGGGCGCCGAACGGCTCGTCCATCAGCAACACCCGGGGGTTGGCGGCCAGCGCCCGGGCCAGGCCCACGCGCTGTTTCTGCCCGCCGGACAACTGCCAGACGCGTCGCTCACCAAAGCCTTCGAGGTCGACCAAGGCCAGCATCTCGCGGGCTTTGGCTTCGCGCTCTGCACGCGGCACGCCGGCCAACTCCAGGCCGAAGGCGACGTTGCCCAGTACGTTCTGCCAAGGCAGCAACGCGTCATCCTGGAACACCACGCCACGCTCGGCGCCGGGGCCTTGCACCGGCACGCCATCGAGGGTGATGCGCCCGCCACTGGGGGCGACGAAGCCTGCGATCAGGTTCAGCAAAGAGGTCTTGCCGCTGCCGGATGGCCCGAGGGCCACCAGCAGCTGGCGTGGCCCCAGGCTCAGGTTGATATCGTCCAGCACCGGGGTGGTGGCGCCGGGGTACTGTGCGCTGATGCGCTCCAGTTCAAGCAAGGCCATGACAGGCTCCGGTCGGTTGCAGTCTTAGTTGGGGATGTACTGGGCGCTGACGTACGGCGAGTAGTCAGGCAGCACCGCGTCGACCTTGCCTTGCTGCTTGAGGAAGGTGGCCGTGTCGGTGAGCGCCTGGGTGGTCGGCGCGCCCAGCGCACTGGCCTGGTCGGCGGCCAGCGGGTAGACGTTGCCCTGCAGCAGCACCGGGATGTCAGATGGCTTGGCGCCGGACAGTTTGGCCAGCTTGGCGACGTTGTCGGGGTTGGCCAGCCAGGCTTTCGGGTCTTTGCGGTAGTCGGCGTAGGCATCCAGGGTGACCTTGGCAAAGGCCTTGACCACGTCCGGGTGCTTGGCGGCGAAGTCCTTGCGCACGATCCAGGCGTCGAAGGTCGGTGCGCCTTTCTCGGCCAGCTCGCCCGAGGTGATCAACACCTTGCCGTTTTCCTTGGCCACGCCCAGAGCCGGGTCCCAAACGTAGGTGGCGTCGATGTCGCCACGCTTCCAGGCGGCGATGATCGCCGGTGGCGCGAGGTTGAGGATCTGCACCTTGGACGGGTCGATGTTCCAGCTCTTGAGTGCGGCCAGCAGGCTGTAATGGCCGGTAGAGACGAAAGGCACCGCGACTTTCTTGCCGATCAGGTCTTGTGGGCTCTTGATGCTGTCGCGGGCGACCAGTGCCTCGCCGGCACCGATCTGGGTGGCGATCAGGAAGGTCTCGACCGGCAGCTTGCGGGTGGCGGCGGCAGCCAGCGGGCTGGAACCCAGGTAGCCGATCTGCACATCACCGCTGGCCACGGCGGTGATCACGTCGGCGCCGTTATCGAATTTACGCCAGTCGATGCTGGCCTTGCTGGCTTTTTCATAGTCGCCATCGACCTGGGCCACCTTGGCCGGGTCGACGGTGGTCTGGTAGGCAACGGTCAGGTCGGCAGCCTGGGCCAACCAGCTGGCGCTGGCGAGGGTCAGGGCGGCGAACAAGCGCAGCGGAGCGTGCGGGATCATGGTTGAACTCCTCGTCAGGCAATCGTTGGGATGGATGGCGAGAAGACTAGATGATCTAAGAAATCAGAAATAAATAACTTTTTGGAATTAGCTTAGGAGCCAAACGTTTTAACCCTTGTCAAGGGATGTAGGGGCAACTGGCGGAATAGGGAGTGGCTGCTAGGCTTTATTCCCTTTGTAGGGGTAGTCGGCAGCTAGCATCTCGGCAAACGTTTGCACATAACCTAAAGGTATGATTTTCGTTGTCGATACAACATTTGGCAGTAAAGGTTCCTACCTTATTCCGCAAAAGTCTTACAAATTCATAAAACGGTCATTTTGGATTTATAGGATTGTCATTATCCTGTAGCCCAGACGGCGCCTTAGACCAAAGTCGAGAAATGTTTAGTAACCATTGACTAGACGGTCACTCTTTGGGACTAAATCGCCAATCCATGGTGAGCGGGGCATCAGACCCGGCCACCAGAGATCTACAAAAATTAGAACGTAGAGGAGCAAAACATGTACAAGTCCAGCCTGGCCCTGGCCGTGGCACTGGGGGTTCTCGCCCAACAAGCAGGCGCTGCCGGTTTCATCGAGGACAGCAAGCTGTCCCTGAGCTCGCGCACCATGTATTTCAATGATGACAACCGTGAAACCGGTGGTACTGACCAGGAAGAGTCCGGTCAGGGCTTCAAGCTGGACTACCTGTCCGGCTTCACCCAAGGCACTGTAGGTTTCGGGGTTGATGTTCAGGCGCTGTGGGGCATTCACCTGGATGGTGGTCGTGGTAGCCGCCCGAACGCCGACAACTCCTTCTTCCCAAGTGACTCCGATGGCTCCGCAGTCCACAACTGGGCTCGCATCGGCGGCAACGCCAAGGCTCGCTTCTCGAAGACGGAAGCCCACTTCGGTAGCGCACTGGCGCCGAACCTGCCGATCCTGGTATCCAACGACGGCCGTCTGCTGCCTCAAACTTTTGAAGGTGGCACCATTCAGTCGAAGGAAATCGACAATCTGACCCTCAACGCCGGTCAATTGACCCATGCGATGGGCCGAGCTTCGAGCAACCGTACAGGTCTAGCTGTTTCCGGCACCGGTGCTTTCCGTGATAGCAACAAATTCCAGTACGCGGGCGGCGACTGGAAGGTCACTAAAGACTTGACCCTGCAGTACTACTACTCAAACCTGGAAGACTACTACAAGCAGCACTTCCTGGGCCTGACCCACGTCTACCAGATTGACCAGAATCAGTCCTTCAAAACCGACCTGCGCTACTTCGACAGCAGCAAGGATGGCAAGAACGGTGAGACTGGCTATGCATTCGGCAACAACAGCGGTTATGCCAAGAACGCTGGCGAAGTCGACAACAAGACCTGGTCGGCAATGTTCACCTACACCCTGGGTGGCCACTCGCTGATGCTCGGTCACCAGCAGGTTGGTGACGACGGTGGTTTTGTCTGGTTGAACCAGGGTAACGTTCGTAAGGACGGCCTCACGTCCGGCCTGGAAGGCGCTGGTGGCGCTAGCTTCTACCTGTTCACCGACAGCATGATCAACCAGTTCGCCCGTGCTGGTGAGAACACTACTTTCGGCCAGTACTCCTATGACTTCGCCAGCCTGGGTGTGCCAGGCCTGAAAGCTTCGGTGGCCTACCTGCGTGGTGACGACATTCGCTTGAAGTCTGGTAACGGCACCTACAACGAGTGGGAGCGCGATGCGCGCATCGACTACGTTATCCAGGAAGGCACTCTGAAAGGCCTGGGCTTCAGCCTGCGTCAAGGCGTGTTCCGTGGCAGCGAAGAAAGCAGCGCTGACAAGGACCAAGCTCGCTTCATCGTCAACTACACTTACAGCTTCCTGTAAGTCGTAGCTGCAAAAAGAGCCTCGCCTAGTGCGAGGCTTTTTTGTGCCCTCAATTTCGTATGCCATCCAGTTATAAATAAATCAATATTTATTCTTTTTGTTTTGCATCGGATGCAGGCACATTGAACCCCACAAGGCAGACACAGCACAGGAGCCGCACCCCATGAGCCTCAAACTCGGCGACATCGCCCCCGACTTCGAACAGGATTCCAGCGAAGGCAAGATCCGCTTCCACGAATGGCTCGGCAACAGCTGGGGTGTGCTGTTCTCCCACCCGGCCGACTTCACCCCGGTGTGCACCACCGAGCTTGGCCTGACCGCCAAGCTCAAGGACGATTTCGCCAAGCGCGGCGTCAAGGCCATCGCGCTGTCGGTGGACCCAGTCGACTCGCACCACCGCTGGATCGATGACATCAATGAAACCCAGAACACCGTGGTCAACTTCCCGATCATCGCCGACGCCGACCGCAAGGTGTCCGACCTGTACGACCTGATTCACCCCAACGCCAGCGACACCCTCACCGTGCGTTCGCTGTTCATCATCGACCCGAACAAGAAGGTGCGCCTGACCATCACCTATCCGGCCAGTACCGGGCGCAACTTCAATGAAATCCTGCGGGTGATCGACTCGCTGCAGCTCACCGACAACCACAAGGTCGCCACACCAGGTAACTGGCAGGACGGTGACGAAGTGGTAATCGTGCCGTCGCTGAAGGATGAGGACGAAATCAAGCAGCGCTTCCCCAGAGGCTACCGCGCCGTGAAGCCCTATCTGCGTCTGACTCCGCAACCTAATCGTTAAGGATCCTCGTTGCATTGCTCTTAGCCATAGCAGGGATATTCGGGCCGTTTCGACGGCCCTTTTTTATGCCCGATCAGTCCGCATCACCTGTGGGAGCCGGCTTGCCGGCGATGAGGGCGGCACAGGCAACTCAAAAATTTGGTTATCTATTTAAGGAATAACCAAATGAAAAAATATGATTTCTAGATATATAAGCCGGCTGTTAATGTCACTCCCAACAGAACACAAGGAAGCGCTCCAATGCTGGTCGTCTCTATCGGTGGTAGCCCCAGTCCTCGTTCACGCTCCGGCGTGCTGCTAGAGCGTTCACGCCAGTGGCTGCAGGACCGTGGCGTGGAAGTGGTGAACTTCCAGGTGCGTGACTTCCCAGCCGAGGACCTGCTGCATGCGCGCTTCGACAGCCCGCATGTCCAGCACTTCCAGCAGCTGGTGGCCCAGGCCGATGGCCTGGTGGTCGCTACCCCGGTGTACAAAGCGTCGTTCGCCGGTGCCCTGAAGACCTTGCTCGACCTGCTGCCGGAACGTGCACTGGTACACAAGATCGTGTTGCCAATCGCCACTGGCGGCAGCATCGCCCACATGCTGGCGGTGGATTACGCACTCAAGCCCGTGCTGTCGGCACTCAAGGCGCAAGAGACCCTGCAAGGGATCTTCGCCGACGACAGCCAGGTCAGTTATGCAGAGGGCAACAAGCCCGCCCAGCTGGTACCTGCTCTGGAAGAGCGCCTGCTGGACTCGCTGGAAACCTTCCACGTTGCCCTGGCCCGTCGGCCGCGGCCCGTGGCCCCCGGCGTACTCAACGAACGCCTGATCAGTGCTCGCTGGAGCATCTGACCCGGCAACCACGCGGTACCGTTTTTCCACCTTACTCGCCCGTCAACGAGGCAAGCAGGTGCAACCCGAACCTCATTCGCACAGGAGAGCGCCATGCGCACAGTCTTCTTGCGTCGTGGTCTGGTCGCCCTGTTTGCGGCGGCTGTGTCCTTCGGCGCCATCACTCAAGCCCAGGCTGAAAGCCTGCGTATCGGTTACCAGAAGTACGGCACCCTGGTGCTGCTCAAGGCCAAGGGCTCGCTGGAAAAGCGCCTGGCCGAGCAGGGCATCCAGGTACAGTGGACCGAATTCCCCGGCGGCCCGCAGCTGCTCGAAGGGCTGAACGTCGGCTCGATCGACTTTGGCGTGACGGGCGAAACGCCGCCCGTGTTCGCCCAGGCGGCCGGCGCGGATCTGCTTTATGTGGCTTACGAGCCGCCAGCGCCGCACAGCGAGGCGATCCTGGTGCCGAAAGGGTCGTCGATCCAGTCGGTGAAGGACCTCAAAGGCAAGAAAGTCGTCCTCAACAAAGGCTCCAACGTTCACTACCTGCTGGTCCGCGCCCTGGAAGACGCCGGCCTGAAGTACAACGATATCCAGCCGGTCTACCTGCCGCCTGCCGACGCCCGCGCCGCCTTCGAGCGTGGCAGCGTCGATGCCTGGGTGATCTGGGACCCGTACCAGGCCGCCGCCGAGCAACAGCTGCAGGCACGCACCCTGCGTGACGGCAAAGGCCTGGTCGACAACCACCAGTTCTACCTGGCCACCCGCAATTACGCGACCCAACACCCCGCCGTGATCAGCACGCTGATCGAGGAAGTGCGCAGCGTGGGTGAGTGGTCCCAGGCCAACCCACAGCAGGTCACCGACCAGGTCGCGCCGCTGCTGGGCTTGCCCGCCGACATCACCCTGACCTCGGTCAAGCGCCAAGGCTATGGGGCTGCGCCGCTGACGCCGGAAGTGGTCGCCGCGCAGCAGAAGATTGCCGACACCTTCCAGGCGCTCAAGCTGATTCCCAAGCCGCTGAGCATCAAGGACGTGATCTGGACACCCCCGGCCAAGGTCGCCAGCGCGCCTTGAACCATTCGCCACGCCGGGGCGCCGCGCCGGCATGAGCCACCCTTGAGGAGACAACTCCAATGAGCCTTAACATTTTCTGGTTCCTCCCAACCCACGGTGACGGCAAGTACCTGGGCACTTCCGACGGTGCCCGTGCCGTCGACCACGGTTACCTGCAGCAGATCGCCCAGGCCGCCGACCGCCTTGGCTTCGGTGGTGTGCTGATTCCTACCGGGCGTTCCTGCGAGGACTCCTGGCTGGTCGCGGCATCACTGATTCCGGTGACCCAGCGCCTGAAGTTCCTGGTTGCCCTGCGCCCAGGCATCATTTCGCCCACCGTGGCCGCCCGCCAGGCAGCGACCCTCGATCGCCTGTCCAATGGTCGCGCTCTGTTCAACCTGGTGACCGGTGGCGACCCAGACGAGCTGGCTGGTGATGGCCTGCATCTGAACCACCAGGAGCGCTACGAAGCGTCCGTGGAGTTCACCCGTATCTGGCGCAAGGTGCTGGAAGGCGAAACGGTCGATTACGACGGCAAGCATATCCAGGTGAAGGGCGCCAAGCTGCTTTACCCGCCGATCCAGCAGCCGCGTCCGCCGCTGTACTTCGGTGGATCTTCTGATGCCGCCCAAGACCTGGCCGCCGAGCAGGTCGAGTTGTACCTGACCTGGGGCGAGCCACCAGCCGCCGTCGCCGAAAAAATCGCCCAGGTACGTGAAAAGGCTGCCGCGCAAGGCCGTGAAGTACGCTTTGGCATTCGCCTGCATGTGATCGTGCGGGAAACCAACGAAGAGGCCTGGGCCGCCGCCGACAAGCTGATTTCGCACCTGGACGACGACACCATCGCCCGTGCTCAAGCTTCGTTGGCGCGTTTCGACTCGGTCGGCCAGCAACGCATGGCTGCGCTGCACGGCGGCAACCGCGACAAACTGGAAGTCAGCCCCAACCTTTGGGCCGGCGTCGGCCTGGTGCGCGGTGGCGCAGGGACTGCCTTGGTAGGCGATGGCCCGACCGTGGCTGCGCGGGTCAAGGAATACGCGGCACTGGGCATCGATACCTTCATCTTCTCGGGTTATCCACACCTGGAAGAGTCCTACCGTGTGGCTGAGCTGCTGTTCCCGCACCTGGATGTGCAGCGCCCTGAGCAACCCAGCAGCGGTGGCTACGTGAGCCCGTTCGGCGAGATGGTGGCCAACGACATCCTGCCCAAATCCGTCGCGCAGAGCTGAGGGCCAGGTAATGAGTCGTGCAACCTCCTCCAACCTGTTGCAGCGCCTGGCGCCCTGGGCACTGCCGGTACTGCTGCTGGCTGTCTGGCAGCTGGCGGTCAGCGCTGGCTGGCTGTCGACCCGCATCCTGCCAGCGCCCAGCGCGGTGATCAGCGCCGGTGTCGAACTGGTGCGCAGCGGTGAAATCTGGACCCACCTGGCTATCAGTGGCTGGCGTGCCGGGCTGGGCTTTTTGATCGGCGGCAGCATCGGCCTGGTGCTGGGCTTCATCACCGGCCTGTCGAACTGGGGCGAGCGCCTGCTCGACAGCTCGGTGCAGATGATCCGCAACGTACCGCACCTGGCGCTGATTCCGCTGGTGATCCTGTGGTTTGGCATCGATGAGTCGGCGAAGATTTTCCTGGTCGCGCTCGGCACCTTGTTCCCGATCTACCTGAACACCTACCACGGCATCCGCAACGTCGACCCGGCGCTGGTCGAGATGGCGCGTAGCTACGGCCTGTCGGGCTTTGCCCTGTTCCGTCAGGTGATCTTGCCGGGTGCGCTGCCTTCGATCCTGGTGGGCGTGCGTTTCGCCCTGGGCTTCATGTGGCTGACGTTGATCGTGGCAGAAACCATCTCGGCGAATGCCGGCATCGGTTACCTGGCCATGAACGCCCGCGAATTCCTGCAAACCGACGTGGTGGTGCTGGCCATCGTTCTGTACGCCGTGCTCGGCAAGCTTGCCGACCTGGCCGCCCGTGGTCTGGAGCGCGTGTGGCTGCGCTGGCACCCGGCCTATCAGCCGGCGAAGAAGGAGGGCGCATGACTGTGCTCAAAGAACAGCCGCCACGTCTGCTGCGTGGCATCCCCCTGGCGTCCAACGGTTTGCGCAAGACCTTCGGCCAACGTGAAGTGTTGCGTGGCATCGACTTGCACATCCCGGCAGGCCAGTTCGTCGCCATCGTCGGCCGCAGTGGCTGCGGCAAAAGCACCTTGCTGCGCTTGCTGGCCGGCCTCGACAAACCTACCGCGGGTGAGCTGCTGGCCGGTGCCGCGCCATTGGCCGAGGCCCGCGAGGAAACCCGCCTGATGTTCCAGGACGCACGTCTGCTGCCCTGGAAGAAGGTAATCGACAACGTCGGCCTGGGCCTGTCGGGTGACTGGCGGGCGAAGGCCCTGGAAGCCCTGGAGGCGGTTGGCTTGGCCGATCGCGCCAACGAATGGCCGGCTGCGCTCTCCGGTGGCCAGAAACAACGTGTGGCCCTGGCCCGTGCCCTGATCCACCAGCCGCGCCTGCTGTTGTTGGATGAGCCGCTCGGCGCACTGGATGCCCTGACCCGGATCGAGATGCAGCAATTGATCGAGCGGTTGTGGCGCCAGCATGGCTTCACCGTGCTGCTGGTGACCCACGACGTCAGCGAAGCGGTTGCCGTGGCCGACCGAGTGATCCTGATCGAGGACGGTGAGGTCGGTCTCGACCTGATCGTCGACCTGCCAAGGCCCAGGGCGCGTGGTTCGCACCGCCTGGCGGCGCTGGAAAGCGAAGTGCTCAACCGTGTTTTGTCCGTGCCAGGCGCAGCGCCCGAGCCGGACCCTGTAGCCCCTTTGCCCACGCAGTTGCGTTGGGCCCACTGAACCCCTGAAGCCAGCAAAAGGAATCAAGCCATGACTATCAAAGCCATCAACGTTCGCAACCAGTTCAAAGGCACCGTCAAAGAAATCCTCGAAGGCCCGGTATTGTCGGAAATCGACGTGCAGACCGCTTCGGGCATTGTCACTTCGGTGATCACCACCCGTTCTGTGAAGGAGCTGGAGCTTCAGGTGGGCAGTGAGGTGATTGCCTTCGTGAAGTCGACTGAAGTGTCCATCGCCAAGCTGTGATGCCACAAACGCCATCACCGGCAAGCCAGCTCCCACATGGACCGCGACCATCTTGAGATAGCTGCGGGACCTGTGGGAGCTGGCTTGCCAGCGATGAGGCCAGAATCGATCTTCAGCGCTTGCTCAGAAACGGCGGCAGATAAAGCCCCAGATATGCCTCGAACACCCGCTTGCCTTCCTCGGCCATGCGCGGGGTAATCGCTTCATGCAACTGCACCGACCGCGCATACACCCGGTCGCTCAGCTCCATGGCCAAGGCAAACACATCCACATCCACAGGCATCACCGGCAGTTGGAAGTGCTGGTCGAACAGCTTGTGCATCAGCTCGCCCAGTTCCATGTCGTGCTGGCGGTCAGCTTGCACCACTTCGCTCAGGCCATGCTGCGCCAGAATCAACTGACGTGCCGCGGCGTCTTCGTTGTAGATGTCGAGCATGCGCTCTTCGATCAGCCGCGACAGCTCATGCCAGGTGCTGAACGCGGAGCTGTCGATAGGTGCACTCAGCGCTTCGCGGAAGGCCCGGTGCACATCGGCGGTCAGTGCTTCGAGCAACGCCGGAACGCTGGCGAAGAAGTGGTACACCGAGGACGGCGGAATCTGCGCCCGCTCGGCCACGCTGTAGATGGATAACCCCGCCACCCCTTGCTCGGCCAGCAGCTCGCGTGCTGCCGCCAGGATCGCTTCGATCCTGGCCTGGCTGCTCGCGCGTGGCTTGCGCGGGGTGGCGGTGCGGTTCATCAGTTGCTGATCGCCAGGATGCTGGCCTGGTAGGCGCCGACGAACAGGTCGAAGTCGCCGACTTCTTGCTGCTCCAGGCGCGCCTGCTCGGCCAGCGAGTTGCGGGCGAGGGTTTCAAAGGCTTGCTGGCGCTCCGTGGGCAGTGGTTGCTCGCGGAAGGTTTCGGCGTGCAGGTGGCTCTGGCGCAGAGAGAACTGGACGAAAGTTTCGTCGTGTTCGGTCATGCGGGCCAGCACCTGGGCTGAAGGAGTCAGCGACGCGTCGTCGACCTTGGCCTGTTGGGCAGCCAGGGCCTTGGCGTGCTCGTCGCCGCCGTTGGCCTGGTCGAGCAGTTCGGCCAATTGCCCGATACGCCCGATCAGTTCGCTGGCCCATTCCTTGAGCCCAATCGGCTGGCCATCACGGCGCAGTTCGAGGCCGGGGCGACGGCCTTCCTTGACCACGGTGAGGAAGTTGTTGGTGCACTGGCCGCATTCGCCGTTGTCCAGCTGCGGGCTGTTTTCCAGGGCGCAGAACAACAGGAACGCGTCGAGGAAGCGCGCTTCGGTGAGGTCGATGCCGACCGGCAGGAACGGGTTGATGTCCAGGCAGCGCACTTCGACATACTGCACGCCACGCGAGGTCAGGGCCTGGATCGGCCGCTCACCGGTGTAGGTCACGCGTTTCGGGCGGATGTTCGAGTAGTACTCGTTTTCGATCTGCAGGATGTTGGTGTTCAGCTGTACCCATTCGCCGTCGACGTGCGTGCCGACTTCGACATAGGGCGGGTAGGGCGTGCCCACCGCCTTGCGCAGGCTGTCGGTGTAGCTGGCCAGGTTGTTGTAGCAGGGCGTCAGCCCCGCCTGGGCGTTGCTCTGGTAGCCCAGGTCGCTCATGCGCAGGCTGGTGGCGTACGGCAGGTACAGGGTTTCTGCGTCGAGTTCTTCGAGCTGGTGCGGATTGCCGCGCAGGAAGCCTTTGTCCAGGGCCGGCGAGGCGCCGAACAGGTACATCAGCAGCCAGCTGTAGCGGCGGAAGTTGCGGATCAACGCGATATAGGCCGAAGACTGGTAGTCGCGATCGCTTTCTTCGCCGCCCTCGGCTTCGCGCAGCAGTGGCCACAGGGCCTCGGGCAGGGAGAAGTTGTAGTGGATACCGGCGATGCACTGCATGGTGCGGCCGTAACGCAGGGCCAGACCCTTGCGGTAGACATGCTTGAGCTTGCCGATATTCGAGGTGCCGTACTCGGCGATCGGGATGTCCTCTTCTGCCGGCAAGGTGCACGGCATCGACGGGCTCCACAGGTACTCACCGCCCAGCTTGCTGTAGACGAAGCGGTGGGTCTCTTCGAGGCTTTCAAGCACTTTGGCCGGGTCGGCCAGGGCCGGAGTGATGAACTCCAGCAGTGATTCGGAATAGTCGGTGGTGATCTGCTCGTTGGTCAGCGCCGAACCCAAGGCTTGCGGGTGTGGGGTCTGGGCCAGGCGACCTTCGTCGGTCACGCGCAGGCATTCGCGCTCAATACCGTGCAGGCACTGCTTGAGCAGGGGAAGATTGGCGCCGAGCAGGCTCAGGCGGCGGTTGAGGAGGTCGCTCAAGATGGATTCCTTCACGCGTCAGTCGCCCCAATATGGGGGTAGAGTTGACGGTCTACAAGGGTAGTTGGAAAAGGAACTGGCGTTGTCGCCTGGTTTGCCTGGGCTCTCGGCAGTGCCAGCGCCGACTCGGGGCCGTTTCACGCTCCATCGCAGGCTATCGCCAGCTCCCACAAAGGTTTGCGGTGGGAGCTGGCGATAGCCTGCGATGGAGCGTGAAGCGGCCTCGGAAGGCAATTACTGCTGAAAATACCGCAGATTCAGCCTGTGGAGCTAGAGAACCGCAAAGGTTCCCTGGGCTTTCGCCACCAGTTTGTCGCCTTGGACTACGTCGGCGTCGACAACCAGTGTGCGCCGGCCAGCGTGCAGCACACGGGCAGTGCACAGCACTTCACCGTCGCTGATGGCGCGCAGGTAGTTGATCTTGCATTCGATGGTCACGCTTTGCTGGTCGAAGCCATGGCTGGCCGAACAGGCCAGGCCCATGGCGATATCCACCAGGCTGAAGATCGCCCCGCCGTGCAGCTTCTGGCCACGGTTGCGCAGGTGCGGCTCGACGGCCAGGGCCACCTCGGCAACACCTGTGTCCAGGCGTTGCAGGCGGCAGCCCAGCAGTTGGCTGAAGGCGCTCTCGACGTATTCGCGAGGTACGTCCATCACTTCTTCTTCAACTGCTTGGCGTTGGCGAACAGCGCAGCCATGGCGTTGTTGGCCGGTGCGGCGGTAGCGGTTTCACGCTGGCGCGGGGCTTGCTGCTGGCGGTTGCCACCGTTGCCACGGTTGCCGCCGCCACGGTTGCCTTCGACCTTCTCGCCTGGGGTGTCGCTCATGCGCATGGACAGGCCGACGCGTTTGCGCGGAATGTCCACTTCCATGACCTTGACCTTGACCACATCGCCGGCCTTGACCGCTTCACGCGGGTCCTTGACGAACTTCTCCGACAGCGCCGAGATATGTACCAGGCCGTCCTGGTGCACGCCGATGTCGACGAAGGCACCGAAGTTGGTGACGTTGGTGACCACGCCTTCGAGGATCATGCCGGGTTCGAGGTCCTTGAGGTCTTCGACGCCGTCCTGGAAAGTGGCGGTCTTGAACTCAGGGCGCGGGTCGCGGCCTGGCTTGTCCAGCTCCTGCAGAATGTCGGTGACAGTCGGCAGACCGAAGGTTTCGTCGGTGAACTTTTTCGGGTCCAGGCGCTTGAGGAAGCCGCTGTCGCCGATCAGCGAGCGAATGTCGCGGTCGGTATCGGCAGCGATACGTTGCACCAGCGGATAAGCCTCGGGGTGCACCGCGGAAGCGTCCAGCGGGTTGTCGCCGTTCATCACGCGCAGGAAGCCGGCGGCCTGCTCGAAGGTTTTCTCGCCCAGGCGGCTGACCTTTTTCAGCGCAGCACGGGTGGCGAACGGGCCGTTGGCGTCGCGGTGGGCGACGATGTTCTGCGCCAGGGTAGCGTTCAGGCCGGAGATGCGGGTCAGCAACGCCACCGAGGCGGTGTTGACGTCCACGCCCACGGCGTTCACGCAGTCCTCGACCACGGCGTCCAGGCCGCGAGCGAGTTTCACCTGAGACACATCGTGCTGGTACTGGCCGACACCGATGGATTTCGGGTCGATCTTCACCAGCTCGGCCAGCGGGTCCTGCAGGCGGCGAGCGATCGACACGGCGCCACGGATCGACACGTCCAGGTCCGGGAATTCGCGGGCGGCCAGCTCCGATGCCGAGTACACCGAAGCGCCAGCTTCGGAGACCATGATCTTGGTGATCTTCAGGGCTGGGTACTTCTTCACCAGCTCCGCGACCAGCTTGTCGCTTTCGCGGCTGGCGGTGCCGTTGCCGATGGCGATCAGCTCCACCGAGTGCTTGGCGCACAGGGCGGCCATGATCGAAATCGTGCGGTCCCAGTCGTTCTTCGGCGCGTGCGGGTAGACCGTGGTGTGGTCCAGCAGCTTGCCGGTGGCATCGACCACGGCGATCTTGCAGCCGGTGCGCAGGCCCGGGTCGAAGCCCAGGGTGGCACGCGGGCCGGCCGGGGCGGCCAGCAGCAGGTCGTGCAGGTTGTGGGCGAACACGTTGATCGCTTCGCCTTCGGCGTTATCGCGCAGCTCGCCGAACAGGTCGGTTTCCAGGTGGGTGTACAGCTTCACCTTCCAGGTCCAGCGCACCACTTCACCCAGCCACTTGTCGGCGGGGCGGCTACGATTCTCGATGCCGACGTGGTTGCCGATCATCAGCTCGCACGGGTGCAGGGTGCCGGGCAACTCTTCGCCGACTTTCAGCGAGGCGCTCAGCACGCCCTCGTTACGGCCACGGAAAATGGCCAGTGCGCGGTGCGACGGCGCAGTGCGCAGCAGTTCGTCGTGGGCGAAATAGTCGCGGAACTTGGCCCCTTCCTCTTCCTTGCCGGCCACCACGCGGGCGCTGAGCACCGATTCCTGCTTGAGGAAGTTGCGCAGTTTTTCGAGCAGGGAGGCGTCTTCGGCGAAGCGCTCCATGAGGATGTACTTGGCGCCTTCCAGTGCAGCCTTGACGTCAGCCACACCCTTTTCGGCGTTGACGAAGCGCGCTGCCTCGGTTTCCGGGGCCAGCTGCGGGTCGTTGAACAGGCCGTCGGCCAGCTCGCCCAGGCCGGCTTCCAGGGCGATCTGGCCCTTGGTGCGGCGTTTCTGCTTGTACGGCAGGTAGAGGTCTTCGAGGCGGGTCTTGGTGTCGGCGAGCTTGATCTCACGGGCCAGTTCCGGGGTCAGCTTGCCCTGTTCCTCGATGCTGGACAGGATGCTGGCGCGGCGCTCGTCGAGTTCGCGCAGGTAACGCAGGCGCTCTTCCAGGTGGCGCAATTGCGTGTCGTCGAGGCTGCCGGTCACTTCCTTGCGGTAACGGGCGATGAAGGGCACGGTCGAGCCTTCGTCCAACAGGCCCACGGCCGCTTCGACCTGTTGTGGGCGTACGCCCAGTTCCTCGGCGATACGGCTGTTGATGCTGTCCATGTAAACCACCTGACAATTGTGAATGCTGGGGGCCGCGATGGGGCTCAAGGCCCGGCGACACAGGATGAAAGCCGCGCATTATACCCATCGTGGACGGCTTGCGGTGATGGCGCCCGGCCAGTGTGACGAGGCCAGGAACTGGCGCCGTGGGAAAAATCTGCTAACAATGCTCACGGCACGCGCAGCAATGGCTACGCCATAATGCACGGCGATATCAGAGGAGTTATTCATGACTGGCACTGCAAACAACGCTGAAGGCGAAAAAATTCTCATCGTCGATGACGATCCGGGGCTGAGCAGCCTGCTGGAACGTTTCTTCACCAGCAAGGGCTATCGCGCCCGTGCAGTGCCCAACACCGAACAGATGGACCGGCTGCTGTCGCGTGAAGTGTTCAACCTGGTGGTGCTCGACCTGATGCTGCCGGGTGAAGATGGCCTGTCCGCGTGCAAGCGGTTGCGCCAGTCCAACAACCAGATCCCGATCATCATGCTCACCGCCAAGGGCGACGAGCTCAGCCGCATCCGTGGGCTTGAGCTTGGAGCGGACGATTATCTGGGCAAGCCTTTCAACCCTGACGAGCTGATGGCGCGGGTCAAGGCCGTGCTGCGCCGCCAGGCGCCAAGCGTGCCGGGTGCGCCGGGTAGCGAGGACGAGTCGGTCACCTTCGGCGACTACGAGCTGTCGTTGGCCACTCGTGAGCTCAAGCGTGGTGATGAAGTGCACATGCTCACCACCGGTGAGTTCGCGGTGCTCAAGGCCCTGGTCATGCATGCCCGCGAGCCGCTGACCCGCGACAAGCTGATGAACCTGGCCCGTGGCCGTGAGTGGGATGCCCTGGAGCGCTCCATCGATGTGCAGATCTCGCGCCTGCGTCGCATGATCGAGCCAGACCCGTCCAAGCCGCGTTATATCCAGACGGTCTGGGGTGTGGGCTATGTCTTCGTGCCGGACGGAAACGCCGGCAAATGATGGTTGGCCTGCCGGCTTGCCAGGACGCGACAGGGCGACCCGAACGGGTCGCCCTGTTTTCGTCTGCGACGGTCGGCATTGTTGGCGAGCCTGCCTCGCGTCTGTCTGTGCAGTAGTTGTTCTCGATGAAAACGCCTCTCTGGTTTCCTCAAAGCTTCTTCGCCCGCACCCTGTGGTTGGTGCTGATCGTCGTCCTGTTTTCCAAGGCGCTGACCCTGGTCTATCTGCTGATGAACGAAGACGTGCTGGTCGACCGCCAGTACAGCCACGGCGTGGCGCTCACCTTGCGTGCCTACTGGGCGGCGGATGAAGAAAACCGTGACAAGATCGCCGAGGCGGCAGGCCTGATCCGGGTGACGGGTTCCGGTGTGCCGGAGGGTGAGCAGCATTGGCCTTACAGCGAAATCTACCAACGCCAGATGCAGGCCGAGTTGGGCGAAGACACCGAAGTGCGCTTGCGCGTGCACGCACCGCCGGCGCTGTGGGTCAATGCACCAAGCCTGGGGCCTGGCTGGCTCAAGGTGCCGCTGTACCCGCACCCGTTGCGCGGGCAGAAAATCTGGAACGTCCTGGGCTGGTTCCTGGCCATCGGCCTGTTGTCCACCGCATCGGCGTGGATCTTCGTGCGGCAGCTCAACCAGCCGCTCAAGCGCCTGGTGTTTGCGGCTCGGCAACTGGGCCAGGGGCGCAGCGTGCGCTTGCCGATCAGCGACACGCCCAGTGAGATGACCGAGGTGTACCGTGCGTTCAACCAGATGGCCGAGGATGTCGAACAGGCCGGGCGCGAGCGCGAACTGATGCTGGCGGGGGTATCGCACGACCTGCGCACGCCGCTCACGCGCCTGCGTCTGTCGTTATCGCTGATGGCCAACGACAGTGAACTGACCGATGACATGGTGCGCGACATCGAGGATATGGACGCGATCCTGGACCAGTTCCTCGCCTTCATCCGCGATGGCCGCGACGAGCCGGTGGAGGAAGTGGACCTGGCCGATCTGGTTCGTGAGGTGGTCGCGCCCTACAACCAGCCTGAAGAGCGGGTGCGCCTGTGCCTGGAGCCGATTCCACCGTTCCCGCTGCGCCGGGTTTCGCTCAAGCGCATGCTTGGCAACCTGATTGGCAATGCGCTGCACCATGCTGGTAAAGGCGTCGAGGTAGCGGCCTACGTGTCGGGTGATGAAAGCGCGCCGTATGTGGTGCTCAGCGTGCTGGACCGTGGGGCAGGGATCGACGAATCGGAGCTTGAGACCATCTTCAACCCGTTCATTCGCGGTGACCGTGCCCGTGGTGGCAAGGGCACCGGGTTGGGCCTGGCGATCGTCAAGCGGATCGCGGCGCAGCATGGCGGGAATGTGGAACTGCGTAACCGCTCTGGCGGCGGTATCGAAGCTCGGGTGCGGCTGCCGTTGGGATTGTTGCTGCCGCGTAATGCCGTCTGATCTTTCAGGGGCTGTGCCGGCCTATTCGCGGGTAAACCCGCTCCCACAGGGACTGTGCAGCTCTTGAGTTCTGCGCTGTAGTTGTGGGAGCGGCTTTAGCCGCGAATAGGCCAGCTCAAACACCATCATCCCTTACCCTTGGTCCGGGTCTGATTCGGCCCGCCATTTTTCTCCAGATGCTCGATGATCATCCCGGCCACGTTCTTGCCGGTGGTCACCTCGATACCCTCCAGGCCAGGTGAAGAGTTCACTTCCATCACCAGTGGCCCGTGGTTGGAGCGCAGGATATCCACGCCGGCCACGCTCAGCCCCATGACCTTGGCGGCGCGAATGGCCGTCATGCGCTCTTCAGGCGTGATCTTGATCAGGCTGGCGACGCCACCTCGATGCAGGTTGGAGCGGAACTCGCCAGGCTTGGCCTGGCGCTTCATCGAGGCGATCACCTTGTCGCCAACCACGAAGCAGCGGATATCCGCACCACCGGCTTCCTTGATGTATTCCTGAACCATGATGTTCTGCTTCAGGCCCATGAAGGCCTCGATCACCGACTCGGCTGCCTTGGTGGTTTCGCACAGCACCACGCCAATGCCTTGGGTGCCTTCGAGCACCTTGATCACCAGCGGGGCGCCGTTGACCATCTGGATCAGGTCGGGGATGTCATCCGGCGAGTGGGCAAAGCCGGTGATCGGCAAGCCGATGCCGCGCCGCGACAGCAGCTGCAACGAGCGCAGCTTGTCCCGCGAGCGGGCGATGGCGACCGACTCGTTGAGCGGGTACACGCCCATCATCTCGAACTGGCGCAGTACCGCGCAGCCGTAGAAGGTCACCGAGGCGCCAATGCGCGGAATGACTGCGTCGAAGCCTTCCAGCGGCTTGCCGCGGTAGTGGATCTGCGGCTTGTGGCTGGCGATGTTCATGTAGGCCCGCAAGGTATCGATCACTACCATTTCATGGCCACGCTGGGTGCCGGCTTCGACCAGGCGGCGGGTGGAATACAGACGCGGATTACGCGAAAGCACAGCGATCTTCATGCAGCACCTGTGACAGGGGAAAGGGTGGCCGGGAAGGCCGGTTTGTCTTGTACGTACTTGAGGCCCGGATTGACCACCAACTGGCCATGGATGAGCGCCTTGGAGCCCAATAACAGGCGATAACGCATGTTCTTGCGGCAGGCCAGGGTGAACTCGACCTCCCACACGCCATCGCCCAGGGCCAGTGATGTGCGGATCACGTAGCGGGTCTGTGCCTGGCCATTGGAGCTTTTGATGGTTTTCATGGTCACCAGCGGCGCCTCGCAGCGGCGGTGACGCAGTTGCACCACCGAACCCAGGTGCGCGGTGAAGCGCACCCAAGGCTGGCCTTCGCGCTCGAAGGGTTCGATTTCGGTGGCGTGCAGGCTGGAGGTGCTGGCGCCGGTGTCGATCTTGGCGCGCAAGCCAGCGACGCCGAGGTCGGGCAGGGCGACCCACTCGCGCAGGCCGATCACTGTCAGATGGTCAAATGTCTTCACTAAGCACACCCTGCGAATGAGGTGGTGAACTGTAAGCACGGCGCGGACTTTTTGCATCCGTTAGTGAAGGTAGTACAGTTCGGTGAAAGACAGAGTTTGAGGTAACGGGATGGCTCAGAAGCCGGAAGACGACGACAAGGTACGCCTCGACAAATGGTTGTGGGCCGCGCGTTTCTACAAGACCCGCGCCCTGGCCAAGGCGGCCATCGAAAGCGGCAAGGTGCATTGCCGGGGCGAGCGTTGCAAACCCGGCAAGGAGCCGCGGGTGGGTGACGAATTCGTGCTGCGCACGGGGTTCGACGAGCGCACGGTGGTGGTCAAGGCGCTGTCGGTAGTGCGACGTGGGGCGCCTGAGGCGCAGACGTTGTACGAGGAAACCGACGAAAGCCTGCGGCGGCGAGAGCAGGCGGCCGAAATGCGCAAGGCGGGGGCGATGGGTGTGACCACCGATGGCCGGCCGAACAAGAAGCAGCGGCGGCAGATTCACCAGTTACATGGCAGTTTTGAATAGCTGGGGTCGCTCAACGAATCAGCGGAAATCTGTAGGAGCCGGCTTGCCGGCGATCACCGGCGAAGCCGGTGCCATACACCGTGTGGCCTGAATCGCCGGTAAGCCGGCTCCCACATGGACCGCGCTGGCCTTGAGGCCGGTGCATGCCTGTAGGCGCCGACTTGCCGGCGATGGCTTCTAGCGAACTACGGTCAGTCGCCCGACGAGCGGTACCCGCTCCAGTAGCCCGAACAATGGCGCCGTCCAGCGCACCAACGCTGCGCTACCCTTGGCCGCCAGCGGCGTATGGTAGCTCCAGCCCAGTGCCAGCAGCGCCATCAGCAAACCGCCGATGTAGTCGTCCTGGCCCCAATGCGCACCGGCCACCAGCCGCGGCATCATGAACAGGAACGCCAAGCCCCAGATCACCAGATGCTGAACCAGTCGGCGGCTGAACAGGCTCATGAACAGCGCCCAGATCAACAGCACCGAGGCATGGTCGCCCGGGAAACTGTTGCTGGAGCGGTCCTTCAGTTCCCATTTGGCTTCCAGGTTCGGGTAGTAGTCTTTGAGGTGCACGACGTTGTCGAACATCATCGATGGGCTATCGTGTTGCCAACCCATTGCATCCACCCACTTGGAAAACAGCGCGCGAATCACCACTAAGAGGAGCAGGGTGACGAGAAAGCCAAAGAAGGCTTCGCGTACCTGGCTGGCTTTGAACACCCAGTTGCCACGGATGAGCAGGGCCAGCAGGGTCAGGCCGACGACGATGTCGAACGGGCGCAGGCTGCCGACAGTCCAGATGTAACGCCAGGTGGTGTTATCCGCGAGCGGCGCATTCAGGCCGCGAAACAGCCATTCGTCGACTGTCAGGCACAAGATCTGGCCAATGGGCCATAACCAGAAACACAGTAGGGCGATGGGCAGCAGTGTAAACACTGCCAGGGGTCCCCAGGACCACCTTGCTTGGAACAGTGGTCGATTGTCCATAAAATACCTCTATATGCCAACAGGAAGCGGAGCGCCTTGCGAGCGCTCTGCCACGGGGTTTTGAAGCACCGTGTAATTATTTTGTCATCATTTTTAGATAGCCAGACCACCATGAGCGACTTGCCAGATACAGATTTCACCCAACGCTTCCTGTTCGACGACCGCGACGTGCGCGGCGAGATGGTCGCGCTGGAACGTAGCTACGCCGAGGTGCTGGCCAAGCACACGTACCCGCAGCCGGTCCAACACTTGCTGGGCGAGCTGATGGCCGCCGCTGCGCTGCTGGTCGGCACTTTGAAGTTCGAGGGGTTGCTGGTCCTCCAGGCGCAGTCTCAGGGCCCTGTGCCGCTGCTGGCCATCGAGTACACCAGCGACCACGACATCCGCGGCCTGGCGCGCTTCGAGGCCGAACAGATCAAGGATGACGCGAAGCTTGCCGACCTGATGCCGGGTGGCCACCTGGTGTTGACCATCATTCCGGCCAACGGCCAGCGCTATCAGGGCACTGTCGAGCTGGACGGCAAAGACCTGTCGGAGTGCTTCACCAACTACTTCGTCATGTCTCAGCAGGTGAATACCTGCATCACCCTGGCCGCTGATGGCGTGCGCGTCCGCGGCCTGCTGGTGCAGCAACTGCCGGCCGAGATCCACAAGGACATCGAAGAGCGCGAGGAAAGCTGGGCTCACGTCAAGGCCCTGGCCAACACCGTCAAGCACGAGGAACTGCTCGGCCTGGACAACGAAACCATGCTGCACCGCCTGTACCACGAGGACGCGGTTCGTCTGTTCGATATCCAGCCGCTGCGCTTCAAATGCAGCTGCTCGCGCGAACGTTCCGGCAATGCGCTGGTCAGTCTTGGCGAGCACGACGCCAAGCAGCTGGTAGAGGAATGCGGCGGGCAGGTAGAGATCGATTGCCAGTTCTGCAACGAGCGCTATCTCTTCGATGCCAGCGATGTCGCGCAACTGTTCGCTGGTGGTGGTACGGACACGGCGTCAGAAACTCGCCACTGAAACGCTTAAGTGTAGTGAAATCTCCTGTCTAATTGCGCAAAAGAGCAGTTCTGACAGGAGGGGCCTACTTTTTTTGGGCGTTTCTGGCATAATCCGGCCACTTTTTTCGCTGTAGTAGTTTTTAACGGACAACTACAAAACGTTTGGAGCACTCGGCCTCGGGCCGGATGGGGTATCTCATGACGCAAGCCAATAACACCGTGTACACCGACCTGAGCGTCGATGAGCTGGTAAAAGAAGCGCTGCAACGCGGTGAAGGCGTGCTGGCCGATACTGGCGCACTGGTAGTCGAGACTGGCCACCGCACTGGCCGTTCGCCGGCTGACCGTTTCATCGTCGAAGAACCTTCCACCCAGGACGCTATCGCCTGGGGCCCGATCAACCGCAAGTTCCCGGCCGACAAGTTCGATGCCCTGTGGGACCGCGTAGAGGCGTTCAACAACGCCCAGGACCACTTCGTTTCCTACGTTCACGTAGGGGCCGCGGCCGAGCACTACCTGCCGGTCAAGATGACCACCCAGACTGCCTGGCAGAACCTGTTCGGTCGTTGCCTGTTCATCAACCCTGAGCAGTTCAACCCGGCCGGTCGCGATCAGTGGCAGATCCTCAACGTCGCCAATTTCGTTTGCGAGCCAGAGCGTGACGGCACCAACTCCGACGGCTGCGTGATCATCAACTTCGCCGCCAAGAAGGTCCTGATCGCTGGCATGCGTTACGCCGGTGAAATGAAGAAAGCCATGTTCTCGGTGCAGAACTTCCTGCTGCCGGCCGCCGACGTGCTGCCGATGCACTGCGCTGCCAACATCGGCGAAGAGGGCGACGTGACCCTGTTCTTCGGCCTGTCCGGCACTGGCAAGACCACCCTGTCCGCTGACGAGAGCCGTTACCTGATCGGTGACGACGAGCACGGTTGGGGCGAAGGTGTCGTCTTCAACATGGAAGGCGGCTGCTACGCCAAGTGCATCGACCTGTCCGAGAAGAACGAGCCGGTCATCTGGAAAGCCATCAAGCACGGCGCAGTTCTGGAAAACGTCGTTCTCGACGCCAACAAGCACGCCGATTACGCCGATGTCAGCCTGACCCAGAACAGCCGCGCTGCCTACCCGCTGGAGCACGTGGCCAAGCGTTCCGAGGCCAACCTGGGTGGCGAGCCTAACGCCGTCATCTTCCTGACCTGCGACCTGACTGGTGTTCTGCCTCCGGTTTCGATCCTGAACAACGAGCAGGCTGCCTACCACTTCCTGTCCGGTTACACCGCGCTGGTCGGTTCCACCGAAATGGGTTCGGGCGGCGGCATCAAGTCGACTTTCTCCACCTGCTTCGGCGCACCGTTCTTCCCGCGTCCGGCTGGCGAATACGCCGAGCTGCTGATCAAGCGTATCAACGCCTTCGGCTCCAAGGTCTACCTGGTCAACACCGGCTGGACTGGCGGTGGCTACGGTGTCGGCAAACGCTTCAGCATCCCGACTACCCGCGGCGTGATCTCTGCCATCCAGAGCGGCGCTCTGGTCGGTGCCGAGACCGAGCACCTGGACATCATCAACCTGGACGTGCCCAAGCTTGTTCCAGGCGTCGAGACCGAGCTGCTCAACCCGCGTAACACCTGGGCTGACAAAGCTGCCTACGACGAAGCCGCCAAGGGCCTGGCCAAGCTGTTCACCGAGAACTTCAAGAAGTTCGACGTGTCTGACGCCATCAAGGCCGCTGGTCCGCAGCTCTAAGCTGTAGCCGGTTGCAATGAAGAAGCCGCCCTTTGGGGCGGCTTTTTCATGCCTGAGATTTCTGTGGTGGCCAGTAAAGTCACTATGCAGTTGGAAATTTCTGTTTCACTTATAGACTCCATTGAGACGACACGAGCCAGTCCGATGATCGAATCACCCCAGCGCACTGCCTTCTCCCACTTCCACCCGATCCTCACCCGCCCTCAGGACAACGACCATAACGGTCATATAGCCGGTGCCACCGTGCATGGTTTCTTCGAGACCGCCATCCAGGCGTTTCTCGTCGAGCAAGCCGATATGGACCTGCGTGACGGCGAGTTGGCGGCTTTCGTGGTCAGCTCGTCGGCAGACTTCTATGCCTTGCCGAGTTTCCCGGATGTGCTGGAGGTGGGGCTGGGCATCACGCGTCTGGCGGGCAGCACGGCGGAATACCATCTGGCCCTGTTCCGTCCGGGGGAATCGGACGCTTGTGCGGCAGGCACGGTCGTGCAGGTGTTCATCGAGCGCGAAAGTGGCCGTCCGGTGCAGCTGCCAGACGTGCTGAACACCATTCTGTCGGGCCTTCAGCTAGACCCTCAGGCATAAAAAAGCCCCACCGGTGAGGGCGGGGCTTTTTGCTGCCAGGCGTTAGCCTCAGGCATTAGTCGCGCCAGTGGCGCTTGTGCTTGCGGTGGCCGTAGTGGTGGCCACGGTCCCAGTGACGGCGGTCGTCGTCATAGCCACGACGGTAGCGGCGGTCGTCATGACGCTCGTCGTCATCGGCCTTGTTACCCATGTAGTTACCCAGCGCGCCACCGGCACCACCGCCGGCTGCCGCACCAATGTAGCTACCGGTGGTACCGCCCACGGAGCGACCTACCACGTTACCGCCCGCAGCGCCCAGCGCACCGCCAATGGCGGCCTCACCACGCTGGCGCTTGTCGGCGCCCAGGGCACCGCCGGCGGCGCCGCCGAGACCTGCGCCAATGGCGCCACCGGTGCTACCGCCGATGGAGTTGCCCACCACGGAGCCCAGTACCCCACCCAATGCGCCGCCAATGCCGGCCTCGGTGGTGCCGCCTGCCATGGCAACGCCGCTGAGCAAGCTGAAAGACAACAACAGAATCGAGGAGTACTTCTTCATCGAGAAAGCCTCATAGGGATGACGAGGCGAATTTGAGGCTCTGCGACGCGGCTGGCAACGAAAATCCGACGAGTAACACGACTTGTACACAATTCTCTAAGTTACTGTTTTTTCGCTGAAACTTTCTCGATTTTCGCGTGTCTGAGACCTTTATGACAAAGCCCTGATCCTTGCGGAACAGGGCTTTTTTCGTTTTTGCGGGTGGGATATCAGGCCTGCCGGCTTCTACAGAATCCGACCATCATCGCGTGCCCGCTCCAGCTTGATAGCGACGAACTTGGAGGTCGGTGTATGGCTGCCCTCGCCGATGCTCTCCAGCGGAATCAGCGGGTTCACTTCGGGATAGTAAGCCGCAGCCTGGCCCGCCGGGATATCGAACGCCAGCAATGTGAACCCGTGCACACGGCGCACATGTTCATCACCCCACAATGAGACGATGTCGACTTTCTGCCCCGGCTGGAAGCCCAGGCGGATGATGTCGGCCTCGTTGGCGAACAGCACCTCCCGTTGACCGCGCACGCCCCGGTAGCGGTCGTCCAGGCCGTAGATCGTGGTGTTGTACTGGTCGTGCGAGCGCATCGACTGCATGATCAGGTCGGGCAACTGGCCGCTGGCCCGGACGCGCTCATCGAGCAGGCTGTCTGGCAGCAGGTTGGCCTTGAAGTTGGCGCGGCCGGTGTTGGTCTTCCACTGACGGCTGCCAGCGCTGTTCCCCAGGTAGAAACCGCCGGGGTGGCGCAGGCGTTCGTTGAAGTCGCCGAAGCCTGCGATGGTGTCGCCGATCAGGTTGCGGATGCGGTCGTAGTCGGCCACCAGCCAGTGCCAGTCCACCGGGCGTTTGCCCAGGGTGGCAGCGGCGATGCCGGCGATCACGGCGGGTTCCGAGCGCATCTGGGTCGACAGAGGCTTGAGCTGGCCGTTGGAGGCATGGACCATGCTGAACGAGTCTTCCACCGTGACCGCCTGCGGCCCGTCGGCCTGAAGGTCGATATCGGTACGGCCCAGGCACGGCAGAATCAAGGCCTGCTTGCCATGAATCAGGTGGCTGCGGTTGAGCTTGGTGCTGATGTGTACGGTCAGCTCGCAGTTGCGCAGGGCCTGAGCGGTACGTTCAGTGTCTGGCGTGGCCTGGGCGAAGTTGCCGCCCAGGCCGATGAACACCTTGGCCCGGCCATCGAGCATGGCGTGGATCGCTTCGACGGTGTTGTGGCCGTTGTGGCGAGGCACGCGGAAGTTGAAGCGCTTTTCGATAGCGTCCAGCAGCGCCACTGGCGGACGTTCGTTGATGCCCATGGTGCGGTCGCCCTGAACGTTGCTGTGGCCACGCACGGGGCACAGGCCGGCACCCGGGGCACCGATATTGCCGCGCAGCATCTGCAGGTTGACGATTTCCTGGATGGTCGGCACCGAATGGCGGTGCTGGGTGATGCCCATGGCCCAACACATGATCACACGCTTGCCGCGGCAGTACATGCGCGCCGCCAGTTCGATGTCGGCCAGTTCAAGGCCGGACTGGGCCTGGATATGCTCCCAGGAAGTGGCATCCACTGCCGCCAGATACTCGTCGACGCCATGGCCGTGCTCGGCGATGAAGGCATGGTCGAACACAGCTGGCTCGCCCTTGGCCTGGGCTTCGCGCTCCCACTGCAGGACGAACTTGGCCATACCGCGCAGCATCGCCATGTCGCCACCCAAGGCCGGGCGGAAGAAGGCCGTGTTGGTGGGACGGTCGCTGTTGGTCAGCATTTCCAGCGGGTTCTGTGGATGCTGGAAACGCTCCAGACCACGCTCTTTGAGCGGGTTGACGCACACCACCTGGGCGCCGCGTTTGACCGCATCGCGCAGGGGGTCGAGCATGCGCGGGTGGTTGGTGCCAGGGTTCTGGCCCCAGACGAAGATGGCATCGGCATGCTCGAAGTCGTCGAAGGTGACCGTGCCCTTGCCGACTCCGACACTCTGGCTCAGGGCCACGCCGCTGGCCTCGTGGCACATGTTCGAACAGTCGGGGAAATTGTTGGTGCCGTAGGCGCGCACGAACAGCTGGTAGAGGAACGCCGCTTCGTTGCTGGCCCGGCCCGAGGTGTAGAACTCGGCCTGGTCAGGGGTGAGCAGGGCGTTCAGCTCACGGGCAATCAGGGCGAAGGCGGCATCCCAGGCGATGGGCTGGTAACGGTCGCTGGCCGGGTCGTACACCATCGGTTCGGTCAGACGGCCCTGATATTCAAGCCAGTAGTCGCTCTGCTCGAGCAACGCGGTCACGCTGTAGCGTGCGAAAAAGGCTGCATCGACCCGACGCTTGGTGGCTTCCCAGTTGACCGCTTTGGCGCCGTTCTCGCAGAACTTGACCATGCCACTTTCAGGCGAGTCGCCCCAGGCGCAGCCAGGGCAGTCGAAGCCGCCATTCTGGTTGGTCTTGAGCAGGGCGCGAAGGTTCTTCAGCGCGTTATCGCTGCCGACCCAGGCCTTGGCTACGCTGCGCAGCGCGCCCCAGCCCCCGGCGGGGCCGTCGTAGGGCTTGTAGCGAGGTGTGGAGGCAGGGGCGTTGTCTGGAAGGTGCTGGTACGAGGTCACGGCTGTTACGACTCCGCCGCTGGGCTGTAGACCCGCGGTGCGCTGTGTTTGGGCAGATGGATGAGGTTGAGGTTGTGCTTGCGCGCCCATTGCAGGGCAAGGCCCGTGGGCGCCGAGAGGCTGACCAGGGTCTGGATGCCGGCGCGCAGCACTTTCTGGATCAGTTCCAGGCTGCAGCGGCTGGTGACGATGGCCAGGCCGCCGTCGGTGCTGATGCTTTGGCGCAGCAGGGCGCCGATCAGCTTGTCCAGGGCGTTGTGCCTGCCTATGTCTTCGCGCCCGAGCAGCAGTTCGCCGTTGCGGTCCATGAACAGCGCTGCGTGCACTGCACCGCAGTGCTGGCCCAAGGGCTGGAACGCGTCGATGCGCTGGCGCAGGCCTACCAGCCATGCAGCAGGCGGCAAGGGCGCGCCCGGCAGCTCGGCCAACTCTGGCAAGGCCTGCTCAAGGGCTTCGACCCCACACAGGCCGCAGCCGCTGGTGCCGGCCAACTGGCGGCGTTGGTTCTTCAGGTTCCAGAACGCACGGCTGGAAATCTCGATATCGGCATACATGGCCGAGCCGCTGCCCGAGAGCTTGAGGTCATAGATTTCCGCAGTACCTTCGACGATGCCACTGCCGACGCTGAAGCCGACTGCGAAGTCTTCCAGGTCGGTGGGGCTGACCAGCATCACGGCCTGGTTGAGACCGTTGTAGGCGATGGCCAGGGCGACTTCTTCGGCGAGCGGGGTGCTGGCCCGTTCGGCATCGTCGAGCTGGACGTAGTCGTAGGTGTTGCTGGCGGCGGGCATGGACAAGGGCGTGGAGGCCGCGCAGACCGGGGGCTTGCTGTTCATCGGGGCTGGCATTCGACGGCTTTTTGATAGCACAAGCCTAGGCCCGCGGGCTGGCCGCGTCTAATCGCTAGGGTCTATGCCTTGATAGACCGCGTCGATTGGTCGCATGGGGGCGGGTGGGGCAATCCTGGCCTAGACTCCTGGCTCCGAGGTTTCATCAACAAGGAGCGCGTCATGAGCCTGTTCAGTTTCGTGAAGGAAGCCGGCGAGAAGTTGATCGACCTGCTGACCCCCGGTAACGCCAACGCCGAGGAGCAGCTCAAGAAACACGTGGAGAGTGTCGGCCTGGGCAACCCGAACATCAGCGCCACTGTAGAGGGCGACAAGATCATCCTCAAGGGCGAAGTGGCCAGCCAGGAGGAAAAAGAGAAGATCATTCTGGCGGCGGGCAATATCAGCGGTGTGGCCAGCGTCGAGGACCAGATCACCGTCACCGGGCCTGTGGCCCAGGCGGCGCGGTTCGTCACGGTGAAGAAGGGTGACACGTTGAGTGCCATTTCCAAGGCCGAATATGGCGATGCCAACCAGTACAACAAGATTTTCGAGGCGAACAAGCCGATGCTCAAGCATCCGGACAAGATCTACCCGGGACAGGTGTTGCGGATTCCGGACTGATAGATTCGCTTAACCTGTGCTGGCCCTATCGCCGGCAAGCCGGCTCCTACAGATGTTCCACAAATAACTGTAGGAGCCGGCTTGCCGGCGATAGGGCCCTCACAGCCCAGCCAGTAAATCCCGGTAATCCTCCACCGCCGCGAACTCCTGGGTATCCCTCGGCGCCGCCTGGCTGTCGGGCTGGCGCACCGCCAATAGGTGCTTTACGCCAAACCGCCGCGCGCTGCGCAGAATCGCCAGGGTGTCATCGATAAACAGGCTGCGGCCCGGCTCAAAGCCGATATCGGCCTGCAGCGCATCCCAGAACTGCGGGCTTTCCTTCGGGTACCCATAATCATGGGAGCTGATCAGCCGCTCGAAGTAGGGCGCCAGTTCCACCCGTTCCAGCTTCAGCGACAGCGAGTCGCGGTGGGCATTGGTAATCATCACCACCCGTTTGCCCGCGTTGTGGATGGCAGCGAGGAAAGTATCGGCATCGGGGCGCAGGGCGATCAGGTCGGCGATTTCACGTTTGAGCTCGCGAATTGGCAGATTCAGCTCGCGGCTCCAGAAGTCCAGGCAGTACCAGTTGAGCGTGCCAGCGTTGCGCTCGAACAGCGGTTGCAGCTCCAGTTCCGCCATGGCCCGGCTCACCCCGTGCAGTTCGGCGTAGCGCTGCGGCAGGTGGTCCAGCCAGAAACGGTTGTCGTAGTGCAGGTCGAGCAGAGTGCCATCCATGTCCAGCAGGACGGTATCGATGGCGGACCAGGGAAGAACAGGCATGGGAAACTCTCGATCAGTCGGCAAGCCACGGTATAGTAACCCGTTCACGCCAAGGAGCCGCCCCATGCGCCAGAAACCAACCGTCCTCAATCGCGAGATCGTCGCCAGCAGCCGCCTGTTTCGTGTCGAGGCCGTGCAGCTGCGCTTCGCCAATGGCAACGAGCGTACCTACGAGCGTCTGGTAGGCCGTGGCAATGGCTACGGTGCGGTGATGGTGGTGGCCATGCTCGACGCCGAGCACGCGGTATTGGTGGAAGAGTATTGCGGTGGTACCGACGAGTATGAGCTGTCGCTGCCCAAAGGCCTGATCGAGCCGGGCGAAGACGTGCTGGCAGCGGCTGACCGCGAGCTCAAGGAAGAAGCCGGTTTCGGCGCTCGCCAACTGGAGCACCTGACCGAGCTGTCGTTGTCGCCGGGCTACATGAGCCAGAAGATCCAGGTGGTGCTGGCCAGCGACCTGTACGAGGAGCGGCTGGAGGGCGATGAGCCGGAGCCGATGCGGGTCGACAAGGTCAACCTGCGCGAGCTGTCGGCCTTGGCCATGCACCCACAGTTCACCGAGGGCCGGGCACTCGCGGCGTTGTACCTGGCCCGCGACCTGCTGATCCAGCGGGGGCTGTTCGACGTATGAACGACCAACAGCTGATGCATGAAGTGGTGAAGCTGGCCGCCGTGGCGGGCGAGGCGATCTTGCCGTTCTGGCGGGCCGATGTGGCGGTGACCGCCAAGGCCGACGATTCGCCGGTGACGGCTGCCGACTTGGCGGCCCATCGAGTGATTGCCGATGGCTTGGCGGCCTTGGCGCCGCAGATTCCGGTGCTGTCCGAAGAAGATTGCAATATTCCGTTGGCCGAGCGACAAGGCTGGACGCGCTGGTGGTTGGTCGACCCATTGGACGGTACCAAGGAGTTCATCGCGGGCAGCGAAGAGTTCACCGTCAATATCGCCCTGATCGAGAACGGCGAAGTAGTGTTCGGCGTGGTGGCCATGCCGACCAATGGTCGCTGCTACTTCGGTGGGCGGCATCTGGGGGCCTGGCGTGCCGAGGCAGGCGCTGATGCCTTGCCAATTCAGGTGCGTAACGAGCCGCCTGTCGATGGACGTTTCACCGTGGTAGCCAGCCGTCGCCATTCCAGCCCCGAGCAGGAGGCGCTATTGGCTGGGCTGGGCGACTCTGTGGGTGAGCTGGAGCTGGCCAATATTGGTAGCTCGTTGAAGTTCTGCCTGCTTGCCGAAGGCAGCGCCGATTGCTACCCGCGTCTGGCGCCGACTTCGCAATGGGATACCGCTGCTGCCCAGGGGGTTGTGGAAGGTGCGGGCGGTGAGGTGATTGGCCTGGATGGCCAGCCGTTCCGTTATCCGGCCCGTGAGTCGTTGCTCAATCCCTTCTTCCTGGCCTTGCCGGCGAATGCCGCCTGGCGCGAGGCAGTCTTCGATCTGATTTAGGTTGCTGATCTAACCTGGCCCCTGTGGGAGCGGGTTTACCCGCGAAGAATGCGACGCGGTGGATGGCACCGGCTCTGCCGGTGTTCGCGGGTAAACCCGCTCCCACAGGGTGGGTGGTGCGAGAGGTCGTGTCTCAGCGGTGCAGAACGTACTGCCCGCTGAAATTCACGGCGGGCTCATCGCTACCGGCATTGCTGACAGTGGTCTGCAACGTCAACCGCGCTCGGCCACGACGCTGGTACATCGTGATGAAACGCTCCCAGGTCTTGTCGTCCGGCGCCTGGCACCGCGCCACAGCAGCCCCGGTAACCGGCAGCGGATAGCTGATCTGCCCCTCCTGAATGACGATATGGCCGTCATCGATACCCTGCTCGCGCAGACGCAGGTGCAGCCAGCCCCAACCCACCAGCACCGCCGCGCAATACAGGCTGCCACCGAACATGGTGCTCTTGTGGTTGACGTTGGCCTCCAGCGGCAGCTGCAGCTGCAGGCAGTGATCCTGCCAGCCAACGACTTCCAGGCCCATCTCGCGGGTCAGGGGAATGTCATGGTGCAGTACGGACTGCAGGTACTGGCTGTCGGTGGTCATGGGCGGGTGTCCTCTTGGTCGTCGTGTCCGCTGCTGGCGCCTTCGAAGTTCAGGCCGTGCTTGCGCAGCTTGTCATGCAGGGTTTTGCGGGGGATGCCGAGGGCTTCGGCCAGGCTGCGCATCGAGCTGTGCGGCTGCGTGAGTTCGGTCGCGATCAGCGAGCGCTCGAACTGCTCGACCTGCTCGCTGAGGTTGCCGCTCAGCACCGGTACTGCCGTTGTTGTCGCGGTCGGCAACTGGCCGTCGAGGGCCAGCTCTAGGCCAAGGGCGAAGCGCTCGGCGGCGTTTTGCAGCTCGCGCACATTGCCCGGCCAGTCGTGGCGCAGCAGCATGGCGCGTTGCGCCGGTTGCAGGCTATGCGGCGGCAGGCCGTGCCGCTGGCTCGCGGCATCGGCGAAATGCTGGAACAGCACCAGAATGTCGTCGCCCCGCTCACGCAGTGGCGGGATTCGCAGCGGGGCCACGTTAAGACGGTAGTAGAGGTCGGCGCGAAAACGCCCCTGGTCGGCGGACTGGCGCAGGTCTTCCTTGGTCGCGGCAATTACGCGGATATCCAGCGGGATCAGCTGATTGCCGCCCAGGCGCTCGACCACACGCTCCTGCAGCAGACGCAGCAGCTTGACCTGCACGTCCAGGCTCATGCTCTCGATTTCGTCGAGGAACAGCGTGCCGCCATTGGCGAACTCGAACTTGCCGATACGGCGCTTCTGCGCGCCAGTGAATGCACCTGGTTCATGGCCGAACAGTTCGCTCTCGACCACCGACTCGGCCAGCGCCCCGGCATTGATCGCCACGAACGGTCCATCACGGCGGCTGGAGAGGTCATGCAGGGCACGGGCCACCACCTCTTTGCCCGCGCCGGTCTCGCCCAGAATCAATACATCGGCGCGGGTGCCGGCCAGGGCGCCGATTTGTTCGCGCAGGCGCTGCATGGCAGGCGACTGGCCAACCAGGCGGGTGGATAGCTGTTGGCGGTCACTCAGGGCCAGGCGCAGGCTGCGGTTGTCCAGCACCAGGCGGCGCAGTGCCAGTGCGCGGCGCACGCTGTCCAGCAAAGCGTCGGTGGCGAACGGCTTTTCCAGGAAGTCATAGGCACCGGCACGCATGGCCTGAACCGCCAGCGGCACGTCGCCGTGGCCGGTTATCAGCAGTACCGGAAGCTCGTTGTCGCGGGCGTGCAGTTGCTCCAGCAATTGCAGGCCATCGATGCCTGGCATACGGATATCGCTGACCACTACGCCCGGCCAGTCAGGTTCGATTCGCCCGGCCAAGTCTTGGGCATCGGCCAGGGCGACGACCTTCAGCCCGGCCAGGTCGAGTGTCTGGCTCAGTGCCTGACGCAGGTGCGGGTCGTCGTCCACCAGAATGACCTGGGCGTGGCTGTCGATCAGTGTCTCGGTCGTCATACCGAGGGGTCCTCCGAGGGTTGCAGGTTGGCACCAGGCTGAGCCACGCGCAGCTGCAAGGTCAGCAGGGCGCCACCTTCCGGGTGGTTGCCGAGCAGCAGTTCTCCGCCCAGGGCACGCATCAGGCTTTCACAGATGGCCAGGCCCAGGCCCAAGCCCTGAGTACGGGTCTTGGTGGTGAAGAACGGCTCCTTGGCATGCTCCAGTGCTTGGCGGCTGAAGCCTGGGCCGTTGTCGCGGATGTACAGGTAGACGTAGTCGTCGCGCTTTTCGGCACTCAACCAAAGTCGGCGTGGGTTGGCCTTTTCGGTCAGGGCGTCGAGGGCGTTGGCCAGCAGGTTGCCCAGTACCTGGCGCAGGCGGGTTTCACCCGCTTGCACCCACAAGGTGGCATCCGGCAGGTCGCGGATCAGCTCCACGGCCATGGCGCGCCGGCGCTTGGCCAACAAGGCCAAGGCGTCGTCCAGCGCGGGTTGCAGGGCCACGCTTTCCGGGGCATGACGGTCGCGTCGGGCGAAGGCGCGCAGGTGGGCGATGATCGAGGCCATGCGCCCGGTAAGCTCGCCGATCAGCTTGAGGTTGCCCCGGGCGTCCTCGGTGCGCTGGTGGTCCAGCAGGATCTCGGCGTTTTCGGCATAGCTGCGAATCGCGGCCAGTGGCTGGTTGAGCTCATGGCTGATGCTCGCCGACATGGTGCCGAGCACCGACAGCTTACCGGCCTGGACCAGCTCGTCCTGGGCGCGGACCAGCTCCTGCTGGGCATCCTCGCGCTCCAGCACCGCGCTTTTGAGACGGGCGTTGAGGCCTTCAAGGTCGGCGGTACGCTCGATCACGCGCTTTTCCAGCTCCTGGCGGCCACGGGCTTCGAAGTCGATGCGGTCGATGTAATGGCGCCGCCGCTGCATCACCAGCCCGGCCAGCAGCATCAATACCAGCAGTGCGCCACCGCCGATGGCCATGACTGTCTGTACCGAGCGGTCGACCAGGGTGCGCGGGGCGAGAATGCTGACCTGCCAACCGGTTTCCTTGATGTCGCGAGTCTGGATCAGCCAGGCCTCGGGGTTCAGGCTCAATGGTTGAGGTGCCTGGGTTGGGTAGGGCTGGATGGCAATGATCGCCTGGCGTTCGTCCTCAGTCAGCTCACGGGTGGAACGGAAACGCCAGTCTGGCCGCGAAGTCAGCACCACGACGCCGTTCTGGTCGGTCAGCAGCAGTTGTTCGGGAGTACGGCCCCAGAGGGTTTCGGTGTGGTCCAGGTCGACCTTTACCACCAGCACGCCGACCACCCGTTCGCGATCGCGCACGGCTGCTGCGAAGAAGTAACCGCGCTTGGCCGAGGTGGTGCCCTGGCCGAAGAAGCGTCCCAGACGCCCCTCCATGGCTTCCATGAAGTAAGGGCGGAAGGCGAAGTTGCGGCCGACGAAGCTGTCGTGTTTGTCCCAGTTCGAAGCGGCCAGGGTGTTGCCGCGCACGTCCATCAGGTACATCACCTCGGCACCGGTCTGGTGGACGATGTCCTTGAGCAGGCGATTGGCATTGGTGACCGCTTCGAGGCGCAGCGGGTCGGCCAGTACGTTGCGCAGGGCAGGCAGGTCGCCGAGGATCTGCGGCAAGGTCTCATAACGGTGCAAGGTGCCGAGCAGGTTGGCCACGTAAAGGTCGAGAGTCTGACGATTCTGCGAGGCCAGTTCGTCCTGATAGTAGCGCTCGGCCAGGTGATGCAGGGGCCACAGCAACGGGGCCAGGCACAGGGCCAACAGGGCCAGGCTGCGCCAGCGGGGGCGGCGAGGGGGCGTAGGTTTTGCAATCATCGCGTAATGGCGCCAGAAGGGTCTGGCGCAATTATGCGCTAGTTAAGGCAGGCGATCAGCGCCTGCCGTTTTCTTGCAAGGGCTCAGGGGAACAAGTCGGCTTCGTTCAACAGTGTGCCGGCCTGGTCTTTGGCAGAAAGGATCGGCGGCCTTTCCAGGCCCCAATCGATGGCCAGTTGCGGGTCATCCCAGCGGATGCAGCGTTCGGCAGCGGGGTTGTAGTAGTCGGTGGTTTTGTACAGGAAGTCGGCCGAGTCGCTCAGCACCAGGAAACCGTGGGCGAACCCTGGTGGAATCCAGAACTGACGGTGGTCTGCGGCGCTCAGTCTGGTGGCCACCCAACGGCCGAACGTGGGCGAGCTGCGGCGAATGTCCACGGCCACATCCAGCACCTCGCCATGGGTCACCCGGACCAGTTTCCCCTGAGGGTTGTCGATCTGGTAGTGCAGCCCTCGCAGCACACCGCGCTGTGAGCGCGAGTGGTTGTCCTGGACGAAGTGGGCCGTGAACCCTGTCTGCCTGGCGAATTCGCGGGCGTTGAAGCTTTCGAAGAAGAATCCGCGGCTGTCGCCGAAGACCTTGGGTTCGATGATCAGTACATCAGGGATGTCGGTGGCGATGATGTTCATGGCGATAACTTGACCCGTGAGCGCTGGGTTCGACCGTGTGAGTCCCTTTTTCAATTTAGCCGCCTTGGCCTCTTGCAGCCTAGATTGCCAGCATGGCAGCGCTTCGGGGCACTCTGATCATTTCATCTTCATCGCTTGTTTATCGGCGGCTTTACAGGCGAGATAAGCGAAAAGTGAAATAGCTTTCATCTTTAATGCCCTGTGGCTCACGGCTGCAGCGGAGGCTTGGCTAAGACCTGTAACACGGCTGTTGTATCTGGTTAAATCGATTGTTATCGATGTGATGCGCTTCCGTATGTCTAAACTGTTAGTTATCCCACTTCTAAAGCCGATATTTATCGGTTAAATTGACTGACAAGTGAACAGATCAACCCCTGGCCAGCACGCCGGGCTCTACAAGAGGTTAACCATGAAAACCCTTAACTCGACACCTCGCGCCGACGGCTTCCACATGCCTGCCGAGTGGGCGCCGCAGAGCCAGGTCTGGATGGTCTGGCCAGAGCGCCCGGACAACTGGCGTCTGGGCGGCAAGCCGGCGCAGGCCGCTCACGTGACCCTGGCCAAGGCCATCGCACGCTTCGAGCCGGTGACCGTGGCGGTTTCCGCCGGCCAGTACGAGAACGCCCGTCGCCAGCTCGACCTGCCGAACATCCGCGTGGTTGAAATCAGCAACGATGACGCGTGGGTGCGTGACACCGGCCCGACCTTCGTCATCAACGACCATGGCGAAGTGCGCGGTGTGGACTGGGGCTTCAACGCCTGGGGTGGTTTCGATGGTGGCCTTTATGCGCCGTGGAACCGCGACGAAGAGCTGGCGGCCAAGGTATTGGAGATGGAGCGTTGCCAGCGCTACCACACCGAGGGCTTCGTGCTTGAGGGTGGTTCGATTCACGTCGATGGCGAAGGCACTCTGATCACCACCGAGGAATGCCTGCTCAACCGTAATCGCAACCCGCACCTGAACCGCGAGCAGATCGAAGACATTCTGCGCGAGCACCTGTCGGTCGAGACCATCGTCTGGCTGCCGGATGGCCTGTACAACGACGAAACCGACGGCCATGTCGACAACTTCTGCTGTTACGTCAGCCCAGGTGAAGTGTTACTGGCCTGGACCGATGATTCCAACGATCCCAACTATGCACGCTGCCACGCCGCTTATGACGTGCTGAAAAACAGCCGTGACGCCAAGGGACGCGAGTTTGTGGTGCATAAAATGCCGATTCCAGGCCCTCTGTTCGCCACCCAGGCAGAGTGCGACGGCGTCGACCACGTCGTCGGTAGCCAGGAGCGCGACCCCTCGGTTCGCCTGGCCGGTTCGTACGTGAACTTCCTGATCGTCAACGGCGGGATCATCGCGCCAAGCTTCGATGACCCGGCAGATGCGCAAGCTAGAGCGATTCTGGCCAAGGTCTTCCCAGACCACGAAGTGGTGATGATTCCGGGGCGTGAACTGCTGCTGGGGGGTGGCAACATCCACTGTCTGACTCAACAGCAACCGGCACCGGTTAAACGCTGATACACAACGCTCGCAAAAGGCCCGTCGATAGACGGGTTTTTTGTTTCCGGCAGATGCGCGGCTGCTCACATGGCATATGTTTTGTATTGTTTTTCATGGGCTTAGACCCAGCAGACGGGACTCTCCGTTCTGTAACAATACAAACGTAAATTTGCCGCTCACGGGCCCAGGGAGTACGTGTAAAGATGAATGCAGCAAGTGAGTCGGCATTGCCCCCATCGGCAGTGAACCACCAATCGCTCCAGATTCTGGCGCAGTGGTTGAAACACCATGGAAGCAACCGGGTCAGGACGACCGACCCACGACGCGTGCTGGACGGGCGTTACCCCCAAGGGCTGATCAGCGATGCAGAGCTCGAGGCGCTGCTGGCCGTATGGCATTGATCAGGGGATAACCCGTCAGGAAAACAAAAACGCCACCGCAATCGCGGTGGCGTTTTCATTTGTGGGTGTCACCGTGGCTGCATGGCGCGTCGATGTTGTCGACCTGGTCAGGTCGACTTTTCCGACTAGAGATAAATTCTCTTTGTCCGGCATTGTCCTGCATGGAAATGCACCAGACCTTTGGGTGATTTTGGTTATAACAACCTGCATTTCACGAGTTTTTGACATTTGTAATCGCGCGCGGCTACGATTCGGCCAACGCCTGCTGGCCACCTGAGGCCATGCTGCTGCACAAGGCCCGCCACACGACCATTGGCGGGCTTTTCAGTTTGGATCCGCAAAGCGTCGAACCTACGAAGGGGCGTTGGTTCCTGGCGTCATATTGCAGAGCGTTTTTGATTAAGAAATAAGGAAAACAACATGTTGAAAACCAGGATCAGCCTGGTCGCCTTGGCGATGATCGCCGCGACCCAGGCCCAGGCCAACGAGCAGGCCGAAAGCAAGGGCTTCGTCGAAGACAGTCACGCAAACGTTCTCCTGCGTAACGCTTACATCAACCGTGACAAGAAACACGGTACCGATGACCAGATCGAGTGGGGCCAGGCGTTCATCGCCAACTTCTCCTCTGGCTTCACCCAAGGCACCGTCGGTGTCGGCGTCGACGCATTCGGCCTGTACGCCGTGCGTCTGGACGGCGGCAAGGGCCACAACGGTGGCGGCGGCGTCGACTTCTTCAAACCGCACAACACCAAGAATGCCGATGGCAACGCCAGCGGGCCGCATGACTTGGCGCGTGCTGGCGCTGCCGTGAAGTTCCGCATCTCCAACACTGTGCTGAAGTACGGTGACCAGATGCCGACCCTGCCAGTGCTGCAATACGACGACGGCCGTCTGTTGCCAGAAAGCTTCACCGGCACCCTGCTGACCTCCAAGGAGATCGAGGGCCTGGAAGTGAACGTCGGTCGTTTCACTCAGGAAGCGCGTAAAAGTGCCGAGCGTCGTGACGGTGGCGGTCTGAAGTCGATCAACGTCTACGGTGCCAGCTACAAGTTCACCGACAACTTCACCGCCTCGCTGTACGCGGCTGAAAACGAAGACGTGCTCAAGCGCCAGTACCTGGGCCTGAACTACGTGTTCCCGATCGCCAACGACCAGTCCCTGACCCTGGACTTCAACGGCTATCGTTCGGACATCGACAAAGAATTCGTACGTTCCGCCGAGCTCATGGGTGACTCCAACGTCATCTGGAGCCTGGCTGCAACCTACGCCTATGGCCCTCACTCCTTCACCATCGCGCACCAGCGCAGCACCGGCAGCACCGGCTACAACTACGGTGGCTACCAGAACGCAGGTGGTGTGGGTGACGGTGGTTCGACCATCTACCTGGCCAACTCCTACTGGTCCGACTTCAACGCTGAAGACGAGCGCTCCTGGCAGCTGGGCTATGGCCTGGACTTCGGTGCCTACGGCATTCCAGGCCTGACCTACAAGCTGGCCTACGTGGTGGGTGACAACATCAACACCGCCAACCTGGCCAATCCGCAAGGCTTCGGCGAAGGTAAAGAGCGCGAAATCTTCAACCAGATCCGTTACGTCGTTCAGGACGGCCCGGCCAAGGACCTGTCGATCAAGCTGCGTAGCTCGTTCGTGCGCACCAACAACGCTGTCCAGCAGAACGGCAACTACATGGACGACGGCAACGAAGTCCGCGTATTCGTCGAATACCCGATCAGCATCTTCTGATTGGATGACCTGATCGCCGGCAAGCCGGCTGCCACAAGTGCTGCGCTGATCCTGAGATCACTGCAACCCCTGTGGGAGCCGCCTTGCCGGCGATGAGGCCCTAAGCAGGTTCCACCTCTTCCTGGCGAATCATCTTCGCTAGCGCTGTGTCACTTGCCTGTGGCGCAAAGCTGTCACTGCGCGCCATGCGCCACATCCGTGCATAGAACTCACTTTCGATCGAGCCACTGAGCAATTCGCCGGGCTTGAGGAACTGGTGCAGGTCAGAAAACAAACTGATTTCGCTGGTGCTGATGCGCCGCGCCAGGTGCTTTGGCTTGAGCTCCGACGGGTGCTCCAGGCCGGCCGCCGCAAGCATTTCGGCCAAGGCATGCAGGGTATTGCGGTGGAAACTGGCCACGCGCTCGGATTTCTCCGGCACCACCAGTGCACGCTGGCGCAGCGGGTCTTGGGTCGCTACACCGGTCGGGCACTTGTTGGTGTGGCAACTTTGCGACTGGATACAGCCAATGGCGAACATGAAGCCACGCGCCGAGTTGACCCAATCGGCACCGATGGCCAATACACTGGCGATATCGAAGGCACTGACGATCTTGCCGGCTGCGCCGATGCGGATGCTGCTGCGCAGGTTCAGGCCAACCAAGGTGTTGTGCACGAACATCAGGCCTTCGCGCATGGGTACGCCCATGTTGTCGCTGAACTCACGAGGCGCCGCGCCGGTGCCACCTTCCTTGCCATCGACGACGATGAAGTCCGGGGTGATGCCCGTGACCAGCATGGCCTTGGCAATGGCCATGAACTCCCACGGGTGGCCCAGGCAGAACTTGAACCCCACCGGCTTGCCGCCCGACAACTCACGCAGGCTGGCAATGAACTGCAGCAACTGCACCGGTGTACGGAAGGCGCTGTGCGCCGCGGGTGAAATGCAGTCTTCGCCAACCCGTACGCCACGGGTGGTGGCGATTTCCGGGCTGACCTTGTGCCCCGGCAGAATCCCACCATGGCCAGGTTTGGCGCCCTGACTGAGCTTTACCTCGATCATCTTCACCTGGGGCGAGCGCGCCTGTTCGGCGAACCGCTTGGGGTCGAAGTGGCCATCTTCGGTGCGGCAACCGAAGTAGCCGCTGCCAATTTCCCAAATCAGGTCGCCACCATGTTCGCGATGGTAAGGGCTGATGCTGCCCTCGCCGGTGTCATGGGCGAAGCGCCCCAGGCGTGCGCCTTGGTTCAGCGCCGCAATGGCGTTGGCGCTGAGGGCGCCGAAGCTCATGGCCGAGATGTTGAAGATCGACGCCGAATACGGCAGCCGGCACTGTGGGCCGCCAATGGCGATACGGAACGACGCCGGGTCTGGCGTGGCCACCGGCACCATCGAGTGGCTGATGAATTCGAAGCCTGGCTTGTAGGCATCGTTGAGGGTGCCGAAGGCCTTCTCGGCGCTTTCGTTCTTGGCTCGGGCATACACCAGCGAACGCTGGGAGCGGGAGAAGGGCAGCTTGTCGTCGTCGCCTTCGATCAGGTACTGGCGGATTTCCGGGCGAATGGTCTCGATCAGGTAGCGAATGTTGCCCAGGATCGGGTAGTTGCGCCGCACCGCATGGTGGCTTTGACGCAAGTCGTTGAGGCCGACCAGGCTGAGCAGGGCGGTGATGAGGGTGACGGGCCAGAGCCAGGTGTGCTGGCCAAGGTACGGCAGGCTCGCGAAGGTGAAGATCAGGCAGGTAGCCAGACAGGCGTAGCGGCTGGGTAGAGAGTGTTTCATGGATCCATCGCTGACAGGATGACCGGGCCTAGGATAGGCAAAGCGTCAGCTTGGAAAACCTGGGGAATTGGTAAAACACTGTTACGCGTTGGTGGGTTGTGTTGTTGTTTTGGGCCTCATCGCCGGCAAGCCGGCTCCTACAGGTACAGCGGTGATCTCAAGGTTGGCGCGGTCCCTGTGGGAGCCGGCTTGCCGGCGATGAGGCCGGTACAGCCAGCCCTATCCAGGCAGTAGAACGCTAACCCGCAAACCACCACCGTCACGGTTCATCAGCCTCAGCTCACCCCCATGGCTGGCAGCAATCCGCTGGGCAATACTCAACCCCAGCCCGTACCCGCCAGACGCCTGGTTACGCGAACTCTCACCCCGCACAAACGGATCGATGATGGTCGCCATCAGCCCGGGTGCAATCCCTGGCCCACGGTCGTCGATGTGAACGAACACACCTGTGGCGCCACGCTCCAGAGTGACCGAAACCTCTTTGGCATAGCGCAGGGCATTCACCAACAGGTTTTGCAGACAACGCTGCATCAGCAAGGCATCCACCCGCAGGCCGCCAACCTTTCCCTGTATCGGCAGCGGCTCGTCGGCACTGGCTAGGTCAGCGCACAGCCGCGCCACCAGCCGGTCGAGGTCGACTTGCTGCAGGTTCTGTTGCTCGCCTGCGCGCAGGTAATCCAGCACTTGGCCGATCATGCTGTCCATCTGCGTGATGTTCTGCCGCAGGCGTTCTCGCTGTTCGGCGTCTTGCAGGCGCTCCAGGCGCAGACGCATGCGTGTCAGTGGGGTGCGCAAGTCGTGGGACACTGCCGCAAGAAAGTGCGCCTTGTCGTTGACCATGGTGATCAGCCGTTGCTGCATGGCATTGAAAGCCTGGGCCGCCTGGCGAACCTCTTGTGGCCCGTCCAGCGCCAATGGTGGCTGTTCCAGGTTGCTGCCCAACCCTCGTGCGGCATCGGCCAGCCGCCTTAGCGGGCGCAGGCACAGGCGCACCGCGACCAGGCAGACCAGCAACACCGCGACAATGCGCAGGGCGTACACCCGCAGCAGGTAATCGCTGATCAGCACCCAGGCCGACTCGCCGCTCCAGCCTTGCAGCTCCTGGCCGTCGATGGTCAGCCAGTGTCCATCGGCCAGCGGTATCGCGAACTGGATGTGCGCCTGGGCGGTGCGCAGGCCGAACAGGCTGCGCCAGACGATCGGTTGGCCAAGCTCATCGGTCAATTGCACGTTCAACAATCGCACGTCCTGAGCCTGGCCCAACTCGTATTCCAGTGCCTGGCGCAGCAGCAGTTCGACCCGCCGTCGTCCTCGGCGCTCATCGTGCTGCACCTCTGGCAGGGCTTCGGCGCAGCGCAGATGGTAATGCGTCGGCACCTGAAGCTGGCCGGCATGGCAGTCGGCTTGGCGGATCAGTGGGGCACTTCGGGCGGCGACCAACCGCACTGGCGCTTCCAGCACCTGGGCAAAACGCACATCGAACCAGATGCTGCTCGACATCAGCTGGATCACCAGCGTGCCGCTGACCATGATCAGCAGCAGCTGGCCAAACAGCGTGCGTGGCCACAGTCGGCGCAGCCAGCGCACGTCAGGCATCCGCCCCGGCGCGGGCAATGTTCAGCAGATAGCCCTCGTTGCGGATGGTCAGAATCTGTACGTCACCCTCTGGTGCGCGGCGCAACTGCTGGCGCAAGCGGCTGATGCACATGTCCACCGAACGGTCGTCGGGGTGGTGGTCGCGACCGAACGCGCTGCGGGTCAATTGGTCGCGGGACACCACGCGGCTTTTGGCGTCCAACAGTTCGCGCAGAACACGGTGGTCCGAGCGCGCCAGGGTCAGCGACTCGCCATCCGGGCGCGTGAGCAGGCGTTTGATGTGGTCGATGGCAAAGCCGGCGAAGTGCTGCGCTTCGGCTGCGGACTCCTCGATGGCCGCGTCGAGGCGCTGGGGACGTCGCAGCACGGCCTTGATACGCGCCGTCAGTTCGCGCGGTTCGAAGGGCTTGGCCAGGTAGTCGTCGGCTCCCACCTCAAGGCCAATGATGCGGTCCAGCGTACTGCCCTTGGCCGACAGCATGATTACCGCCAAGCCAGGCGTTGCCTGCAGCTGGCGGCACAGGCTCAAGCCATCTTCACCTGGCAGCATCAGGTCGAGTACGACCAGGTCGACCTTGTGCCGCGCCAGTTGCTCACGCATCTCGTCGCCATGGGCCGCCGACAGCACGTTATAGCCGGCATCGGTCAGGTAATCGCAAAGAAGTTCGCGGATCTCGTCGTCATCGTCGACGACAAGCAGGGTTGTGCTCATCGAAAAAACACCTTTTGGCGGAGGGCGGCAGTGCTCGTTACGTTCGATTACATGCCCATACAAGCCGGACATGGAGCCCGGAGGGCGGATGCCTAGAATCGTAACAAAAAATCATCTGCGAATACGAAGCCTTCCCAAATGAACCCTAAAAGCATCATGCCCGACGCCTTTCTCATCAGCCGGGGTGCAAGCCACTTGCACCCGCTGGCATTCTTCATTGCCGTCGCCATCAGCGGCAATGCCATGGCCGCCGACAGCCAACCGCTGGAGCTGGACGCTACCCAGATCGAAGACAGCGCCCTGGTGCCTGCCGATGAAACCGGCCAGCTGGGTTACACGGTCGAGAGCACCCGCAGCTCCACCGGCCTGAAGCTGACCCCGCGCCAGACCCCGCAGTCGGTCACCAGCATCACCCGCCAGCAGATGGATGACCGCGATATCCACACCATCGAGCAGGCGCTGGACACCACGCCGGGTGTCAGCACCACCAAGTCCGAAGTAGGCGGGCGCACCGACTTCCGTGCCCGTGGTTACTCGATCAGCAACTGGAAGGTCGATGGCCTGCAGTTCCAGGGCGGTTCCGACTTCAGCGGCGGCGGCAATGCGCTGAACATGGACCTGTACGAACGCATCGACATCGTGCGCGGCGCCAACGGGCTGCTAGGCGGCACGGGCGACCCCTCGGCCACCGTCAACCTGATCCGCAAGGCCCCGACCCGCACCTTCGGCGGCAGTGCCTACGCCACCTACGGCAGCTGGGACAAGCGTCGCCTGGGCGCCGACCTGAGCCTGCCATTGTCCGAGGATGGCCGCCTGCGCTCGCGCTTCGTGATGACCCAGCAGGACGCCAACTCGTTCCGCGACAACCAGTCCGAACGCTCCCGCGCGGCTCTGGCCAACTTCGAGTTCGACCTGGATGACGCCACCACCCTCGGCGCCGGTTACCAGTACGAGTACAACAAAGTGGTCGGCGGCGGCTGGGGCGCCAACATCCCCATCTGGTACCGTGACGGCAGCAAGACCGACCTGCCGCGCAGCACCAACGTGGTTCCGAGCTGGAGCTTCGGCGAATACACCACCCGCACCGCATTCGGCTCGTTGGAGCACCGTTTCGACAACGACTGGACGCTGGACCTCAAGGCCGCCCAGAGCACTGCCGAAGTGCTCAACCACCGTGGCCTGGCCAAGGTCAATTCGGCCGGACGCGGCAGCTACGGCGGCTATTGGGACCAGGACGGCAGCGGCGCCGTGCTCAACGGCCTGCACAGCTCCAGCGACACCACCCAGCAATCGGCGCAGATCGACCTGTCCGGCCCGTTCCAACTGTTCGGCCGCACCCACCAGGCCATGGTCGGCTACAACGACAGCCGCACCGTGGCCTGGTCACCGGAGTACAGCTGCACCATGGTCAGCGATGACCGCGTCAGCGCCCCCTCGGTTGGCTGCCAGTTCCGCGCCAACAACGGCTTCCCGGTGACCGACTGGCACAATGGCGTCGACAGCGACTACGACATGATCGCCTCGCGCACTGGCCGCCACACCAAGACCACCACCCGCCTGCAGGGCATGTACGCGGCAACCCGCCTGAGCATCACCGACCCGCTGTCGGTGATCGTCGGCGTGCGCAGCACCGATTACTCCGCCACCACCCGCAATGTCAGCGGCGTGCGCAGCAACCAGCAGAACCACGGCATCGTCACGCCTTACCTGGGCGCGGTGTACGACCTCAACGACACCTACTCGCTGTACGCCAGCTACACCGACATCTTCAACCCACAGACCGCCGAAACGGCCAGCGGCACCAAGGTCGAGCCGATTCGTGGCCAGAGTTACGAGACCGGCATCAAGGGCGAGTGGCTGGACGGCCGCCTGAATGCCTCGGCGGCGTACTTCCGCACCAAGCAACAGAACAAAGCCGTGCTCGACGACGGCCTGACCACCCCAACCGGTGGCGACGCCTACAAGGCCGGTACCGGCCAGGAAACCGACGGCATCGACCTGGAAATCGCCGGCGCCCTGACACCGAACTGGAACGTCTACGCCGGTTATACCTACCTGCATTTCCGCCGCGTCGACAGCGACGGCAGAAGCGACCCCTCGCACCTGTTCAAGGCTTCGACCACCTATCGCCTGAGCGGCCCGCTCGACCGGCTGACCCTAGGCGCTGGCGTCAAGGCGCAAACCAACATCCGTGCGATCTCAAGCCCGGCGGGGCAGCCGGTGAACGGTGTGAGTGCAGGGGCTACTGACGTCAACTGGTCGGGGTATGCGATCTGGAATGCCATGGCCAAGTACCAGCTGACTGATGACACAACGGTCAGCTTCAATGTCGATAACTTGTTCGACAAGCATTACTACACACAGTATGGGTTCTATGCGGGGGCTATTTATGGGGACCCGCGGAATATGGCGGTGACGGTGAGTACGGCGTTCTAGTCAATGACGGGGCTGCAAGCCAGCCCTGGTCCTTCGGCGCATGGACTGTTCACTGCGAGGGAATATTCCGGATTCAGTTATCTGGTTGGCAGATGGCTGAATCCGGATTTTTTGTGCCATCAGCAGGGATACCGGAACCAAGACTATGTGGGTGGACATCAAGGCGGCAGTTACGAAAGCCATCAAGACGAATCCGCGATGGAAAGTCCCACTTAGCTTGTGTTTGACTATGTTCTACAGGCTAAGCCTGCGCTTTCCACCAAGCGCCATGCAGTATGTCGTCCCAAATCGAGGGCTTTGGGCTCCGGCAAAGCCCATAGGTTTCATAGGGAATTAACCATGAATATCATTGAGCTAAAAAAATCGGCATTGCACCTTGAAGAGCAACTGAATATTCACTCGAAAATAGATCCTGAAGCCATAGCGCTCCACTCCGAACTGAGGCAGCTACTTGAGAAAGCCAAGACAGGGAATGTTACAGAGCCTATTGAAGTAGGTGCGGTGCCTGGACGTTACCGTTTTACAGAAAGAAATCTTCAGCAGTATGGCGAGCTTGAAGAGGCCTACGCTAAGTTCTCGATCGAGATAACGGACGGGGAAACCCCGGCGCTTAAATATTTTCGAGAATTACTAAAACAGCAGCAGCGTTAAGGTCGCTGCTGGCACGGAGGTCTACATCGGCGAAGTTGGGTCACAGGGCGGCTTCTACATCGGTACTATCCCACAGATTGTGGTAGTTGAACCGTGGGAAGTTAGTGGAGTTGAAGTGATGGGACCGAGCCCTTTGAAATGGAAAACATCAGTCAAATCATCCAGATCATGGCCCGGCTTTCGGAGCTGCTGCGTCTTGGCAACGAAGATGAATGGGTAACACGTGTTGATCAGTACCGAATGGAACTACCGAAGGATAGTAGTCACGTTCTTTCAAAAATATTGAGGCTTTACGGTGGAATGGGATCCCTTACTGATATCGTTCTCTACCGCAACGGTCAACCGCTGATCAGCGAGAATAACGAGCTGGCCGAACTGCGTACTAAATTGTACGAGCTCTGCATGGTCGCTTAGGGGAACTCCGAATACTTGCCTGTGCAGGTGCTGGCATTCCCGCGAACACCAGATCGATTTTGCCGGTGATCCTGTGGGTAACTGCCGCCAAGGCAGTGATTTCATGGCTGCTCTCCCGAGCGAAATCCAGAAACATTTTTGCAGCCATCAAGTGTATGCAACTGCGCTACATTCCCCAGCCTCTGGCATCTGCGCCGTCCACATCTTTGGTGATCTTTTCTGGGTACTGCTTTGAGAAAGTTTGCGTTTGTGAGTGCTGCTGCTGAGCGTGAGTACAAGGACCTGCCACAGGATGTTCAGGATGACTTCGTAAGGACCTGCGGCGTATTCAGTACGGGCAGGACCCCGAGCGGCCGATCAAGTCATTGACTGATTCGGTAGGGGCGGGGGCAATCGAGCTCATCATCAACGGCAGCCCGGCATTCAGATGCGTGTACGTGGCCAAATACGCAGATATGGTCGTTGTGCTGCATTCGTTCGTGAAAACGACCAACAGGTCCGATCGGCATGCGATGCAGGTCGCTGAGGACCGATTGAAGGAGCTGAAGCTGGCGCTCAGAAAGATGGGCTACAGGGTTTAGCTACTGGGCGTTTGCGAGATGACAATCTGGGGAAGGGCGCCAGCGTTGTTCGAGGGCAGTACAAGGCTGGTGCGAAAGCCGAGCTTGTCGAGCATATCCATCATGGCGTCCAGCGTGAATTTCTCGATCTTGCCATTTGCCAGCTCGGATACCCGGGACTGGGTCACGTTCAGCCTGGCTGCCGCCTCGTGTTGCTTGAGGCCCATTTTCTTGATGCAGTCCGTGATGAAGATAGAAAGGTCCATCTTCAGGGCCATCTTGCTGGCCGTTTCCGCATCGTGGGTAACGTGGAAGGGGCTTTCGTGGAATTGAAGTGCCATTAGCCAACCTGCTCTGGTTATCTAAAATTTACGATAAAATCCTAGCTACCTTGGTGGGGCAAGTCAAAGCTTGATTTGCGGCCAAACAAAAAAGGCCCACCTTTCGGTGAGCCTTTTGAGTACTGCGTATGGTGCCTGCACCAGGAATCGAACCCGGGACCTACTGATTACAAGGACTATGCTCACTGTTTAAAAATCAATAGGTTACGTGTGGTTCTGGTAGGTGCTCGCCTCGATAATATCTGCAGCAGTGCTGGAGTCGTATCGCGCTGGTACGTGGGATACTGAGCAGGGAGAAGGGCAGCCGGCTCTAGCGAGACAATTGGATCGTCTTGTCATGCCGGCTGTGGAAGTAAGAGGTGGGGTCAATCGTAAAAATCTGGTTCCACATCAACCGGGTCGCACTCGTATAGCCCTTTGGCAATTTCTATTTCGATCTGCCAATCCTCAGGCGGGGTGCCTTCCTCCACACCTGAGCATGTGAAAAACACTTCAACGTCAATTGTGTTTTCGGTGGGAAATGAATCGGAACCCAGCAAAATTTCTTCTCGATCAATGGAGTCCCAAGCGTAGAACTCCACATCTAGATGAATGTTCACTTTTACGCTGACGTTGAGTTCGATGACCCAACTCTTCTTTTCCTCACCTTCCCACACCTCGGTGTGGTCGATCTCATAGGAGATTAATTCTTTCTCGCATACATATGCCTCAACTCGCGCCACCGTGCCGCCTGTCACATCATTAGCGGTCGGAACAGGGTGGGCCTGGCTGGCCCATACACGGCGCCTGTACTCCTTGGCCCCTTCCCAGGCAGCCCGGAGCCTGGGCGTCCAGCGCACCACATTGTCGCGGCTAGCCAGGCGCCGTACTGCACCGACATAAGCCTGTAGCAAGGTACCGAGTCATAAGGCTGCTGCCCGGCACCTCCACCGACCTGGAACGCCAGGCCGCGGAAGCGCTCGCACAGATCGAGCGGGTACCCGTGCCGATCCGGGACCTCATCAACCCAGACCGCTGCCCGGCGGCGTTGCTGCCCTTCCTCGTCTGGACCGTTTCCGTCGATCGATGAGGCAGCCGCTGGAGCGAATCGGCCAAGCGCGGCGCCATCCGATCTTCGTACTACATCCACTACCGGAATGGCTGCCAGCGCTACAGGCCGCGTTGCTCAACGAATCGGCGACGCTGTTCCGCCGCAAGTATTACCAGAACGGTAGCCATGCGGGCTTCATTCTGTACATGACCGACGCTGCCCAGAATGAGGACTTTGTCGACGACCTGCTCACCGCAATGAAGAGCAGCAAGGGGCCGGGCAACTTCCGAAACCTGTTCATGTACGCGCCTAATGGCAAGAAGGATGGCATTCAGCTGATTCCCATCAGCGAGGTCGCCGCAAAGGACGACTTCGGCGCCATCAAGAACATCAGCCGCGATGACCAGTTGGCCATGCTTCGCATACCGCCGCAGCTTATGGGAGTGGTGCCGCAGAACTCTGGCGGCTTTGGTTCGGTGCGTGAGGCCGCTCAGGTATGGGCGGTGAACGAGCTGGAGCCGAGCAGGCCAGGCTACGGCAGATCAATGATTGGCTGGGTGAAGAGGTGATCCGCTTCGCTCCGTACGAACTGCCAGCTCGGGCCGAGGGCTAATTCGACCTGAATGAAATAGCCGCCCTAATGGGGCGGCCTTTTTAGCCCTTGAAGCTTTTAACAAACTTTCCAAGCTCTTGGAAAAATGCGGCGATTGTTCCGTAGTCTTCGTTCTGATCCTTGTCAGATTTCTCATGCTCTCTACCCATCCGTTCAAAATTCGTCACCAAACGGGCGATTGTGATGAATAGGATGATTGCGATGGCTGAAGAGAACGTGGCAGGAATCAGCGGTGCAAGAATGTGCAAATAGAACGTTTCTTTATTGGATTCTGCAGTGGGGGATTTGGATTCTTCTTTCTTAGCAGCGGTTGCAACCTTTACTGGCTTCTTCGCGGTAGGTTGTGGGGCAAGCTCAGAAGCTGCTTTCAAGGCTACTCGCTCTTCCTTCGCTTTGGCATCTGCCTTGGCGTCGTCCAGCCCATTCAAAAAGTGGAAGCCAACCCACATTGAAAAGAGAAGGCAACCCACTGCAGCTAACGTCAGGGTAGTGAGTGCCACCGCTGAGAACCACCGGCTGTACTCTTTGCGTCGGATGGCCTCGTCGCCCAGGCGCACCTCGAGGTCGCTTATCTGACTCGGTGTCGTAAATTTGGAGCCAGCAATGTCGCCGGCTCCAAACTGAGGCTCTTCAGCATTCATCCGAGAAGGCCCAAATTCTTGAGCCTGTAGGACATAGCCGCATTTGATACTCCGAATGCTTCGGACATTTGTTGAACCGAGGTAGCTCCAGAAAAGAGCTCTCTGACCCTTGGTTCTGGCATTACAAGCTCAGCAGCAAAAGAGTTCGCTGCTCGTTCGATGGGATTGTAGTTCCCGAATGTTGTATCACGCTGCTGGGTGTTGTGCTCGTTCACATGGCCAAGCAACACATGGCCCAGCTCATGGGCCAAAGTGAATCTGTTGCGGTAGATGATCTCGTCCCTGTTGTAATCACAGAAGAAGACCGGGCCATCATCAGTGATTTCGAGTGAAGCTTGACCGCTAGCGTTCATGGTGAATGAATTCTGAGCGCGGACACGGATAGGAATGGTTTTATCCATTCCTGTTGTTTCATCCTTTTTATAGACCACCAGGCTGTTGGCAATCATTTCAGGATTGACAGGCAGGTGGCCATCCCAAGCGATCTCAAGCGCTTGCTTTGCGTAATCAACCGCTTTCTGCATGGATGTGATCATTCGGCCCTCCTGTACTCGCTCTGTGCCTATCTGAGCGGCGCGCGAGTATATCCCCTTTACCAAGCTTCTTTGTACCCCGTACCACAAGATTTTTCCTCATTCAAGAAAATTCAATGCTGTACGTCCGTACAGTATACGGCTTTTCCCTTTCCATCGCTACTAGGGGTGCGCTCAGTGTAGGCAGCAAAGCTTGTGGCTGCGTTCCAAATCGAAAATGAGCGAGCGATGCAGACACTACCCGCGATCCAGCTGATCGACCAAGGCGGCTCAAACTTCGAGCCCGGAATCCCTATCTGCGTTCAGCTGACCCCAGCGCGCGCCCTCGTCCCCCCGCCACGCCTGCGGGCTAAACGTGTCGGAATTTCCGCACTCCTGCGCAGGTGCTAAACAGGCCTGGCTGTTGGGCTGCTGACGGGAATTGAGGAACCAGGTCTTCTGCAAATCCCTGCACCGAAGGGGGTATTGCGACGGAGCAAGCGTAATCGTGGGAGAGGACCGGTGCTGAAGGCCGCGTATTTACTGGGCTTCGCCGGTTACAAAGAGGGGTAATGGGAAGGTAATCGAAAAGGTGATTTTTTGCGAAGCCATTGAATTTAAAGGCTTTTATGGCGAGGCAATATCACTCAAAGAAAGAGTAATCTGGTTACTTATAGTTTACTTAAAAATTACTTTCTGGATTTGGGCTGAGGCCGCGAAAACCAAGGGCTGCGAGGGAGAAAACGGTCAGGATTACTGAGGTTACTCTTTTTTCTTGGGCTGTCACTACATTGGAGAGCGGGGCTAGACGCGGGTGCGGGCGCACGCGTTTACTCGTTGGTCTGCTTGTGCTGATGTTCAGCGACGAACAGGGCAAAGTGAAGGAATGCATTGAAGGATCCGAGCATAAACTCCAGGCTGCCGCGGAGATCGTAGACACGCCCGCGCTCTTGCTGGTTGACCAAGCTGACGATCGCGTTCTTGCACTTCTCAATCTTGTTGGGATCCGGCTCAAGCTCGTGAGCCATCGCGTTCCGAAGGCGTTGTAGGTTCTTTGCAAGTGCCCACAGCATTTCGGCGTAGGGATTCAGCTCAGTAACAGGACACAGTGCTTGAGCAAGGCTGAGCACGTGCGCGAACTGAAACCCTCTTCCTCTCAAGTGCTCGGGATGAGTTACACAGCTTGCACAGAAGTCACGCAGTGTGGCTTCGAGCAGCATGTGAGCCTTGAGAATCATTGACTGTTCGTCGAGATCCGCAGGGAAATGCTTGGTGAACAGGTCCCCATTCCTGGTGATGAACTCAGGAGATAAGGGGGATGTTCGGCTGTCAGTTCCCATGCGTTGGCGCCCTCGTTGGTACGTGCGCTGGTACGTGTAGGGTCAAAAAAAAAGGCCTGCATAGCTGCAAGCCTTTGTTTTATATGGTGCCGGCACCAGGAATCGAACCCGGGACCTACTGATTACAAGTCAGTTGCTCTACCATCTGAGCTATACCGGCAATGGGGCGTCATTATAACGATCGTTTGGCGCCTGTAAACCACTTCCTTTCGATTGAGCGCAAATGACCTAAGTCACCGGCCTAAAAGGAGAATTTTCCTACCAGCCGCGGTGGATGGTATTGACGCTGGGCTCGGTCTTGCCGGGGTTGAAGAACAGCTTGTCATTATCGCAGCCGCGCTTGCGGCACGGGGCTTCGCCCCGCAGCGGCAGGCCGGTGTCGCCGCCCAATTGCATGCCTGGGGTGTTCCAGTCCAGATCGGAGTTGTGTGGTGCGGGAGATCCGCCGGCACAGCCGGTCAGGGCGATGGCAAACGCCAGCAGGGCAAGAGGTTTGGCTTGAGTCACGAGGGGAAAGTCCGTTAGTCCATTGTCGGTTCTGGCAGAGGGCCAGCCGAAGCATCGTTTTGATTGGGGTGGATGATACATCGCTGGAGTGAATGGCGGGGTGCGCATGGCAGCGAATCGGGGCATTTACCTGTGAAAAGGGACTTAGCTGTAAGACCTTTCTGAACCTGAAACCAAATGCTTCAGAAACGGTTCGCTTCGGAACTATCCTACGCGCCTTGCTGAAGCTTCTCTGTAGGCAGGGAAATGCCTCATGGATAAGGTTTCCGGGTCGCCCTGCGACCGGGTGTGAGAACCCGAATTCGAATCCATGCGGTACTACTGTTATGGCAGTTGTGCGCGGGCAGACCTCGGTCTGGCCGGGACTTCCTGGATTCGCTCGGTTTCTCACCCCGCGTACAGCTGCCGCCCTCACCCGTGAGAAGGTCTAGTGGCAGCCACCTGATATCGAATCCAGGAAAGTGCCATGAAGAAGATCGTCCCTGACCCACCCCGTCGCATCATCAACACCCCTTACTTCTCCATCCACAGCGACATCACCCCACATGACGCGCTCGCCCACGCCAGCGAACTCATGCGCGGCGTAGCCGAAACCATCGATGAGCACTGCCGCATCCATGCCGGCGAACCTGGCTTGAACATGCTGACCAACGCCGCGCATGCAACCGAGTCGGCCCGGGCATTGGCCGAGCACGCGCTAACGCGCATCAGCACGTCAAAGCAGGGGGATTGAGGCTATGAGCGATCAAGCTAAAACCCTCGTCACCGCTGGCGTGGCCACCGCGATCGAGGTGGGCAACCCGCCCGTAGACCTGCTGCGCGTGCTGCCGGGCATTCCGGTGGACTACGCCTACGAGCAGGTCTCGGTGCTGTTGGGCTACATCACGCATCTTGTGCGTGAAGGCGATGCGGAAGATGACCACAAGCTGCTGGGCGCCGCAGATTACCTGGGTGCCTTGGCGACGGCGTTGATGAACGATGTCGACATTGCCAAGGACAGGTTGAACTGAGTGGAAATGGCGTTGTGTTGTGAAGGGGGCGTAGTGGTCATGGGCTTTGAATACGCGCATGAATTGCTGGGGCCGCTACGCGACCCTCTCGCGACACAAGGCCGCTTCCACAGGTGCATCACGGGCTTTGAGTGCAGTGCCATAAATGAAGCTTATGCACAACGGGCATTGATGCCTTGCGCGAAAGGCATGCCGCTTCTCATTACCACTGGTCTTTGCGCAAATGCCTGTTTTTACTGGCCTTCACTGGCACGCGGGAATAAGCCAAGCGTTTGAAATAGCGCTTGGATCCAACCATTCATCACAAGCTTGTTCACAGAGTTATCCACAGGTTTTCCTGCGGCTAACGGTCGCGTTCGGCAAGCAGCAGGAGGTTGCGCGGGGTCAGAGGGTAGTCGCAGAACAGTCCCAGCTGCACTGTGTAGCCTTGTTCTTGCAGGAACAGTGCGCGGTCCAGTACCAGCCAGAGTTCGAGTGGCCGGCGGAACAGGTTGCGCAAACGCTCGAGGTTGCGCACTTGCGCCAGGCGTTGCCAGCCTGCGGCTTCCAGGGCTTGCCAGTCGGGTGTGCCGTGCAGAGGTAGCTGCTTGAGCTCGGCCAAGTCGCGGCAATAGTGCTCGAAAGGCTTGTCCAGCCAGGCGGTTGGCAGTGAAGGGGTGGGCAGATAGTCGTCACTTTGGCGTTGTTGGCGCTGCAGCAGGTCGAAGCCCAAACGGCGTGCCATCGAGGTGTCACGCTGGCGGCGTACGCGGGCGCTGGCGGTGACGGCTTCGCACAGGGGCAGCGCGAGGTCTTCCACCGACAGGCTCAGCGACGAGTGCTGCGCAGCTGTGGATAACGCCTGGTACTGCGGCGTCTGGATGCGGTTGTAGCAGCAGGGGGCTACCGCCAGGTGGCGGCATCCGGCCTGGCTGGCCGATTGCAGCAGGCGCACGTGCAGGTCACCGCAGGCGTGCAAGGCGACGGCGCTGGTGTCTGGAGTCAGGTGACGGGCGCTGTCGTTGGCTAAAACGTCCTGATGCACATGGGTAGCCGGCAAATGATGGTGATCGCTCAGTGCCTGGCCGGCGGCCACCAGTTCGCTGTCGTACTCCAGGCAGGTCAGGTGTTGGCCTGGCTGAAGCAGCCGGCGCCCCAGGTGGCCCTTGCCGGAACACCAATCCAACCAGTGATGTGGCTGATCGCGAAAGCCCAGGCGACGGCTGAAGGCTTCGATCTGTTGCCATTTGCGGCCGGGGACGTTGACCTCCAGGCGGTGACTGGCGATGGAGGCGCTTACGTCGGGGAGGTCGCCGAGGGCCGATAGCTCACTGGCTTGTTGGGCCAGTTGTGGAAACGGCGAGGGCAGCAGGCTTGGGGCTTGCTCGGTTTCGGCATCCGCCAGTGGGCATTGGCGCAGGTAGGCGGACAGCTCGGGGTATTCGGTTTCCCACGCCAGGCGAAGGGTGGTGAAGGGCCTTGGTTTCCACAGCTGTTGGTGCTCGATCAGGAACTGGTCGAGGGCCTGGAAGCGGTCGCTTAGGTGGTGGCTGTGGAGGACGGAGGGCATGGTTGGGCGTGGGGAATGTGGTGGTTTTGATGCCCTCTTCGCGGGTAAACCCGCTCCCACAGGTACAGTGGTGTCCTCAAGAAGGGCGCCGTACTTGTGGGAGCGGGTTTACCCGCGAAGGGGCCAGTTTGGGTTCAACGCCCTTGGCAGGCGTCAACGCGCAACCAGCGTTCGAGCAGTTTGAAGCCCTGCACCAGCACGAACGAGATGACCAGGTAGAACACCCCGGCGGCGAAGAAAATCTCTACCGGCAAGTAGGTGCGGGCAATGATGGTCCGGGCCATGCCGGTCAGCTCCAGCAAGGTCACCGTACTGGCCAGGGCGCTGGCCTTGAGCATCAGGATCACTTCGTTGCTGTAGGCCGGCAGGCCGATGCGCGCGGCACGCGGCAGCATGATGTAGAACAGCGCCTTGCCCCGCGACATGCCCAGCGCTCGCGCCGCTTCGATCTCGCCTTTGGGGATGGCCTGCAGTGCACCGCGCAGGATCTCGGCGATATAGGCAGCGGTGTGCAGGGTCATGGTCAGCACCGTGCACCAGAACGGATCGCGCAGGTACGGCCACAGGCTGCTCTGGCGTACCAGGTCGAACTGGGCCAGGCCGTAGTAGACCAGGAACAACTGCACCAGCAGCGGTGTGCCGCGGAAGAAGAAGATGTAGCCGTAGGGCAGGGCGCGCACGTACCAGTGGCGCGACGAGCGGGCGATGCCCAGCGGGATGGCCAGGATCAGCCCGGCGACGACCGCGATGGCCACCAGCTCCAGGGTCAGGGTCGCACCCTGGGCCAGGCGTGGCAGCCACTTGATGATCACTTCCCAATTCATTATTCGGCCCTCGCAAAGCCGCGAGCGGCGCGTTTTTCCATGAAGTGCATGCCGGTCATGGCAATGATGGTCAGGCTCAGGTAGATGCAGGCGGCGACCATATAGAAGGTGAACGGCTCCTTGGTCACGGTCACGCCGATTTGCGCGTGGCGCATGATTTCTTCAAGGCCGATCACCGACACCAGCGCGGTGTCCTTCATCAGGATCATGAACAGGTTGCCAAGGCCGGGCAGGGCGATACGCCACATCTGCGGCAGGATGATCCGCGTGAGGATGCGCCCTTTCGACAGGCCCAGCGCCAGGCCGGCCTCTCGGTGGCCCTTGGGGATGGCCAGGATGGCACCGCGGAACACTTCCGTGGCGTAGGCGCCGAAGCACAGGCCCAGGGCGATCACGCCAGCGGCAAACGCGCTGAGTTCCAGGCCCGGCATGTTGAGGGCTTCGCCGAGGCTGTTCATCAGGCCGACGGTGCCGAAATAGATGAGCAGGACCCAGAGCAGTTCGGGTACGCCGCGAACCAGGGTCGAGTAGGTGCCGCCAAGCCATTGCAGTGGCTTGACCGAAGAAGTCTTGGCCAGGGCGCCGAGCAGGCCGAGGACCAGCCCCAGCAGCAGTGCGCAGAGCGCCAGTTTTACGGTCATCAGGGTGCCGGCCGCCATGGCCGGACCGAATCCGTGCAGGTCGATATTCATTGGCAGGTGCGTTCTAGGGACTGGCGCGCCGCAGGGGCGCGCCGGTCGGGGCGGATCATTCGATGCTGAACGGGAAGTACTTGTCGTTGATCTTCTTGTACGTTCCGTCGGCCTTGATTTCAGCCAGCGCTTTGTTCAGCTTCTCGCGCAGCGGGTCACCCTTGCGCACGGCGATGCCGATCTTGTCGCTGTCGACCACAGGCTCGCCCTTGAACTCGAAGTTCATGCCGTCTTTGCTTTTCAGCCACTCGTACTGCACGTACTTGTCGGCCAGGATGCCGTCGATGCGGCCAGAGACCAGGTCGAGGTAGGCGTTTTCCTGGGTGTCGTAGAGTTTGATCTCGACGGTGTCAGCGAAGTTGTCTTCCAGCCAGGTACCGGCCAGGGTGGCGCGCTGGGTGCCGATCACCTTGCCTTTGAGCGAGGCTTTGTCGGTTTTGAAGTCGACGTTCTTCGGCGCAATGAACTGCAGCTTGTTGGAGTAGTACGGGTCGGTGAAGTCGACGGCCTGCTTGCGCTCGTCGGTGATCGACAGCGAAGACACCAGGAAGTCGAACTTCTTGGCGTTCAGGGCCGGGATGATGCCGTCCCAGTCGGAGGTGACGACCGAGCACTCGACTTTCATCTTGGCGCACAGGGCGTCGCCGATGTCTTTGTCGAAGCCGACCACGTTACCGCTGGCATCCTTGTTGTTGAACGGTGGGTAGGCAGCTTCGATACCCATGCGCAGTTTTTCCGCGGCCATGGCGTTTGCCGACATCACCAGGGTGGCAGCAGCTGCCAGTAGGAACTTCTTGTAAGTCTGCATGTATTGCTCCGTTAGCGGTGGCTGGACATGAATTGCTTGCAACGCGCCGAGGTCGGGTTCTCGAAGACCTGCTGCGGCGATCCTTGCTCTTCAACCAGGCCCTGGTGCAGGAAGACCACTTCACTGGACACCTGGCGGGCAAAGTTCATCTCGTGCGTCACCAGCAGCATGGTACGGCCTTCTTCGGCCAATGCGCGGATAACGTTAAGCACTTCCTGGACCATTTCCGGATCGAGCGCCGAGGTCGGCTCGTCGAACAGAATCACCTTGGGCTTCATGGCCAGGGTGCGGGCGATGGCAGCGCGTTGTTGCTGGCCACCGGAAAGCTGGGCGGGGTAGCTGTGGCGCTTGTCGTAGATGCCGACCTTGTTCAGCAGCGCTTCGGCGGCTTCGATGGCTTCGGCCTTGCTCTGGCCAAGCACGCGGCGTGGCGCCTCGATGATGTTGTCGAGGATCGACATGTGCGGCCACAGGTTGAAGTTCTGGAAGACGAAGCCGATTTCGCTGCGCAGGCGGTTGATCTGGCGGTTGTCGGCCGCGATCAGGTCGCCGTTCTTGGCGGCTTTGAGCTTGAGTGCTTCGCCAGCAACGAGGATTTCACCCTGGTGCGGGTTCTCCAGCAGGTTGATGCAGCGCAGCAGCGTGGACTTGCCGGAACCGGACGACCCCAGGATGGAGATCACGTCACCGTCGCGGGCGGTCAGCGAAATGCCCTTGAGAATTTCCTGATCGCCGTAGCGTTTGTGCAGATTGCGGATTTCCAGCGCGGGCGTGGCCTGAGCCATGTGCGGTCCTCATGTGTTCGGGTGCGTTCCCAGCTGTTGGCGGCCTTCCTGGCGAGCGCCAAGCTAGCATAGCGGCAATATGGCGGCCAACCGGGTTGCAGGGGGCTTGGGTCGCTGGCGGGGCGGTTTGTCGCATCGTTGCAGTGCAACGTCGCGCAGATGTCCGCATGGGTACTGCCCAGCGCCGGAGCCTTGATGAAAAAAGGCGCGATGGTGCCAGCTTTGGACTGGCCTGGGAAGCCGTTTTTGGCCGGGTAGCGCTTTGCCGGCACTTGTGCACAGGCGTGGTTGCGCCCAAGGGTTGCGCTTTTGGTTGCCGCATTTTTGTGCGCAGGTGTTACCGAGGAGCACCTTTGGTGCATTTGTAAGTGAGTATTTCAGTAATCCAGAAGTCGTATGGAAATTTGGTGGCCTTTCGGTCATGGCTTGGCCGAATGCCCTGCAAGCCGCGTGCTATAGGGGCGCGTGAATTAATCAGACGAATGCATTCAGCACCTGGCCCGCTTATTGCCCTATGGAATCCGCCGATTGCAGCGACGCCTAAATCAACCCCGGGCGCGCTTCGTTACAGCAATCGGGTGGTCCACTCCTTACAAAGGTAGTTTTATGAGCGGTAAGCACAATTCCAATGACCTCGCTCAGGGGCTCAAACAACGGCATGTGACCATGCTGTCCATTGCTGGCGTGATCGGCGCCGGTTTGTTCGTAGGCTCCGGCCACGCCATTGCCGCAGCCGGCCCAGCCGTTCTGCTGGCCTATGCCGCAGCGGGTACCCTGGTGGTGCTGGTGATGCGCATGTTGGGTGAAATGGCCGTTGCCTCGCCTGACACAGGTTCTTTCTCTACTTATGCCGACCGCGCCATTGGCCGCTGGGCCGGTTTCACCATCGGTTGGCTGTACTGGTGGTTCTGGGTACTGGTGATTCCACTGGAAGCCAACGCCGCTGCAGCGATCCTGCATGCCTGGTTCCCCGCTGTGGACCTCTGGGCCTTCTCGCTGATCATCACCCTGGCACTGACCCTGACCAACCTGTGCAGCGTCAAGAACTACGGTGAGTTCGAGTTCTGGTTCGCCCTGCTCAAGGTGTTGGCGATCATCGGCTTCATCGTCGTGGGCTGCGCGGCCCTGTTCGGCATGGTGCCAAGCAGCCAGGTCAGCGGTGCCAGCCACCTGTTCGACACCCAGGGCTTCATGCCCAATGGCCTCGGCGCGGTGCTGGCAGCGATGCTGACCACCATGTTCTCCTTCATGGGCACCGAGATCGTTACCATCGCTGCCGCCGAGTCGAAAGACCCGGGCAAGCAGATCAGCCGTGCCACTAACTCGGTCATCTGGCGTATCTGCCTGTTCTACCTGGTGTCGATCTTCCTGGTCGTGGCCCTGGTGCCGTGGAACGACCCGGCGCTGGCTGAGCTGGGCTCTTACCAGACCGTACTGAGCCGCATTGGCGTGCCGAACGCCAAGCTGATCGTCGACATCGTCGTGCTGATCGCTGTGACCAGCTGCCTGAACTCGGCGCTGTACACCTCGTCGCGCATGCTGTTCTCGCTGAGCAAGCGTGGCGATGCCCCGGCTGTGGCGCAGCGCACCACCAAAGCCGGCACCCCGCACTGGGCAGTGCTGCTGTCTACCGCAGCGGCGTTCCTTTGCGTGTTCGCCAACTTCGTGGCCCCGGCCCAGGTGTTCGAGTTCCTGCTGGCCAGCTCGGGCGCCATCGCCCTGCTGGTGTACCTGGTGATCGCGGTGTCGCAACTGCGCATGCGCAGCCAGCGTGAAGCCAGTGGCGAGAAGATCTCCTTCAAGATGTGGCTGTTCCCAGGGCTGACCTGGGCGACCATCGCGTTCATCGTTGCCATTCTGGTGGTGATGGGGCTGCGTGAGGACCACCGTGTCGAGATCATGGCGACTGCACTGCTGAGCATTGGTGTGGTGGCGGCTGGTCTGCTGGTGCACCGCAAGCGCGAAGCGGCTGGACGAGTGGCGCTGGATAACTGATCCGGGCTGCTTGAAATGAAAAGGCCGCGTCCTGTGAAGGGCGCGGCCTTTTTTTGTTTGAGTGTCCGGCTTGGGTATGCGGTGGGGCGTAGATCGCGCGCCGCCCGCGCGGCGCATCGCGAGCAAGGCTCGCTCCTACGTTTGTTTACGGCCAATAACGCCTGTGGCAGACGCGCGCGACCGCCTTTTTTGTACGGCTCGATATAGTGCCGTGCACCAGAGCGTTCGCGCGCAAATCTCACAGGCATAACTGGCCCGAAACAAACGTAGGAGCGAGCCTTGCTCGCGATGCGCCGCGCGGGCGGCGCGCGATCTACGCACCACCACAGCGCTACAACCGAACTCAGCCAAACTGCTTCTGCTGTTGCTGCTGCTTGGCCACCAGCTCGGAAGCGGCGATATAAGCCTCTTGGAACTCATCGCTCTCCAGCCAGGCCATGGTGGTGTCTTCGTCGGCGCCGTCGAGCCAGGTGCGGTAGGCGTTGAATACCAGCACGATGTAGTCGGTGGCGTGTTCTTCCTTGTGGCCCTTGAGTACCAGCGCCAGCAGCGGGTCGACCAGGAACACCGAGATCATCGAGACCAGGCTGGTTTCCTGGGCGGTCTTCATTTTCGCGAACAGCTCTTTGTAGCTGTCCGACTCCATGGCCTTGTTGAACACCTGCTCGATGCTGGCGCTGTCGCCTGCGCTGGCCTTGACCGCCTGGCCGCTGCGCACCATGCGGTTCTGCTTGGCCTTGCTGGCGGCGCGTTTGGCGCGTTTCTGTTGCTTGGTATTGGAGGCCATGGGGCGAATCCTTAGGGGTGTCCGGAAAATGCGCGTATTGAAACGCAAGCCCCCTAGGGATTCAACTGAGCCGGTTCATCCTCTTCAAAGCCCCGCGAAGCCCTGCCGACCAGCAACGGGTCCGGTGCATGGGCAACGCTATGGCCCTTGCCGGGGTAATCCAGTGAATGCAGGAAGTGCCGGATGCAGTTGATGCGTGCGCGTTTCTTGTCGTCGGACTTGATTACCGTCCACGGCGCATCGGCGGTGTCGGTGTGGAAGAACATTGCCTCTTTGGCGGCGGTGTAGTCCTCCCACTTGTCCAGCGACTTGATGTCGATCGGCGACAGCTTCCAGTGCTTGAGCGGGTCGTCGCGGCGTGAAATGAAGCGGCGCAGTTGCTCTTCGCGGTTCACCGAGAACCAGTACTTGAACAGCAGGATGCCGCTGTTGCACAGCATGCGCTCAAGGTCGGGCGCCTGGCGCATGAACTCCAGGTATTGCAGCGGCGTGCAGAAGTCCATGACCTTCTCGACCCCGGCGCGGTTGTACCAGGAGCGGTCGAAGAAGACCATTTCGCCTGCTGTGGGCAGGTGCTGGATGTAGCGCTGGAAGTACCACTGGCCCTGTTCCTGTTCGGAAGGCTTCTCCAGCGCGACGATGCGCGCACCCCGCGGGTTCAGGTGCTCCATGAAGCGCTTGATGGTGCCACCCTTGCCCGCCGCGTCACGGCCTTCGAACAGAATCACCACGCGTTGGCCGGTTTCCTTGACCCAGCTTTGTACCTTCAGCAGCTCGATCTGCAGCGCGTGCTTGGCCTTTTCGTAGTCCTGGCGACGCAGGCGGGTGCGGTACGGGTAGCTGGCCGGCAGGCGTGCCGACGTGCTGTCTTCATTGCTGCCTTTGGGGGCGGTGGCCACTTCCAGGGCGGCGGGTTGCTGGCTGACGCGGGTAATGCTGGGTTCAGGCTTTCGCTGGCGTGGCCGGCGGGGCGGGGAGCCGGCTTGATGCTGGGGGTGGCGTCGCTGGGGGCGGGAAGGAGGAGGGTGGATTCTTCGCTCATGGAGGTCCTTGAGAGGTAGGGGGCGGATGTCCACTTCGGATTGTGAGTTTGGGTGGCAGGGAAGTTGTTGATTGTGGTCAATGTGGGTGGGTGGGGGATTCGGCCTAGCTTCTACAAATAGTTTGAAACATGCCCAGATTGATGTGGTGTGAACTGTGGTTTACATTTTCCCATGCACACACTCCGATCAGCTCTCAAGCTGGCACGCGAGCTGTAGGAGGCCGCCATGACTGATATCAATCTGACCAAATGGGATGCCGCAGACCACCTCAAGACCGAGGAAGACATGGCTTTGTACCTTGAGGCCTGCCTTGAAGAAAACGATCCGGTGTTGCTTGCCGCTGCGTTGGGCGATATCGCGCGTGCCCGTGGCATGGCACAACTGGCACGTGACACGGGGCTGACGCGCGAGGGGCTGTACAAGGCGTTGTCGGCGGAGGGTAACCCCAGCCTCGCAACCATCATGAAGGTGATGGCAGCGCTAGGGTTGAGGCTGCATGCCGAGGTGGTGTCCCCTCGATCTGCTGGTTAGAGCAAAAGGGGCGGGCGGCAGGCGTAGATAGCTGTCATCCCAAAACCAAAAAACACAGACAACAAAAAACCCGCACTAGGCGGGTTTCTTGTTGTCGCTTCGGGTAACTTTGCAACCACCAGAAGCTTGAAGGTGGTGCCCAGAGACGGAGTCGAACCGCCGACACGAGGATTTTCAATCCTCTGCTCTACCGACTGAGCTATCTGGGCGACGAGGTGAATTAAATAGATTTCCAGACCGTCCGTCAACGACTTTTTGAAAAAATTTTAAATTAATTCCGTCGCTTACGTTTTCTAGGGTCATTCGGCCGGTGGAACGTAGCCATCCGCCTGGGCGTAATCTTCGCCGGCGAAAAACTTGTCCATCTCGCCTTGGAGGTACTTGCGGTCCTCGCCGTTCATCATGTTCAGGCGCTTTTCGTTGATCAGCATGGTCTGGTGTTTCTGCCAGTCGGCCCAGGCTTTCTGCGAGATGTGTTCGAAGATGTCCTGGCCCTTGGCGCCTGGGTAGGGCGGGCGGTCCAGGCCTGGCAGTTCTTCTTTGTATTTGCGGCACATCACGGTGCGGGTCATCGGGCTTCTCCTGCAATCAGTTCGTCGGCCGCGCGTTTGAGCAGCTTCTTGACCGGGGCGGCGAGGCCCAGGCGCGGCGGGGTGGCGAGGTTATACCAGAGCCAGTCGGCCTCGGCCACGTGCTGGCCCACCGGGTCGACGCGTACCAGCCACGGCTCGATGGCCAGCTGGAAGTGGCTGAAGGTGTGAGTCAGGCCTTCTAGCGCGCGGCTGTCGGCCAGGCGCAGGCCATGCTGATAGGCCAGGTCGTCAAGCTGCTCGATGTCGTCCAGTTCGGGCAGGCTCCACAGCCCACCCCACAGGCCGCTGGAAGGGCGTCGGTACAGCAGAATGGCGCCTTCGTGGTTGGCCAGCAGCGGCATCAGCGTGCGGCGTTGGGGCAGCGTCTTGCGCGGCTTGGGTTCGGGGTAACGGGTTTCCTGGCCGTGCAGGTGGGCTTCGCAGCCACGTTGCAACGGGCAGATCAGGCAGCTGGGCTTGCTGCGGGTGCACAGCGTGGCGCCCATGTCCATCATGGCCTGGGTGTAGTGGTTGGCGCGGTGTTGCGGGGTAAAGCGCTCCGCCGTGGCCCACAGTTGGTTGGCCACCTTCGGCTCGCCTGGGTAGCCGGCCTGGGCGGTGTAGCGGGCCAGCACGCGCTTGACGTTGCCATCAAGGATTGGTGCGCGGATGCCCATGCTTATACTGGCGATGGCGCCAGCGGTGGAGCGGCCGATGCCGGGCAGCTCGGTAAGCTGCTCGACACTGCGCGGGAACTCGCCGCCGTACTGCTCGACGACCATTTTCGCGGCTTTCTGCAAATTGCGCGCACGGGTGTAGTAGCCAAGGCCCGTCCACAGGTGCAGCACTTCGTCCTCCGGCGCCGCAGCCAGCGCCTGCACGGTCGGCAGGGCCTGCATGAAGCGGTCGAAGTAGTTGAGCACGGTGCTCACCTGGGTCTGCTGCAGCATGATTTCCGACACCCACACCCGATACGGGGTGATGCCCTGTTGCCAGGGCAGGTCATGCCGGCCGTGCTGGTCGTACCAATCCAGTACGGCGCTGGAGAACTGCTCGGGGCTCATCGCTTGAACAGCCCCTTGAGCGCGTCTTTGAGTTCTGGGCTCACTTTGTCTCCGAGTTTTTCGTCAATCTTGTCTTTGAGGCGGTTACCGGCCAGCTTGGCGGCAACCTTGCCCATGCCGTCCTGGTCCAGGCGGCAGGCTTTGGCGCCCAGCTCCAGTGGGCCACGGCAACGCAGCGGCACTTCAACGCCCACGTAGCGTTCGTTGACCTGGCAGGCTGGGTCCGGCATGGCGCGCTGGTCACCTTCGACAACTACGCCAACGTTGTAGTCCATGCCCAGCACGCGCAGGTCAAGGTCGCCCTGGCCGTTGACGGTCAGGCCGGGAATACGGGCCTTGAGGTCTGGGTTGCTGGCCACGCCATTGCGTATTACCAGGCTGCCGCGCAGCTCTTCGAACGGTGTGTCCTTGCCGCGTGGTTCGCCACTGAGCGTCTTGCGGTTCAGGGTGGCGATGGCCTGGCAGAGTTGCTGTTCGAGGTTGGCATTGACCAGCACGCCGTCGTTGATGGCGAAGTTGGCGTTGCCGTTGAGGGTATCGATCAGCGCTTTCTGGCTGTTGCCGGTGGCGGTCAGGTCGCTGGAGAGGGTGAGCAGGCCTTTGACCGGTGGCGTCTGTTCCTTGCCTTCAGCTTTGATGAAGTGCTCGACCGGTACCCGGTTGATCTTGGTGTTGATGCCGATCTGCGGCACGGCGGGGCGCACGTCGACGGTGCCTTTGACTTCGAAGTTGCCGTCGTACAGGCCGCCGTGCAGGGTCTGCAGGGTGACCAGGCCGCCTTGGCCATTGGCAATGAGCTGGGCGTCGCTGATGGGCAGCTTGTCCAGGGTCAGCGAGCCGAACGCCAGGTTGGCTTGCAGGTCGAGGGCGCGCAGGCGGTCCACGGGCAGTAGTTTGTCGCTGCTCCAGGCGACCTGGGTCGGGGCGTTGGGCAGCGGCGTGCTACCGGCACCAGCCACGGCGCTGGCTTCCTGCTGTTTGACTTCGGCCTGGCGGGCAGCGGTGGCGCCCTTGGCTTCTTCGCTCTTGGCCGGCAAATAGCGGTCGGCGTCGAAGGTGTCGCCTTTGAGCTGCAGGCGGATGGCCTGCTTGGCGAAGTCTTCGATGGCCACTCGGCCACTGAAGCTGCTGTCGTCAAGCTTCACTGCCAGGTCTTCCAGGGCCAGGCTGTTGGTCGTGCCCTGCAGGCGGCTGACCATTTCCAGCTTGGTAAAAGCAGCCGGGTCGTTGGTGGCTGGCAGCGGGTGGCCGATGCCGTCGAGGAAGGTGCGCAGGTCGAACTGGGCGATGGACAAGCCGCCGCTAAGCTGTGGTGCTTTATCCAGGTCGCGCAGGTTCAGCTCGCCGAGGGCACGCAGCTGGTTGGCCGAAACCTTGAGCCCGCTCCACGAGGCGACATTCGCAGCCAGGTCCACCAGCACTTGGCCTTGCGCGGAGAAGGTCATGGTCTTGCCTGCCAAGGGCTCGCCCGACGTCTCGCCGGACAGACGCATGTCCTCGAAGTTGTAACGCTTGAGCTTGCGGTCGAAGCGCAGCTCGCCCGCCAGTTCGGTGCGAGCCTTGATATTCGGCTGGCTGGCGCTGAGGAATGCGCTGGCTTTGAGCGGAATGTTCGCACCTTCATGCACGGGGCCGGTGCTCAACTGGATGCTTTCGGCGCTGAACGCCTGGCCGCTTTTCGCATCGGTGTACTGCACGCGGGCGTTGTTCACAGTCAGGCTGTCGATGTCGAGCTTGATCGTGCGCTCGCTGCTGCCGTCGGTGGATGTCGATGCGGGTTCGGCAGGGGCTTGCGCGGGTGCGTCGGCGGGTGTGCCGGCCTGTGCAGGAAGAGGTTTGCCGATGTCTTCCCAGTTGCCGTGGCCCTGCTCGTCGCGGGCCAGGGTCAGGTTCAGGCCTTCTACGCGGACATCGCTCATTTGCACTTCGCGGCGCAGCAGCGGCAGTACGCGTACCGAAAGGCCCAGCATCTGCAGGTCGGCAAATGGCTGCTTCGGTGCATTGAGCGTGGCGATGCTGGCGTCGTGCAGCTCCAGGCCCAGCCAAGGGAACAGGCTCCAGCCAATGTCGCCATTGAGGGTCAGCTCCACGTGTGCCTTGTCGCGTGCCAGCTGGCGAATCTCGTCTTTGTAGTCGTTGGGATCGAAGAGGTGGGTCAGGGCGAAGCCCAGCGCCACAATGATCAGCAGCAACCCGAGTAGCCCCAGCCCCAGGATTTTGCCGAACGCTTTCATGGGCGAGTCCTTGTAGTCCGATTTTTGAATTCAAGCGGCAGAGTATAGCGCCGCGCGTGTTGTGCCTGCGTATTCGACAAGAGGCACAGGGTATTTCCTACAAATGGATCAGACGTTGCGGTTTTCGACAGTCTTCGACTGTGCAGTTCCATTTGTGGCGCCTGCTTTAGCCCTATCGCCGGTGCAGACGACACAGCAATACCGATTCAGCCGAGCAAAAAATAACGATATCAGATTGCTTTCATGCCACTTGTTGCTGATACCCTTGCGCCGCTTCCTCGGAGCACCGCGACGGATTGTCGCGGGCGTTGCCGCAAATGGCCGGGCTTTGCCTTGTGTGCAGCCAGAAGAGCCGGGCATTCAATCCGCGAGCATCGTCTACCTACAAAAGGATCGAATCCATGAACAGCAGTATCACGGCAGGAGCGGTCGCCAGCGCGCCAGGCTTCCTGTCGAAGGAGCGCATCATCGCCCGCCCGGGCTTCAACCGCTGGCTGGTGCCCCCGGCAGCGCTGGCCATTCACCTGTGCATCGGCATGGCCTACGGCTTCTCGGTGTTCTGGCTGCCGCTGTCCCAGGCCATTGGCATCAGCGCGCCGGTCGCCTGTTCGGCCGACATGGGCTTCATCGCAAAGCTGTTCAGCGCTGAGTGCGATTGGCCGATCTCGATGCTGAGCTGGATCTACACCCTGTTCTTCGTCTTCCTCGGCTGCTCGGCCGCGGTACTCGGTGGTTGGCTGGAGCACGCCGGCCCGCGCAAGGCTGGCTTGGTATCGGCGCTGTGCTGGTGCGGCGGCATGCTGATTTCGGCGATTGGCGTGAAGACCCACCAACTGTGGCTGATGTGGCTGGGCTCCGGCGTTATCGGCGGCATCGGCCTGGGCCTGGGCTATATCTCGCCCGTATCGACCCTGATCAAGTGGTTCCCGGACAAGCGCGGCATGGCAACCGGCATGGCGATCATGGGCTTCGGCGGCGGCGCGATGGTCGGCGCCCCGCTGGCAACGGCGGTTGATGGGCCACTTCGGCAGCGCACAGGAAGTGGGCGTGTGGCAGAGCTTCGTTGCCATGGCGGCCATCTACTTCGTGTTCATGACGGCCGGCGCATTGGCCTACCGCGTGCCGCCAACCGGCTGGAAACCGGAGGGCTGGACCGCGCCGGTGAAGAAGGCCAACGCGATGGTCACCGACCGTCACGTCCACGTCAGCGTTGCCTGGAAAACCCCGCAGTTCGCGTTGATCTGGCTGGTGCTGTGCCTGAACGTTTCGGCGGGTATCGGCATTCTCGGCATGGCCTCGCCACTGCTGCAGGAAGTCTTTGCCGGCAAGCTGCTGGGGAACCAGCTGAGCTTCAGCGAACTGAACGCCCAGCAACTGGCGCAGATTGCTGCCATTGCCGCAGGCTTCACCGGTTTGCTGAGCCTGTTCAACATCGGCGGGCGGTTCTTCTGGGCTTCGTTCTCTGACTACATTGGCCGCAAGAACACCTACTTTGCCTTCTTCGCCCTGGGCGTTGGTCTCTATAGCCTGGTGCCGAACATGGGCCATCTGGGCAACGTGGCGCTGTTCGTGGCGGCGTTCTGCATCATCCTGTCGATGTACGGCGGTGGTTTCGCCACGGTGCCAGCGTACCTGGCCGACCTGTTCGGTACACAGATGGTAGGCGCCATCCATGGTCGCTTGCTGACCGCCTGGGCTGCTGCAGGCGTGCTGGGGCCGGTGTTGATCACCTATCTGCGCGAGTATCAGCTGGCGGCGGGCGTCGAGCGTGCGGCGGCTTATGACATGACCCTGTACATCCTTGCCGGCCTGCTGGTGCTGGGTTTCATCTGCAACCTGCTGGTGCGCCCGGTGGCAGAGAAGCACTTCATGACCGACGCCGAGCTTGCCGCCGAGCGTGCGTTGAGCCATGACAAAGGCGCCGATGGCGCGCGTTCGCTGGAATGGCACGCGGCGCCGGGAGCCTGCCGCTGGTGCTGCTGGCCTGGGCCGTGGTGGTGATTCCGCTGGCCTGGGGGTATGGATTACCCTGCAGAAGACGGCTGTTCTGTTCCACTGAGGTGCTTTACAGCTGGCTGATGGGTTGACTGTGCTAGCCCTATCGCCGGCAAGCCAGCTCCCACAGGCACCTTCACAGCTCTTGAGTTTTGTGGGGTCTTTGTGGGAGCCGGCTTGCCGGCGACGGCTGCAAAGCAGCCCCTTGCAATGCCATATGTCATCCGCGTTTCAAGCTGGCGCGTCTTGGGCCTATAATGGAACCCTTTTCGCCCAATGATTTTGCGGAGCTGGTGATGGTCGAACGTAAGGCTTCCGTCGAGCGCAATACCCTGAAACCCAGGTCAAGTGCTCGATCAACCTCGATGGCAGTGGCAAGGCCCGATTTGATATCGGCGTGCCTTTCCTTGAACACATGCTCGACCAGATCGCCCGACACGGGCTGATCGATCTGGATATCGAGTGCAAGGGTGACCTGCATATCGACGATCACCATACCGTCGAAGACGTCGGCATCACCCTGGGCCAGGCGTTCGCCCGGCCATCGGTGACAAGAAGGGTATCTTCCGCTACGGCCACGCTTACGTGCCGCTGGACGAAGCCCTGTCGCGCGTGGTCATCGACTTCTCGGGCCGCCCAGGCCTGCAGATGCATGTGCCGTACACCCGCGCCACCGTTGGCGGCTTCGATGTCGACCTGTTCCAGGAGTTCTTCCAGGGCTTCGTCAACCACGCCCTGGTGAGCCTGCACATCGACAACCTGCGTGGCCACAACACCCACCACCAGATCGAAACCGTGTTCAAGGCCTTCGGTCGCGCCCTGCGCATGGCCATTACGCTGGACGAGCGCATGGCCGGGCAGATGCCTTCCACCAAGGGATGCCTGTAAATGCAGACGGTAGCCGTAATCGACTATGGCATGGGCAACCTGCACTCGGTGGCCAAGGCGCTCGAGCACGTCGGCGCTGGCAAGGTGCTGGTCACCAGCGATGCCGCGGTCATTCGTGAGGCCGACCGCGTGGTGTTCCCGGGCGTGGGCGCGATTCGCGACTGCATGGCTGAAATCCGCCGCCTGGGCTTCGACAGCCTGGTACGTGAAGTCAGCCAGGATCGCCCGTTCCTCGGTATCTGCGTCGGCATGCAAGCACTGCTCGACCACAGCGAGGAAAACGACGGCGTCGACTGCATTGGCCTGTTCCCTGGCCAGGTGCGCTTCTTCGGCAAAGACCTTAAAGAAGAAGGCGAGCACCTGAAGGTGCCGCACATGGGCTGGAACGAAGTCAGCCAGACCATCGACCACCCGCTGTGGCATGACATTCCCGACCGCGCACGCTTCTACTTCGTGCACAGCTACTACATCAACGCCGGCAAGCCAGGCCAGGTGGTCGGTCGCGGCCACTATGGCGTCGACTTCGCCGCCGCGCTGGCAGACGGTTCGCGCTTTGCCGTGCAGTTCCACCCGGAGAAGAGCCACACCCATGGCCTGCAGCTGCTGCAGAACTTCGTGGCCTGGGACGGGCGCTGGTAAATGAGCAGGTCGAAGACCAAGGCCCCGGTCATCACCCTGGCCCCGAGCAAGAGCGAGGCGCTCGACACCTTGAAGCGCTTCCTCGAAGACCGCTTCGAGTTGCAGCTGGGGTCGTTCGAGGTGGCTGAGGTCCTCGACGTGTTCAGCAAAGAAATTGCACCCCATTACTACAACAGGGCGATTGCCGATGTTCAGCTGCACCTCAAGGAGCGGTTCGAGAGCATCGAAAGCGACCTGTGGGCGCTCGAGAAGCCCTGAACTCCACCGAATAGACAGGTTTCCAAGATGCTGATTATCCCCGCTATCGATCTCAAGGACGGTGCCTGCGTACGTCTGCGCCAGGGCCGTATGGAAGACTCCACGGTATTTTCCGACGACCCGGTGAGCATGGCCGCCAAGTGGGTCGAGGGTGGCTGCCGTCGCCTGCACCTGGTTGACCTGAACGGCGCCTTCGAAGGCCAGCCGGTCAACGGTGAAGTGGTCACTGCCATCGCCAAGCGTTACCCGAACCTGCCGATCCAGATCGGCGGTGGCATCCGCTCGCTGGAAACCATCGAGCACTACGTCAAGGCTGGCGTCAGCTACGTGATCATCGGCACCAAGGCGGTCAAGCAGCCTGAGTTCGTCGCCGAAGCCTGCAAGGCGTTCCCGGCAAGGTCATCGTCGGCCTGGACGCCAAGGACGGCTTCGTCGCCACCGACGGTTGGGCTGAAGTGAGCTCGGTGCAGGTCATCGACCTGGCCAAGCGTTTCGAGGCCGATGGCGTCTCGGCGATCGTCTACACCGACATCGCCAAGGACGGCATGATGCAAGGCTGCAACGTGCCTTTCACCAAGGCCCTGGCCGAAGCCACTTCGATTCCGGTAATCGCTTCGGGCGGCATCCACAACCTGGGTGACATCAAGGCCCTGCTGGATGCCAAGGCCCCTGGCATCATCGGCGCCATCACTGGCCGCGCCATCTACGAAGGCACCCTCGATGTCGCCGAGGCCCAGGCCTTCTGCGACAACTACCAAGGCTGAGGACTGAACCATGGCACTGGCCAAGCGCATCATCCCTTGCCTGGACGTGGACAACGGCCGGGTGGTCAAGGGCGTCAAGTTCGAGAACATTCGTGATGCCGGCGACCCGGTGGAAATCGCCCGTCGCTACAACGAGCAAGGCGCTGACGAGATCACTTTCCTCGACATCACCGCCAGCGTCGATGGCCGTGACACCACCCTGCATACCGTCGAGCGCATGGCCAGCCAGGTGTTCATCCCGCTGACCGTGGGCGGTGGCGTGCGCACCGTGCAGGACATCCGCAACCTGCTCAACGCCGGTGCCGACAAGGTCTCGATCAACACCGCCGCGGTTTTCAACCCGGAGTTCGTCGGTGAAGCTGCTGACCGTTTCGGTTCGCAGTGCATCGTTGTCGCTATCGACGCGAAGAAGGTTTCCGGCCCGGGCGAAGCGCCGCGTTGGGAGATCTTCACCCACGGTGGCCGCAAGCCGACCGGCCTGGACGCCGTCGAGTGGGCGAAAAAGATGGAAGGCCTGGGTGCTGGCGAAATCCTGCTGACCAGCATGGACCAGGACGGCATGAAGAACGGCTTCGACCTGGGTGTTACCCGGGCCATCAGCGATGCGCTGGGGATTCCGGTGATCGCTTCGGGTGGTGTGGGTAACCTGCAGCACCTGGCTGACGGCATTCTGGAAGGGCATGCCAGCGCGGTATTGGCGGCCAGCATCTTCCACTTTGGTGAGTACACGGTGCCTGAGGCCAAGGCCTACATGGCTTCGCGCGGGATTGTGGTTCGCTGAAAAAATGATTGGGGCTGCTTTGCAGGCCATCGCAGGCTTCGCCAGCTCCCACAGGTACAGCGCTGATTTTTGGGTCTGTGCTATCACTGTGGGAGCTGGCGAAGCCTGCGATGGGCCGCATAGCGGCCCCAATTGCATTATCCGTGGGTCTTGCCCAGCAACGCGTGATACAACTCGGTATCCCCGAGAATCCCCACCACCTTGTCGTTATCCTGCAGCACCAGCTTGTTGCCGGTCTGATAACGAATCCGCAGCGCCTCGCGCATGCCGATATCGGCGTGCACCACGGTCGGCCTGCGTTCCAGCAGCTCCACATCCTGCCCCGGTGCCCAATTCTGCATGTCCAGACCGGTCTGGCCCTGACGTGCGCGCTTGAGCGAGCCGCCTTCGCCAAGGTCCAGCCATGAATCGATACCTGGGTCCAGGCACACCGAGCCGTTCACCCGCTTGCAGTTGTCCAGGCTGCGCATCAGGCTGCGACCGCACAGCACATTGAGCGGGTTGGTGTGGGCAACGAAGGTACGCACGTACTCATCCGCTGGGTTGAGGACGATTTCCTCGGGCTTGCTGTACTGGATGATCCGGCCGTCTTTCATGATGGCGATGCGGCTACCCAGTTTCAGTGCTTCGTCCAGGTCGTGGCTGACGAACACGATGGTCTTGCTCAGTTTGCTCTGCAGCGCCAGCAGTTCGTCCTGCAGGCCCTGGCGGATCAGTGGGTCGAGTGCGGAGAAGGGTTCGTCCATCAGCAGGATGTCGGCATCCATGGCCAGTGCTCGGGCTAGGCCCACGCGTTGCTGCATGCCGCCCGAGAGCTCATCCGGCTTCTTGTTGCGCCACTGGGTCAGGCCCACCAGCTCAAGCTTTTCGTCCACCAGCTTGCGCCGTTCCTTCTCCGGACGGCCCTGCATTTCAAGGCCAAAGCTGATGTTCTCGCGCACCGTCAGCCAGGGCATCAGGGCGAACTTCTGGAACACCATGGCGATGCGCTTGGTGCGCATCATCTTCAGCTCGGCCGGAGTGCAGTGGGCAATGTCGATATGTTTGCCTTCGTGCTCGACGAACAGTTTGCCGCGGCTCACGGTGTTCAGGCCGTTGATGCAGCGCAGCAGGCTCGATTTGCCCGAGCCCGACAGGCCCATGAGCACGCAGATCTCGCCCTTCTTGATATCCAGGTTGGCCTTTTCCACGCCAACCACAAGGCCGGTCTGCTTGAGGATCTGCTCGCGGGTCTTGCCCTGGTCGAGCAGCGACAACGCTTCGCGCGGCTTGTTGGAGAAGATGACGTCGACGTCTTCGAATCGAATGATGCTCATGCTTCACCCCTTACCGGCAGCTCCGGTTGCTTGCAGATACGGTCGAGCATGATCGCCAGCAGCACGATCGCCAGGCCCGCTTCGAAGCCCAGGGAAATATCAGCGGTGTTCAGTGCGTTGACCACAGGTTTGCCCAGGCCATCGGCACCCACCAGTGCCGCGATCACCACCATCGACAGCGACAGCATGATGCACTGGGTCACACCGGCGGCGATGCTTGGCATGGCATGGGGCAGTTCGATGCGGGTCAGCAGTTGGCGACGCGAGCAGCCGAACGCCTTGCCGGCGTCCATCAGCTCTTGCGGTACGTCGCAAATGCCGAGGTAGGTGAGGCGGATAGGGGCGGCAATGGCGAACACTACCGTCGAAATCAGCCCCGGTACCACGCCCAGCCCGAACAGGGTCAGGGTCGGGATCAGGTAAACGAAGGTAGGCACGGTCTGCATCAGGTCGAGGACCGGGCGCATGGCGGTGTAGAACATCGGCTTGTGCGCCGCGAGGATGCCCAGCGGCACACCGATGACCACGCAGACCACTGTGGCGAATGTCACCTGCGCCAGGGTTTCCATGGTTTCCTGCCAGTAACCCAGGTTGAGGATCAACAGGAACGACAGGGCGACGAAAACGGTCAGCGCCCATTTGCGCTGGATCAGATGAGCCAGGGCGGCGAACAGGGCGACGAGAACGAAGGGGTTGAACCAGGTCAGGGCACTGGTGACCCCATGGATCATGAACTCCAGGCCTTGGGCGATGGCGTCGAAATAATTGGCGCCGTTCTGGGTCAACCACTCAACGAATGAGGCGATGTACTGCCCCAGGGTATTTTCTGATCGATAAGCATGATAGCGAGCTTCCACCTGCAAAGATTGAAATCAGTCCGGGGCGGGCACGGTCCGCCCCGCGGTGTTGCCATAGCGTCTTGCGTTATTGCGTCAGTTTGGCCTTGGCCGCCTCAAGGCCGGGTTTGCCATCCACGGTGGTAACGCCGGCCAGCCAGTTGTCCAGCTTGCCAGGGTTGGCCTTGAGCCACTTCTTGGCGGCGTCCTCGGTTTCATCTTGTCGTCCAGGACATAGCCCATCATGGTGCTTTCATCCTTGAGCTCGAACGACAGGTTCTTGAGCAGTTGCCCGACGTTGCTGCATTCCTGTGCATAGCCCTTGCGGGTGTTGGTAAGCACGGTGGCCTTGCCGAAATCAGGGCCGAAGAACTCGTCCCCACCGGTCAGGTACTGCATCTTGAAGCGGGTGTTCATCGGGTGGGGTTCCCAACCGAGGAACACGATCGATTCGCCGCGCTTCTGTGCCCGGTCCACCTGCGACAGCATGCCGGCCTCGCTGGACTGCACGATCTTGAAACCGGCGTCTTTCAGGCCGAAGGCGTTCTTGTCGATCATGCTCTGGATGGTGCGGTTACCGTCGTTGCCAGGCTCGATGCCGTAGATCTTGCCGTCCAGTTCCTTCTTGAACTTGGGAATGTCGCTGAAATCCTTCAGACCCTTGTCATACAGCGCCTGGGGCACGGCCAGGGTGTACTTGGCGTTCTCCAGGTTGGCCCGCACCGTCTCTACAGTGCCGGCGTCGCGGTACTGCTTGATGTCGTTCTCCATGGTCGGCATCCAGTTGCCGAGAAACACATCCAGGTCCTTGCCGGTGGCCAGCGACTTGTAGGTCACCGGTACCGAAATCATGGTGGTGTGGGTTTTGTAACCCAGCGCTTCGAGCACAACGCTGGTGGTTGCGGTGGTGACGGTGATGTCGGTCCAGCCGACGTCCGAGAAGCGTACCGTCTGGCACTGCTCGGGTTCGGCGGCCTGGGCCAGCAACGGTGCGGACAGCAACGCGACCAGCAACAGCGAGGGTGAACCTTTCATGGATGGACTCCTGTGATTTTATCTTCGGGTTCGCGGGGTCTCCGGGCTTTCTCAGGGTCCGGTAGACCAGGCCTGCAGAGGGCAGGTTGCGAGGCCGTGCAAAACGAGTCGCCTGATAATCCTCCAGCGTCGGGTAATCGCCTACTGGTGGGGTCGTAACCAGTACGGAACGGGTCGCATCCAGTATCGGCGACGTCGTTTATGGATTTCTCCACCCCACCGGCCGCGTTTTTGCGTCACAAGGCCGCTTGAAAACGGCGTGCCGACGGCTAAATCGGCAGCGGCGCTGCTGGGCAAAAGTACGTCGGTTGCAGACGGCGAGGGGAGGCATAAAAGCCCGATGATGCGTGCATTCGTGGCGGCTCGCAGCTTCAGCCTAGCAGTTGCCCCGCCCTGCGCATGGCGCGCAGAGACAAGCCCAGCAAGAGGTGAATCGACAATGGCCATCAGCGTGTTCGACCTGTTCAAGATTGGTGTCGGGCCTTCCAGCTCCCACACCGTTGGCCCCATGCGTGCCGGTGCCCTGTTCGTACAAGGGCTGCGCCAGCGCGGCGAGCTGGAACAGGTGAAACGGATCGAAGTGCGGCTGTATGGCTCGCTGTCGGCCACCGGTGTCGGCCACGGCACCGACAACGCCACCATCATGGGCCTGATGGGCGAATGGCCTGACGCCATCGACCCCACCCAGATCGTCCCGCGCATTGCCGACCTGCGCGAAACCAACACCCTGCAGCTGGACAGCCGCCTGCCCATCGAATTCGTCTGGGCCCGCGACATGCTGCTGCTGGACGAGAACCTGCCGTACCACCCCAACGCCATGACCTTGATCGCCGAAGGCGAGCAGGGTGAGCTGCACCGCGACACCTATTACTCGGTGGGCGGTGGCTTCGTGGTGGATGCCGCACAGGCCGCCAGCGGTGTGCTGGACGCCGACCAGACGGTGCTGCCGTACGATTTCAACAGCGCTGCCGAGCTGCTGCGTCTGTGCAAACAAAACGACATGAGCGTGTCGCAATTGATGATGGCCAACGAGAAGGTCTGGCGCAGCGAGGAGGAAATCCGCGCGGGCCTGTACAAGCTCTGGGAAGCCATGCAGGAATGCGTCAACAACGGTCTGAAATATGAAGGCACGCTGCCCGGCGGGCTCAACGTGCGCCGCCGCGCCGCCAAGCTGCACCGCAGCCTGCAGGAGATCGGCAAGCCCAACGTGATCGGCTCGACCATGAGCGCCATGGAGTGGGTCAACCTGTTCGCCCTGGCGGTCAACGAAGAGAACGCCGCTGGCGGGCGCATGGTCACCGCACCCACCAACGGCGCGGCAGGCATCATCCCGGCGGTATTGCACTACTACATGCGCTTCAGCGATGCAGTGGATGAGTCCAACGTGGTCGACTTCTTCCTCGGCGCTGCAGCCGTAGGCATCCTGTGCAAGAAGAACGCTTCGATCTCCGGTGCCGAAGTCGGTTGCCAGGGCGAAGTGGGTTCGGCGTGCGCCATGGCAGCCGCCGGCCTGGCCGAAGTGCTGGGCGCCACGCCACCACAAGTGGAGAACGCCGCCGAAATCGCCCTGGAGCACAACCTCGGCCTCACCTGCGACCCCGTGGGCGGCCTGGTGCAGGTGCGTGCATCGAGCGCAACGCCATTGCTGCGGTGAAGGCGATCAATGCCGTGCAGATGGCCCTGCGCGGCGACGGCGAACACTTCATTTCCCTCGACCAGGTGATCCGCACCATGCGTGACACCGGTGCCGACATGCACGACAAGTACAAGGAAACTTCGCGCGGTGGCCTTGCGGTCAGTGCCATCGAATGCTGATGCGCTGATTTCGAACTATCGTGAGCACTGCGCCCCGTTTTGGGGCGTAGTTTTTGGAAGTACCGGCTGTCGGCTGTCGCACTCAGTGTGGGTATTGTCGGTGACACTCAAATGTGTCGCTTCTGGGCAACCTACCCAACCGTGCTACCGTTTTGCTCAGCAGTTACACGCAAAGGCGCTGGCACGCCTGTTTGCGTTTTTTCACAAGCTCACACGAAGCGCCTGATTTGCCGAAAGAAGACGTCGTTTTTGGTTTTTTTGGATGCGCGTTCAATTTCCGGCACGCCGTTTGCGTTGAGTTTGGCAAAGCCCCTGCATGACGAATGGGGGCATTAACAAGAAATCAGTGCTCGCCTGAGGCACACCCTGCATTTGTGTGAGGAGAAATCGCGATGACGTCGTACACCTCCGGGAACCCAACCCAGAACCGCACAGCCCCACAGTCCATCGGTTTTCTCCTGCTGGACAATTTCACCCTGATTTCCCTGGCATCGGCTGTCGAGCCGCTGCGCATGGCCAACCAGCTCTCCGGTCGCGAGCTGTATCGCTGGCACACACTGACGGTCGATGGCGGCCAGGTGTGGGCCAGTGACGGCTTGCAGATCACCCCGGATGCGGCCATCAGCAACGCACCGCCCATGGACACCGTGATCGTCTGCGGTGGCGTTGGCATCCAGCGTTCGGTGACCCGCGAGCATGTCACTTGGCTGCAGGCCCAGGCCCGCCAGTCGCGCAGGCTTGGCGCAGTGTGTACCGGCAGCTGGGCGCTGGCCTGTGCTGGCCTGCTCGACGGCTTCGATTGCAGCGTGCACTGGGAATGTCTGGCGGCCATGCAGGAAGCTTTCCCGCGCGTGAATATGAGCACGCGCCTGTTCACCCTCGACCGTAACCGCTTCACCAGCTCTGGCGGTACCGCACCGCTGGACATGATGCTGCACCTGATCAGCCGCGATCACGGTCGCGAACTGTCTGCAGCGATTTCCGAGATGTTCGTCTACGAGCGCATCCGCAACGAGCAGGATCACCAGCGCGTGCCGCTCAAGCACATGCTGGGCACCAACCAGCCGAAGTTGCAGGAAATCGTCGCGTTGATGGAAGCCAACCTGGAAGAGCCGATCGACCTGGACGAGTTGGCGGTCTATGTGTCGGTGTCGCGACGTCAGCTCGAGCGTTTGTTCCAGAAGTACCTGCACTGCTCACCGTCGCGCTATTACCTCAAGCTGCGGCTGATTCGTGCGCGGCAGCTGCTCAAGCAGACGCCGATGTCGATCATCGAAGTGGCGTCGGTGTGCGGTTTCGTTTCCACGCCGCACTTCTCCAAGTGCTACCGCGAGTACTTCGGTATTCCGCCGCGTGACGAGCGCGTCGGTTCCAATACCGCTCAACAGGTGGCGATGATGCCGATTCCGCAGGCCATGACCCTGTCGCCACACAGCGGGCCGATGGCGGCGCTGAGCCAGGCGCGTAATGAGTCGACCTTTGCCAGTGTGAGGCTCTGATACCACGCTTTTCGCGGGTGAACCCGCTCCCACAGGTCCACCACCGTCATTGAGGCAGGTGGTGGACCTGTGGGAGCGGGTTTACCCGCGAAAAGGTCAGTGAATTTAGAAGGCTCAAGCCCGCTTGTTGAAGCTGGCCAACGCCGGCAACAGTTGCTTGTCGATGGCCTGGCGCACCGCCGGCAGGATCGTCGCGCTGCCGGTGTACATCTGTTCGACCATGCCTTTCAGTGCCCGGGCGTTGGGCTCGGTCAAACCGCGTACCACCGCCTCGCAAGCCTGTTCGGCTGTGGCCCCGGCGGGGATGTCGAACCCGCGCGCGCGCAGGTGGCCTGCCAGGTCGTCCTGATCAATCAAATCCGCATGCATCATGGTTGTAGTCCTTGTTTGCTGCTGTGATCGTCAACCGATTCTGTGACGAGCAGCGCAAGGCGGCAAGGACAGAATGTCGCAATGGCTGCTTTGGCTAAGAACAGGTCGTTCCCGGCTAAATCCCCGAGTCGGGAAGTCAGCACACTGGTCTCATTCACGGTACCAGAGGGTTTGGTCACCCTCGCTCACACACAGTGGATGTTGCTCGCTCTTGGCCCCGGACGCTCACGGCTTTCCGGGGTTATTTTTTCCTCGGTAGCCGTGCTTTCCCTAGAAGTTCTGCGAGTTGGCGTACATGACGCCAGCTGATTAATTCGTCTCCTGTTTTCCACAGGAGCTAATTCATGAAACGTATTCTTTCTTTGTCTTTGTTGGGCGCGACGATGCTGATGTCCTCATGGTGCTACTCATCTTCGCAAGATGCGGAAGGTGCCGAGCAGCTGTTTTCGATCGCGTCTAAACGCAGTTTGCCGTCAGAGGCCACTAAAGGCTATTTGCAAAACTTGGTCGAAGCCCCGCCAGCCAAGACGTCTTGTTGGTCGATGTGAAGCCAGAGCTGATACACAAAGATACCCAGGAGCTGGCAGTAACATTGCCCAACGGCAAGACGGCCCGCTTTGAGGTGAGGACCTACAATGAACTTCCCGAGGGTATGGAAGGCTGGGTGGGTTATCGGCCGTCTTCAGATGAGCTTGGGATCGACCCGTTGACTTACCTTTCGATTATCCGTCAGGGCGAAAAATTGGTCGCGGACATCGTCGTTGAAGGGCAACCCTACCAACTGGAGTATCTGGGGCGAACACACATGCCCTTGTGACGGTGGACGAATCCAAGATCCCGCCGGAGGGTGACACTGTGCAAGGCAGAGAGATCGCCAAGTCGGTGGTGACACAAGCAGGTAGTGCTCAGACGGCTCACAGTGTCATTCGCATACTGTTCGTCACAACCAAACAGTCAAGGGCGAATTATTCTTACCCTGAGTTGATTGTGTCGCTTGGGTTGCAAAGCGTGAACGAGGTGATGAAAAACAGCAGGATCAACATTACCGTTGAGTCGGCCGGGATTTACCATGCGAATTATGACGAGTCGGGGAAAAATTATTCCCAGTTGCTGGAGGATCTGGCTAAGAATATGAAGGATGTTGCCCAAGCCAGGGAAGGCCTGCTTGCAGACTTGGTGTCCATGATAGTCATCAATAAGGAATGGCGTGGATTGGCCTATTTAGCCCCTCCAAGAGACTAGCGTACAGTGTGATTACCAATATTCCGAGTTTGGCCCATGAAATCGGGCACAATTTTGGTATGCACCACGATTTTGGGAACGACAAAATGAAAGAGGCAGGAAAGCTTCTTACATTCATGGCTATCAGCATACAAGAAAACCCCTGTTTCGCACTCAGATGTCTTATGACTGCCCGGATAATAGCTGCCCCAGAATTCCATATTTCTCTAACCCTCGTGTGACACATAACTTTATTCCAGTGGGTACCGTCAAGGACCACGACGTGGCACGGGCGATAGAGGAACGGCGTAGCATCGTGGAGAATTTTTATTCATCCCCGGCCGCTGCGGCCAAGGTTCAGCTATTCGAAGGTGCAAATTTCAAGGGCAACATGTGCGAGCTGTACATCGAGAAAGGTAAGACAGTTATTGTCAAGGACAGCCTCTGCCGTGAAGTGACGACCTCGCGCTCAGTGAAAGTAGTGAACTTTGAACGCGGTAACCAGTTTTGCCTGAGCAACACTGACCATTCACGGCAACGCTGCGTTTCTGGCGATTACAAGGGAAATTTCGAAATTGCCAATTTTGATCTCGGAAGCCCATTGCCAAGTGGCCTGAAACGCAGTGCCAAAGGCTACCCGATGAACGGCTCAGTTACTGAGATGAGCTACAAAAAAACCGACGAGACTTTTGTGCGACTTTATGGCGGGGATAACTACACCTCTTTGCTGTGCACGGTGACAGTCGGGCAGGGGAGCGCCAAGACCCCCAATACCGAAAGGCAATGCCCCTCGAATGTCGGTAGAGCGCGGTCAGCACAAGTCATTGGTTTTGACGGAAGCAAATTGTGTTTCGTAAACGCGGACGCAACCCGCAAACATTGCTATACCGGTGATTACCGGGGCGATTTCGGTATCGCAAATTTCGACCAGTACCCGTTGGTACTTCCTAATGGGCTCAAGGCGACAAGAGGCGGCTACATGAACGGCAATGTCCGTCTTATCTCGAAGGGTGTGGAATGATACCGTTGTTCCATTTCAAACGCCGTGGCGCGGACGATTGAGAACGCGTGGATAATCTACAAACGCATCAGGCCAAGTCAGGATAATGACTGGCCTGATGCGTTTTTTCAGCGCGCGATCTTAATCACGCGGCTAACACAGGCTGACAACGGTAGCGTGCCCTGGGCGTCCAGTAGCTGTTGCAGCCGGGCAGTGGTCAACACGCCAAATGCCGTGGACTTCGGCCCCGCCAGGTCCACATGCAAGAGCATCTGTTCACTGGCTGCCAATGCTTCGTCAAACCCTGCGCGGTGAAGGCTGTGGTACAGGTGCAGGCGCTTGTGGTCGAAGCCGATGATGTGTGTCTGCACCCACACTTCGGTGCCCAGCTTCACCTCATGCAGGTAGTTGATATGCGCTTCCAGGGTGAACAACGAATGCCCACTCTGCCCACGTGCGTCGGCATCCAGGCCGATGCGCTCCATCAGCGAATCGGTGGCGTAGCTGAAGATCAGCAGGTAGTAGGCATCGCGCAGGTGGCCGTTGTAGTCGACCCAGTCCTCCTGGACAGGGGTGCGGTAGGTGATCAATGCGGGCATTACGTTGTCCTCAATCGCTGAAAGCCATGCCGTGCCGGGTTTTGCTGCTCTTCACCGCATCCAGTACGGCCAGCAGGGTGTCATCACGATAGCGCTCCAGCGCGGCGATGCTGCGCTCGCCCAACTGCTCGGAGGTCCGTCGACCACGTCGTCGATCAGCTTGTCGGTCAGCTCTGGTGCGGGCAGGTAGGTCCAGGGCAGTTTCAGCGCCGGTCCGAACTGGGACATGAAGTGGCGCATGCCGGCATCGCCGCCCGCCAGGGTGTAGGTCAGGAACGTGCCCATGAACGACCAGCGCAGGCCTGCGCCGAAGCGAATCGCGTCGTCGATCTCGCCTGTTGTGGCCACACCGTCGTTGACCAGGTGCAGGGCCTCGCGCCACAGCGCTTCGAGCAGGCGGTCGGCGATGAAGCCGGGCACTTCCTTGCGCACATGCGGCGGGCGCATGCCCAGCGCGGTGTAGATGGTTCTTGCAGCCTCGATGGCTTCTGGCGCAGTGCGGTTGCCGCCCACGATCTCGACCAGCGGCAGCAGGTACACCGGGTTGAAGGGGTGGCCCACCACGCAACGCTCTGGGTGGGTGGCCGACTCGTAGAACTCGCTGGGCAGCAGCCCCGAGGTGCTGGAGCCGATGATGGCGTCCGGTTTGGCTGCGGCGCTGATCTTGGCATGCAGTTCGAGCTTCAGGTCGAGGCGTTCTGGGGCGCTTTCCTGGATGAAGTCGGCGTCGCGAACGCACTCTTCGATGGTCGCGACAAACTTCAGACGTTCCTGCGAAGCGCCAGGCGCCAGGCCTTGTTTTCAAGTGCCGGCCAGGCATTGGCGATGCGCTTGCGCAGGGCCTGCTCGGCGCCGGGGCCGGGTCCCAGGCGATGACATCCAGGCCGTGGGCGAGGGCACGGGCGACCCAGCCGCTGCCGATCACGCCGCTACCGAGGGCGGCGAAGGTCTTGATTTCGGTGATGAAGGGCATGTCGATCTCCTTAGGGTCGGTATCAGCGGCGCTTGAGGTTCATTTTTGCCCGGCCTTCTGCCGGGGTGAGCACGCGGGCGCCCATGCGGGTGATGATTTCGGCTGCCCGCTCGACCAGTTGGCCGTTGCTGGCCAGCACGCCACGGTCCAGGTAGAGGTTGTCTTCCAGGCCCACGCGCACGTTGCCGCCGAGCAATACCGCCTGCGCGGCCATGGGCATCTGCATGCGGCCAATGCCGAAGCCAGCCCAGGTGACGTTGGCGGGCAGGTTGTCGACCATCGCCTTCATGGTGGTGGTGTCGGCCGGCGCGCCCCATGGGATGCCCAGGCACAGCTGGAACAGCGGGTCGTCGAGCAGGCCCTCTTTCATCATCTGCTTGGCGAACCACAGGTGGCCGGTGTCGAAGATTTCCAGTTCGGCCTTTACGCCCAGTTCGGTGATGCGTTTGGCGCCGGCGCGCAGTTGAGCGGGGGTGGAAACGTAGATGGCGTTGCCGTCACCGAAGTTGAGGGTGCCGCAGTCGAGTGTGCAGATTTCCGGGAGCAGAGCCTCGACATGGGCCAGGCGCTCCAGCGGGCCGATCAGGTCGGTGCCTGGGCCGAACTCCATGGGCGATTCGCCAGGGCCGATTTCCAGGTCGCCCCCCATGCCGGCGGTGAGGTTGACGATGATGTCCACATCGGCTTCGCGAATACGCTCCATGACTTCGCGGTAGAGGTTCACGTCGCGGCTGAAGCGGCCAGTCTCTGGGTCGCGGACGTGGCAGTGGACCACGGTGGCGCCGGCTTTGGCGGCTTCGATGGCGGATTCGGCGATCTGCTTGGGCGTGACCGGGACCAGGTGGCTCTTGGCAACGGTGTCGCCAGCGCCGGTGAGGGCGCAGGTGATGATGACGTCGTGGTTCATGGTGTGGTGTTCCTCGGGATGTTCGTGGTGGCCTTATCGCCGGCAAGCCGGCTCCCACAGGGTTTGCGCAGAACCCTGGTTCGGTGAGTACCTGTGGGAGCGGGTTTACCCGCGCAAGGGCCGAATCAGTTGGCGGTAAGGTTGAGGTTCTCGGCGGCCGGCTTGCCGTCGAAGGTGGTCACACCTTCAAGCCAGCGGGCCTTGTCCTCGGGGTGGTCTTTCAGCCACTGGCGGGCTGATTCCAGCGCATCCTTGTGGTCGAGCAGCGGCTGCGTCATGCGGCTCTCGTCCTCGGCGCTGAAGTTCAGGTTGGCCAGCAGGCGGTGGGCGTTGGGGCAGCGTTCGGCGTAGTCGGGTGCGGTGACGGTCCACACGGTGGCACGGCCTTCGTCTGGCCCCAGGGCATCCTGGCTGTCACCCAGGTAGACCATGTCGATGTTCACGTTCATCGGGTGCGGCGCCCAGCCGAAGAACACCACCGCTTCCTTGCGTCGCACGGCGCGGTCGACAGCGGCGAGCATGCCGGCCTCGCTGGACTCGACCAGTTGGAACTTGCCCAGGCCGAACTGGTTCTTGGCGATCATGGCCTTGATCTGGGTGTTGGCGCCCGAACCAGGCTCGATGCCGTAAATCTTGCCGCCCAGTTCTTTCTCGAACTTGTGGATGTCGGCGAAGCTTTTCAGGCCCTTGTCGGCCAGGTATTTGGGGACGGCCAGGGTGGCTCGTGCGTCTTCCAGGCTGGGCTTGTCGAGCACCTTGACCTGGTTGGCATCGACGAACGGGGTGATGGTCTGGGTCATGATCGGGTTCCAGTAACCCAGGAACATGTCCAGGCGTTTGTCGCGGATGCCGGCAAAGATGATCTGCTGCGAGGCACTGGTCTGCTTGGTCTGGTAACCCAGGCCATCGAGCAGCACTTGCGCCATGGCGCTGGTGGCGATGACATCGGTCCAGTTGACCACGCCGAGGCGCACGTTCTTGCAGGCTGCGGGCTCTGCGGCGTAAAGCGGGGTAACGAGGGTGCTGCTCAGGGCAAGGGACAACAGGCTGCGGCGGATCAAGCTGTGCATGGTGGCTCTCCAACGGCAGTGCATATTGTTATAGGGGCCGGTCTCTCTGGACCGTGTGCTTAAGCTACGCGGGTGGCACACTGGAAAATCGCACGCTGGCGACCAACACTTGCACCCAGGCGACCTGCCTCCATCAGAGAAACCTCGATGTCGCAAACAATCCAGTTCCTCCTGCTTCCAGGTTTTTCGGCCATGGGCTTCATCAGCGCGTTGGAGCCGCTGCGCGTGGCCAACCGCTTTCGAGGGCCGCAGTATCAGTGGCGGGTGCTGAGCCTGGACGGTGGCGCGGTGCAGGCGAGCAACGGCATGTCGGTCAATGCCGATGGGGCGCTGGGCGACGAGCCGCGCGGGCAGATGCTGCTGGTAGTGGCAGGGTTCGAACCGTTGGCGAGTTATGGTCCGGCCTTGCACCAGGCGCTACGGCGTCTGGACCATGAGGGAGTGATTCTGGGCGGCATCGACACCGGCGCCATGGTGCTGGCTGAGGCGGGCTTGTTGGATGGGCATCGGGCGACCTTGCATTGGGAGGCGCTGGAGGCCTTCAAGGAGCGTTATCCACGATTGCAGGCCACGCAGGAACTGTTCGAGATAGACCGCCGGCGAATTACCTGCGCGGGTGGCACCGCATCGATCGACCTGATGCTCGACCTCATCGGCCAGGCCCATGGAAGCGAGCTGGCGGTGCAGGTGTCCGAACAGTTCGTGCTGGGGCGTATCCGTCCGCGACAGGATCACCAGCGCATGCAGATAGCGTCGCGCTACGGCATCAACAACAAGAAGCTGGTGAAGGTGATTGGCGAGATGGAGCGCAACACCGAGCAACCGCTCAACACGCAAGTGTTGGCCGATGCGGTGCAGGTGACTCGTCGGCAGCTGGAGCGACTGTTTCGCCTGCACCTGGACGACACGCCCAGTGGCTTCTACCTGAGGTTGCGATTGGACAAGGCGCGGCAGTTGTTGCGTCAGACCGACATGAGCGTGCTGGAGGTAGGGGTGGCGTGCGGGTTCGAATCGGCGTCGTATTTCACCCGGTGTTATCGGGCAAGGTTTGAGCGGTGCCCGCGGGAGGACCGGCGGGCAGTGGTTGCTTAGGGCCGCTGCGCTGGGGCGCGAAGCGGTCCTGGGGTATTACTGCTGCCCAATGGACTGCAAGTACTCGGAGCGGTCATCGCTACGCTGCGCCACACAGGTATCCCACGCCGCCTGGAATGCTTTGCTGCCCGGCTTCTCGGCATAGGTCTCGACCTTGCAATCGGCATCGCGCAACTGCGTCCACAAGGTTTCCGCCGCCTGGAAGCGTGCGGTCAGGGCCTGCACCTTGTCGCCTTCATCCGGGTACTGGTCGCGGATACGCTGGATGAGATCATCGAACGCCGCCTGCAACTCCCGTTCTGCCGTCTGCTTGTTGAAGGCAGCGCATTCATAGGTCTGCTGGTCGTTTTCGACGTTGTCACACGGCGTGCTTTCTTCTTCGCCGGCGTGGGCGCCATCGCAAAGGCCATCAGAACCAGCCATGCCATTGATTTCATCCGTTTTCTCCTCAACCGGCTGACGAATCGCAGCGATTCTCGCTCAGCCCACGTCTGTGCGATAGCTCCTGACGAAATGTTCATAAAAGGCCGGCGAATGTCGTTATCGAGACTGGCTCTCATCGCCAGACGGCGCGCCAGAGCGTGCCATGTCGCGCATTGACGCTTTCGGCAAACCCCCTGTCGTTTTTGCATCGGGGCGCCTCGGGCTGCAGGCATATGCTGGCTCCAAAGCGCCGACACAAGGTTTGGCGCGAGCCAACTCAATAAAGGGGACAGCCTGATGAGCCCAGCCGAACTTCACGCCGACAGCATCGTCATCGACGGTCTGATCATTGCCAAGTGGAACCGCGAGCTGTTCGAGGACATGCGCAAAGGCGGGCTGACTGCGGCCAACTGCACGGTGTCGGTGTGGGAGGGCTTCAAGGCCACCGTCGACAATATCGCCGCCAGCCAGAAGCTGATTCGCGAGAACGGCGACCTGGTGATGCCGGTGCGCACCACCGCCGACATCCGCAAGGCCAAGGAGCTGGGCAAGACCGGCATTCTCTTCGGCTTCCAGAACGCCCATGCGTTCGAAGACCAGATCGCCTACGTGGACGTGTTCAAGCAACTGGGCGTAGGCATCGTGCAGATGTGCTACAACACCCAGAACCTGGTTGGCACCGGTTGCTACGAGCGTGACGGTGGCCTGTCGGGCTTCGGTCGCGAAATCGTCGCCGAGATGAATCGCGTCGGCATCATGTGCGACCTGTCCCACGTCGGCTCCAAGACCTCCGAGGAAGTCATCCTCGAGTCGAAAAAACCAGTCTGCTACTCCCACTGCCTGCCTTCCGGCCTGAAGGAGCACCCGCGCAACAAGTCGGACGAAGAGCTGAAGTTCATCGCCGACCACGGCGGCTTCGTCGGTGTGACCATGTTCGCACCGTTCCTGGCCAAGGGCATCGACTCGACCATCGACGACTACGCCGAGGCCATCGAGTACACCATGAACATCGTCGGTGAAGACGCCATCGGTATCGGTACCGACTTCACCCAAGGCCACGGCCAGGACTTCTTCGAGTACCTGACCCACGACAAGGGCTACGCCCGTCGCCTGACCAACTTCGGCAAGATCATCAACCCGCTCGGCATTCGCACTGTCGGCGAGTTCCCCAACCTCACCGAAACCCTGCTCAAGCGCGGCCATTCCGAGCGCGTGGTACGCAAGATCATGGGCGAGAACTGGGTCAACGTCCTCAAGGACGTCTGGGGCGAGTAAGCCGCTCTCCAAGCCTGATAGCCCCTGCCAGCAACGCCGGGGCACCCACATAAAAATTTTTATGGAGTTGAGTTTCCATGGCCAAGATCGCCCCGCAATTGCCAATCGAAGTCGACAGCGAGACCGGTGTCTGGACCAGCGACGCCCTGCCGATGCTGTACGTGCCGCGCCATTTCTTCGTCAACAACCACATTGGCATCGAGGAAGTGCTGGGCGCCGACGCCTACGCCGAGATTCTCTACAAGGCCGGCTACAAGTCCGCCTGGCACTGGTGTGAAAAAGAAGCCGAATGCCATGGCCTGGAGGGCGTGGCGGTGTTCGAGCACTACATGAAGCGCCTGTCCCAGCGTGGCTGGGGCCTGTTCGAGATCCAGGACATCGACCTGGATAAAGGCACCTGCAGCGTCAAGCTCAAGCACTCGGCCTTCGTGTACGTCTATGGCAAGTGCGGCCGCAAGGTCGACTACATGTTCACCGGCTGGTTCGCCGGCGCCATGGACCAGATTCTCGCTGCCCGTGGCAGCTCGATCCGCACCGTGGCCGAGCAGGTCTACGGCGGTTCGGAAGAAGGCCACGAAGATGGCCTGTTCGTTACAAAGCCGTTGTAAGTCGGAGAGCGTCATGGCATTCGAAGCAATGTTCCAGCCGATCCAGATCGGCAAACTGACCATCCGCAACCGCGTGCTCAGCACCGCGCACGCTGAGGTCTACGCTACCGACGGCGGCATGACGACCGACCGTTACGTGAAGTACTACGAAGAGAAGGCCAAGGGCGGTATCGGCCTGGCCATCTGCGGCGGCTCGTCGGTGGTGGCCATCGACAGCCCGCAGGAGTGGTGGTCGTCGGTCAACCTGTCCACCGACCGCATCATCCCGCACTTCCAGAACCTGGCTGACGCCATGCACAAGCATGGCGCCAAGATCATGATCCAGATTACCCACATGGGCCGTCGCTCGCGTTGGGACGGCTTCAACTGGCCGACCCTGATGTCGCCGTCGGGTATCCGCGAACCCGTACACCGCGCTACCTGCAAGACCATCGAGGTGGAAGAGATCTGGCGCGTCATCGGCAACTACGCTCAAGCCGCGCGTCGTGCCAAAGAGGGCGGCCTGGATGGCGTGGAACTGTCGGCCGTGCACCAGCACATGATCGACCAGTTCTGGAGCCCACGGGTCAACAAGCGTACCGACGAATGGGGCGGTACTTTCGAGGGCCGCATGAAGTTCGGCCTGGAAGTGCTCAAGGCAGTGCGCAAGGAAGTCGGTGACGACTTCTGCGTGGGCATGCGTATCTGTGGTGACGAGTTCCACCCCGATGGCCTGAGCCACGAGGACATGAAGCAGATCGCCGCGTACTACGACGCCACCGGCATGATCGACTTCATCGGCGTGGTCGGCTCGGGTTGCGACACCCACAACACCCTGGCCAACGTCATCCCGAACATGAGCTACCCGCCGGAGCCGTTCCTGCACCTGGCGGCCGGCATCAAGGAAGTGGTCAAGGTCCCGGTACTGCACGCGCAGAACATCAAGGACCCGAACCAGGCCACCCGTATTCTGGAAGGCGGCTACGTGGACATGGTCGGCATGACCCGCGCCCACATCGCCGACCCGCACCTGATCGCCAAGATCAAGATGGGCCAGGTCGACCAGATCAAGCAGTGCGTCGGTGCCAACTACTGCATCGACCGTCAGTACCAAGGCTTGGATGTACTGTGCATCCAGAACGCCGCGACCTCCCGTGAATACATGGGCGTGCCGCACATCATCGAGAAGTCCACCGGGCCCAAGCGCAAAGTCGTGGTGGTCGGTGCCGGCCCTGCCGGTATGGAGGCTGCGCGTGTGGCCGCCGAGCGTGGCCACGATGTGACCGTGTTCGAGAAGAAGGACCAGATCGGCGGGCAGATCACCATCGCCGCCAAGGCGCCGCAGCGTGATCAGATTGCCGGTATCACCCGCTGGTACCAGCTGGAGTTCGCACGCCTGAAGGTCGACCTGCGCCTGGGGACCGCTGCTGATGTGGACGCCATCCAGGACCTGCGCCCGGACATCATCGTGCTGGCAGTGGGCGGTCATTCGTTCCTTGAGCAGAACGAACACTGGGGCGCCGCCGAAGGGCTGGTGGTCAGCAGCTGGGACGTGCTCGACGGCAAGGTCGCGCCAGGCAAGAACGTGCTGGTGTACGACACCATCTGTGAGTTCACCGGCATGTCCGTGGCCGACTTCATCGCCGACAAGGGCAGCCAGGTAGAGATCGTCACCGACGACATCAAACCGGGTGTGGCCATGGGCGGCACGACCTTCCCGACCTACTACCGCAGCATGTACCCCAAAGAAGTGATCATGACCGGCGACATGATGCTGGAAAAGGTCTACCGCGAAGGCGACAAGCTGGTGGCGGTGCTGGAGAACGAATACACCGGCGCCAAGGAAGAGCGCGTGGTCGACCAGGTGGTGGTGGAAAACGGCGTGCGTCCTGACGAGCAGCTGTACTACGCGCTGAAGGAAGGTTCGCGCAACAAAGGCCAGATCGACATCGAGGCCCTGTTCGCGATCAAGCCGCAGCCGATCCTCAGCCAGCCGGGCGAAGGCTACCTGCTGTATCGCATCGGTGACTGCGTGGCCCAGCGCAACGTGCATGCGGCGATCTATGACGCCCTGCGCCTGTGCAAGGACTTCTGATCGATAACAGTCGTCGCTACTAAGCGCGGCTCCTGTGGGAGCGGGTTCACCCGCGAATGCGTCAGCCCAAGCAACATCGTTGTCTGATCTGACGCTTTCGCGGGTAAACCCGCTCCCACAGGGGCCAATCAATGCGCCAGGGCGGCGCAAGAATTCAGCTGTTGTGGGAGCCTCCCATGTTGAACACCCTTCTACCCATTCTGCTGTTCGCTGCCCTTGGCCTGGCAGTGCTCGGCGCCCTGCGCCGGGTGCGTATGTGGCGGCGTGGCCGGCCCTCCAAGGTCAATTTGATCGGCGGTCTGCTGGCCATGCCGCGACGCTACCTGGTGGACCTGCACCACGTGGTCGAGCGCGACAAGTACATGTCCAAGACCCACGTAGCCACCGCGGGCGGCTTCGTGCTGTCGGCTGTGCTGGCGATTCTGGTGCATGGCTTTGGCCTGCAAAGCAAGATCCTCGGCTACGCCTTGCTGGTGGCCACGGTGATCATGTTCAGCGGCGCCATTTTCGTCTTCAAACGCCGTCGCAACCCACCTGCGCGCCTCTCGAAGGGCCCGTGGATGCGTCTGCCGAAGAGCCTGCTGGCGTTCGCCGTCAGCTTCTTCATCGCCACCTTGCCGGTTGCCGGCATCCTGCCGGCCAACACCGGCGGCTGGGTTATGGTCGCGGTACTTGGCCTGGGCGTGCTGTGGGGCGTGTCGGAGCTGTTCTTCGGCATGACCTGGGGCGGCCCGATGAAACACGCCTTCGCCGGTGCCCTGCACCTGGCCTGGCACCGCCGCGCCGAACGCTTCGGCGGCGGCCGCTCGACTGGCCTCAAGCCGCTGGACCTGGAAGACCCCAACGCACCACTGGGTGTGAAAAACCGGTGGACTTCACCTGGAACCAGCTGCTCGGTTTCGATGCCTGCGTACAGTGCGGTAAATGTGAGGCGATGTGCCCGGCGTTCGCCGCCGGCCAGCCGCTGAACCCGAAAAAACTGATTCAGGACATGGTCATCGGCCTGGCCGGTGGTACCGACGCCCAGTTCGCCGGCAGCCCGTATCCGGGCAAGCCGATCGGTGAGCATGGCGGCCACCCGCACCAGCCGATCGTCAACGGCCTGGTCGACGCCGAAACGCTGTGGTCGTGCACTACTTGCCGCGCCTGCGTCGAGGAATGCCCGATGATGATCGAGCACGTCGATGCCATCGTCGACATGCGCCGCCACCTGACCCTGGAAAAGGGCGCGACCCCGAACAAGGGCGCCGCCGGTGCTGGACAACCTGATCGCCACCGACAACCCGGGCGGCTTCAACCCTGGCGGGCGGATGAACTGGGCGGCGGACCTGAACCTGAAACTGCTGTCGGACGTGAAAGCCACCGACGTGCTGTTCTGGGTGGGCGACGGTGCCTTCGACATGCGTAACCAGCGCACCCTGCGCTCGTTCGTGAAAGTACTCAAGGCCTCCGGTGTGGACTTCGCCGTGCTCGGCCTGGAAGAACGCGACAGTGGTGATGTGGCGCGTCGTCTGGGTGACGAAGCGACCTTCCAGCAGTTGGCCAAACGCAACATCCAGACCTTGGCCAAGTACAAGTTCCAGCGCATCGTCACCTGCGACCCGCACAGCTTCCATGTGCTGAAGAACGAATACGGCGCCCTGGGCGGTGAATACGAGGTGCAACACCACAGCACCTACATCGCCGAACTGATTGCCGAAAACAAGCTCAACCTCGGCCAGCACAAGGGCGGCAGCGTCACCTACCACGACCCGTGCTACCTGGGCCGCTACAACGGTGAATACGAGGCCCGCGTGCCGTGCTCAAGGCGTTGGGTATCGAAGTGCGCGAAATGGAACGCTCGGGCTTCCGCTCCCGCTGCTGCGGCGGTGGTGGCGGTGCGCCGATCACCGACATCCCGGGCAAGCAACGTATTCCGGACATGCGCATGGACGACATTCGCCAGACCGAGGCCGAACTGGTGGCGGTAGGTTGCCCGCAGTGCACGGCAATGCTCGAAGGTGTGGTTGAGCCACGCCCACAGATCAAGGACCTCGCCGAGCTGGTGGCTGATGTGCTGATCGAAGACGAAACTCCTGCGACCGCAAAGTCGCAAGCGGCCAAACGTGAACCTGCGGAGGTGCACTGATGAGCGACATCATCCGCCGCGACCCACGCGCCGAGTGGATCGCCCGTAACCGTCTGCATCCGCTGCACGCGGCGATGCAGACGCAGCAGACGAGCTGGATGGGGCCCAACGGCCTCATCCGCAAGAAACCCCATGCCATCGCCGCCGGTTTCATCGGCCCGGCCGGCCTCAAGCGCATCGACCGCAGCGGCGTCCAGCAAGGCACGGGAGTGGGTGGACGTCGCACTGCGGCCGCCGAAGTGCAATTGCCGCTGCACCAGGTGCCGGCCCCGGCGTTCTACATCGCCGTGGTGCCGGACATGGTCGGTGGCCGCCTGAGCAGCCACGACCGCGATCTGCTCGGGCTGGCTCACAGCCTGGCGGGCAGCGACGGTGCGGTGCTGGCGATCGTGTTTGGCGAACATAAGGAAAGCAACTTTTCCACAGCCGGCGTCGACCGCTTGCTGGTCATCGAGGGCGAGCAGTACGAAGGTTATGCACCGGAGCAGTTGGTGCAAGGGCTGCGGGCTGTGGATAACCAGTTCACCCCGCGTCACTGGCTGCTGCCCGACAGCCGCACTGGCGGCGGCGAACTGGGCCGGCGCCTTGGCGCGGCCCTGGGCGAACGCCCGGCGACGCGGGTCTGGCAGATCAAGGATGGCCAGTGCATCGGCCGCGCCGGTGCCGGCCAGCAGGACCTGCAGCGCGATGTCCCACGGTTGATTCTGGCCGCTGCAGAGTGCGCCGAGCCGGTCAGTGATACCCGCCACGAAGTGCTGCCAGTGGAGTTGTCCACAAGCGTTGCGCGCAGCCTTTCGCGTATCGAAGACCTGGGTTCGGTGGCGGTCGACCCGGCCACCATCGCCATGGCCGAGGCCGAGTTCATCGTCTCGGGCGGTAACGGCGTCAAAGACTGGGACCTGTATCACAAGGCTACGGCCGCCCTCGGCGCTACCGAAGGCGCCTCGCGGGTGGCGGTGGACGACGGCTTCATGCCGCGTAATCGCCAGGTGGGCGCCACTGGTACCTGGGTGACCGCGCGGGTCTACGTGGCTGTGGGTATCTCGGGCGCGATCCAGCACCTGCAGGGCATTGGTGCCTGCGACAAGGTGGTGGCGATTAACATGGACCCCGGCTGCGACATGATCAAACGGGCCGACCTGTCGGTGATTGGCGACAGCTCGGCGATTCTCAAGGCACTGATCGAGGCTGTGGACAACTTCCGCAGCGGCGGCCAGCGCGACGCGGCATAAGGGCACGAGCATGAGTACGAAAGTCATCAGCCTGGTTTCCATTGGTGCCCACCCCAGCTCTGGCCGCGCCCGTCGCGCCGAGCAGGATGCCCGTGCCGTCGAGCTAGGTTTGCAACTGGCTGGGGATAACTTGCAGGTTGTGCATGCCGGCGACCCTCGTGAGGAAGCATTGCGTGCCTACCTGGGCATGGGCCTGGATCATCTGGATGTGCTGGAGCAGCCGGCTGGCGCCGATGTGCTGGGCGTGCTGGGCGACTACCTGCGTGATGCTGGCGCCCAGTTGGTGCTGACCGGTAGCCAGGCCGAGACGGGTGAAGGGTCGGGGATGCTGCCGTTTCTGTTGGCTGAAAAGCTTGGCTGGCCGCTGGTGGTGGGGCTGGCTGAGGTCGAATCCATCGAGAATGGCACCGCCCAGGTGTTGCAGGCTCTGCCACGCGGTCAGCGTCGCCGGTTGAAGGTGCGTTTGCCGTTGCTGGCGACTGTGGATAACGCCGCGCCCAAACCGCGCCAAAGCGCGTTCGGCCCGGCGCGTCGGGGTGTGTTGGCGGCGCGTAACGTGGCGATTGTCGAAGACGAACTGCTGGCTGAGTCGGAGCTGCAGCCGGCGCGTCCGCGGCCCAAGCGGCTGAAGGTGATCAAGGCCAAAAGCGGTGCCGACCGGATGAAGGCGGCGACGGCCAAGGCCAGTGGTGGTGGGGGCAAGGTGCTCAAGGATGTTTCGCCTCAGGAAGGCGCCGAAGCGATTCTCAAGCTGTTGGTGGAGGAGGGGTTTTGCGCTGAATCCACCGGCCCATCGCCGCGGTTCGTCGCCACGAAAAGCCAGCTCCCATAGGTACTGCAGTGATCTCAGGATTGGCGCGGTCCATGTGGGAGCAACTGTTTTGAGTTGCCTGTACCGGCCTCATCGCCGTCAAGCCGGCTCCCACAGGTACTGCAGCGATCTCAGGATTGGCGCGGTCCATGTGGGAGCCACTGTCTTGAGTTGCCTGTACCGGCCTCATCGCCGGCAAGCCGGCTCCTACACGTACTGCAATGATCTTGAGGTCGTCGCGGTCCATGTGGGAACCGGCTTGCCGGCGATGGGGCCCTCAATGTTGCTCCCGCATCACATTGAACGCCCAACAACCCACCCCATCCAACACCGGCTCGAACGACACTCGCTCTCCCGCCCGCAGCCTGGCCTTGCCAGCCTCCATGATCGCGAGTCGTGTCACGAAGTAGTCCAGGTCTTCCCCCTCGCTGCTGATCACCCCCATCCCATGGCCTTCGTGGAACCACTTTACGGTACCCAACAGACGACTGTGCATAAGTGCCCTCACACCGATGCCTGAACAGTACCTTCACTTAATCACGGCCAACACTTCGCTAAAACTGGCAGAAATATCAGGTGTGCGCCTTGTTTTGCCCACGGATTCTGTTCGCCAAGGTGTGGATAAAGTGTTTGCGCATTGCTGCAGGCCTTGTTTGCCAAGGCGTACAGAGTTCTGTTCAAAAACTGATCAGAGAATGAGTAGCCAGCTGAACCACGATTCGTCTTCCGGCACCTTTAATTGCCCACATTTGTCGTGAACCGCTCTGTGGATAATATGTTCATCATGCGCTACAGGGCGCGTGAATAAAGGGTTTTAACGAGTTGGTCATAAAATGATCAAATTCAGAGAATCTTTCAGATTTCTCCGTAAATCAGGCATTTGATGGGTTTATCAACAGGCCGCTGGGAGCATGATAAGCATTGCTCACAATCTCTGTGAGTGGTCCTGTGGACAAGATGTTTGAAGGCTGCTGTAGCCTTAGAGAATCGTGCGGTTGAGCTGTTCGGTCAAATTTTGATCAGTTTTGAAAGGATCTAGTTGCAGACGGCATGCGGGCCGCGAATAGTGCTTCCTGGTGAGCCTGTGGATAACCCTTCTCCCTAGCAGTTTTGCCAGTTTTTGAAGGCGTGAAGGCGGGATAGGCTGCTGGCTTGTCCACGAGGGGGGCTCCATGCCAGCAATCAACTGCACTCATCCTTGCTCCTTTTCGGCGAGCCGCTATTCACCCTATGGTTACCTGTCGGCAACGAGTGACCACCTGCTTGCATTCAATGGTGAGCGGCGTGACCCGTTCACGGGTTGTTATCACCTGGGGAATGGACATCGCGTCTACAGCCCCTCGCTCATGCGCTTTCATTCACCTGATAAGCTCAGCCCATTCGACATTGGTGGTCTGAATGCTTATGCCTACTGCCTTGGTGACCCCATCAATCACCGAGACCCCACTGGAAAGTCCGTAAAAGACGATTTGCTGCCAATAATGCTGGGGATATTCAACGTGCTCAGCCTGTTCTCCAGTTTCCTGAAATTCAAGTCGATGTGGCAGGACAGGAAGTTGACATCGGCGGTTGGGGGTTCCTGCGAGCCGTACAGGCGTATTGACCTACAACACCCCGGAACTACCAATTTCCAAGCCAACGCGCCAGGCCTGGGTGTTGACTTCGCTCAATGCGACCAACGCATTAGGGGGGCTGGCGTCCTCGGTCGCCAGTGTGATCGAGCCTGAAAGCGATGTTTATCTGTGGTTTGCAGTGGGGCTGACCTCAATCAGGTTTCTTTCCGCTAGCGGTGAACTCTGGCAGCTGTACAAAGACAGGCACCGAATCCGGTACCCGATCAGTCAGCTTGAAATGAGGCAGCTGCAGAGCCCGCCGCAACTTAGGCGTGATGTAGCCGTGCGTTCGAGCGCAGCAAACATCCGTGATTCTTGGCCACACACGTGATTTATGAACGTTCGGCAATCAGATCGCCTGCCTTGCCGGGCACGGCAAGGCAGGCGAGCGATTCTTTACTGCGCCTGAACTTCCTTCAGATAAGGCGCCGGCTCCGCCCCAGGTTCGCCAACACCCGTTGGCTATACCAGTCAATGAAGTTCACCACGCCAAACTCATAAGTCTTTGAGTAAGGCCCAGGCTGGTAAGCCGTGGAGTTGATGCCACGCTGGTTCTCTTCCGCCAGACGACGGTCCTGATCGTTGGTGGCGTCCCACACCTTACGCATCTGCTCGGGGTCGTAGTCCACGCCTTCCACGGCATCCTTGTGCACCAGCCATTTGGTGGTGACCATGGTTTCCTGGGCGCTGATCGGCCACACGGTGAACACGATCATGTGGTCGCCCATGCAGTGGTTCCACGAGTGCGGCAGGTGCAGGATGCGCATCGAGCCCAGGTCTGGGTTCTGGATGCGGCCCATCAGCTTCTTGCACGCCTGCTTGCCGTCCATGGTCATCGACACGGTGCCCTTGAGCAGCGGCATACGCACGATGCGGTTACGCAGGCCGTGGCTTTTGTGCAGGTACGGGATCTTCTCGGCTTCCCAGGCGGCGGCGGAAGCGGCCACGTGGTCCTTGAAGGACTGGTCGGCGCGTGGGTCGTTGGTGTCGTCCCACTCCAGCAGGGTTTTCAGCAGCTCAGGGTGCGAACCGTTGCAGTGGTAGCACTCGCGGTTGTTTTCCAGCACCAGTTTCCAGTTGGCTTTTTCCATCAAGGTGGTCTGCACCGCCACCTTGGTGTTTTCCATGTCGTACGGTTCCATGTAGTGGTCCAGGGTGGCCAGGAACTCGTCGATGGCGGGTGGGTTTTCCGCCAGGCTGATGAAGATGTAGCCGCCGGCGACCTTAACACTCACAGGCTTGAGGCCGTACTGCTTCATGTCGAAGTCGGCACCCATTTCGGTGCCGGCGAACAGCAGGCGACCATCCAGCTCGTAGGTCCACTGGTGGTACGGGCAAACCAGCTTGGCCACCTTGCCCTTGTCGCTGGTGCACAGGCGCGAGCCGCGGTGACGGCAGACGTTATGGAAGGCGTGCACCTTACCCTCGGCGCCACGGATCACGATGATCGGGTTCTTGCCGATCTGCAGGGTCAGGAAGTTGCCCTTGGTCGGGATCTCGCTGACAAGCCCCGCGATCAGCCACTTCCTTGTGGAAGATCTCCTGCATGTCGATCTGGAACAGACGCTCGTCGGTGTAGAAAGGCTGGGGCAGCGAGTAGGTGCGCTCGCGGGTTTGCAGCATCTCGGCGGTGGCCTTGCGTGCAGGTTCCAGTGGATCGCCCAGGCTCAGGGTTGCGGTGACGTCCATCGTGTATTCCTCGGGGCCGTGTGCGGCCGGCAAAAGGTGGCTAATCGTTGTTGTGGTGCCGCAAGGCTGCTCTTCAAGAAACAGCATGTTGTTTTGCCGTGGAGTGTGCGTCTGAAGCCGTCACGAACCGTATCCATGGGCGACATGGCCGATTCGAATTCCGACGCGCCAACCCCTTGTAGTGCGGGGCTGGTCGCGATAAGCACGCCGATGTCGCTGATGGGAATGTACTTCGTGCGCAGCTTGCGCATTATCGGAGCCATAACAAGGGCCATTAGTCGGCCGCTGGAGATGAACATGTCCGATACATTCCTTAATCCGGTCACCACCCAGACCTGGGCCAACGGCCGCCACATCGTGCGCTGCGTCAAGGTCATCCAGGAGACCTGGGACGTGCGCACCTTCTGCTTCATGGCAGACCAGCCGATCATGTTCTTCTTCAAGCCCGGGCAGTTCGTGACGCTGGAGCTTGAAATCGAAGGCAAGCCGGTGATGCGTTCCTACACCATCTCCAGCTCGCCATCGGTGCCGTACAGCTTCTCGATCACCGTCAAGCGCGTGCCGGGCGGCCTGGTGTCCAACTTCTTGCACGACACCATGCACGAAGGTGCCGAGCTGCCGGTGCACGGCCCGGTGGGCCTGTTCAACGCCATCGACTTCCCGGCGCCGAAGGTGCTGTACCTGTCGGGCGGTGTGGGCATTACCCCGGTGATGTCGATGGCGCGCTGGTTCTACGACACCAACGCCAACGTCGACATGGTGTTCGTCCACAGCGCCCGCTCGCCGAAGGACATCATCTACCACCGCGAGCTGGAGCAGATGGCCTCGCGCATCCCCAACTTCAGCCTGCACATCATCTGTGAGAAGCACGGCCTGGGCGAGCCTTGGGCGGGATACCGCGGCTACCTGAACCAGCGCCTGATGGAGCTGATCGCCCCGGACTACATGGACCGAGTGGTGTTCTGCTGTGGCCCGACGCCATACATGAGCGCGGTCAAGCGCATGCTCGAAGCGGTGGGCTTCGACATGAAGAACTATCACGAAGAGTCGTTCGGCGCGACGCCGGCAGAGGCCAAGGCCGACGCGGTCGAGCATGCCGAGCAGGCCGCCGATGCGCCGGAAGTGGACGCCTCGGACCTGCACCTGGTGGAGTTCGTCGGCAGCGACAAGAGCATCCGCATCGCCCCGGGCGAGACAGTGCATGCAGCAGCGGCGAAGGTCGGGCTGATGATTCCCAAGGCCTGCGGCATGGGTATTTGCGGCACCTGCAAGGTGCTCAAGCTCGGCGGCGAGGTGGACATGGACCACAACGGCGGGATTACCGAGGAAGACGAAGCCGAGGGCTACATCCTGTCGTGCTGCAGTGTGCCGAAGGGGATGTGCGGATCGAGTACTGATCCGGGAATGTATGGGGCTGCTCTGCAGCCCATCGCAGGCTGCGCCAGCTCCCACGAGCATGGCGCCTTCGGAACATTGGATGCCGATCCAAAATTTACATACCGTGGGAGCTGGCGCAGCCTGCGATGGCCGCCAAGCGGCCCCAGCTTTCTCAAGTACGGAACCGCGCCACCAGCCCATTCAAATCGACCGCCAGACGCGACAGCTCGGCACTTGCCGCGCTGGTCTGATGCGCCCCGGTCGCGCTCTGTACCGACAGGTCATTGATGTTGACCAGGTTGCGGTCCACCTCCCGCGCCACCTGAGCCTGCTCTTCCGCCGCGCTGGCAATCACCAGGTTCCGCTCGTTGATCTGCGCCACCGCTCCGGCAATGGTGTCCAGCGCCATACCGGCGCCACGGGCGATGTTCAGGGTCGACTCGGCGCGCTCAGTGCTGGTTCGCATCGAGTCCACTGCTTCTTCGGTACCGCCCTGAATGCTGCCGATCATCCGCTCGATTTCACTGGTCGATTGCTGGGTGCGATGGGCCAACGCACGCACTTCGTCCGCCACCACCGCAAAACCACGTCCAGCCTCACCCGCACGGGCCGCCTCGATGGCCGCGTTCAGCGCCAGCAGATTGGTCTGGTCGGCCAGACCACGGATCACATCCAGCACCTTGCCGATGTCGCGAGACTGCTCGGCCAGGTGGGTGATCAGCTTGGCAGTGGCCTGTACATCGCCACTCATGCGTTCGATGGCGCCGACGGTTTCCATCACCAGGTCACGGCCATCGCCGGCTGAACGGCTGGCCTCGCTGGAGGCTTCCGACGTGCTGACCGCGTTGCGCGCCACTTCTTCCACAGCGCTGGTCATTTCGGTGACGGCGGTGGCGGCTTGTTCGATTTCGTTGTTCTGCTGTTGCAGGCCACGGCGCTTTCGTCAGTGACGCTGTTCAACTCTTCCGCAGCAGAAGCTAGCTGGGTGGCGGAGCCAGCAATCAGATGCAGGGTGTCGCGTAGCTTGTCTTGCATGCGCGCCATGGCCCGCAGCAGGCGGGCGCTTCGTCGGTGCCCTCGGCGCGGATGGTGTGTGTCAGGTCGCCGTCGGCAACCTGTTCGGCAGCCTTGAGCGCTTCGTCGATTGGTTTGACGATGCTGCGGGTCAGCAGGAAGGCGCAGAGGAAGGTCAGCACGGTAGCGGCAATAAGCAAGCCGATCACCAGGGCGAACGCCGCGGCGTACTGGCTGGCCGCCGTTTCGTTGGTCGCGCGGGTTTGATCGGTGTTGATCTGCACCAGGGTGTCCATGACCTTGTTGATCTGCTCGGAGTTGGCCAGCAGGTCACGGTTGAGCAGGTCACGCAGTTCATCGGTACGGTCGGCCTGGCTCAGGCTGCGCATGCGCGCTTCGAGTTGGCGGTACTGGTTGAGCAGTTGCGTGTACTGGTCGAACGCAGCCTGTTCGTCGGGCGCGCCGATCATCGGCTCGTAGGCACGTCGGGCTTGGTCGATCTGGGTGTTGCGCTGGTCCAGCAGGGCGAAGGTATCGCGCTGGGTTTCCGGCTCGCGGTTGAGCAGCAGACGGTAGGAGAGGGTGCGCAGGCGCAGGTTGAGAGCGGTCAGTTCGTCGAGGGTCTTGATACTCGGCACGCTGATGTTTTCGATGGCGATGCCGGCCTGGCGAATGTTGCCCATCTGGATGAGCGAGAAAACACCAAGGCCAAGCATCAGCAGGCCGATAAGGGCGAACCCGAGCAACGCTCGGGGGCGATATTCATGTTGCGTAGGGACATTTCAAGAGAGTCCGGTCGAAGAGAATGGAAGCGCGGTCCGTGCGACAAAATATGACTTGCCTGTCTATCGGTCGTGACCGGGCAGTCTTGAGTTCGACTAAAGAATTTTGTGAGGTAGCTAACTATTTTCCTGACCGGCGGTTGACCCAGGTCGGAACAAGGTGCCGTTTACCCTGTCAATCTGACCAGGTAATTGCCTTACGAATCCGATATTTAATGGCGAGGGTTCGCGCTTTTCTTTATCGTGTGCGCCCTTTGCAACAACCCGAGATAGCCCCATGCATGCTGGAAGCCTCCTGAATCAACTCGAGCAACTGGTCAGCGACCTGATGCAGAAAAACGCTCAACTCACCGAGCAGAACACCGCCCTCGGCAGGTGAACTGGCCCAGGCCAAGGAAGAAAACGAGACCCTGCAGCTGTCGCTGATGGAGCAGGAAGAGAAGAATGGCGCTACCGCAGCCCGTATCCAGGCGCTGGTTGAGCGCGCCAGCGCAGGTGCCGTAAGCGCATGAGACTGCAAGCGCAGCCGATCAATGTCGTGTCGATCCTTGGCAACGACTATTCGATCAAGGCGCCCGAAGGCCAGGAGGAAACCCTGGCGCAAGCCGTGCGGATGCTCAACACCGCGTTGGCTGAAACCAAGCGTCAGTACCCGACCCTGATCGGTGACAAGCTGCTGGTGCTGGCGGCCCTGAACCTGTGTTCCAAGCAGGTCGAGCTGCAGCGCGAACATCAGCAGACCCTCGAGCGTACCCAGGCGCAGATCGACGCCACGGTGGACGCCATCGTTCGGACCATCGCCGAACAATAAAAGCTGAACGCAATCCCTGTGGGAGCGGGTAAACCCGCTCCCACAGGATCCGCGTTGTTGTTTCAGATCACTGGAATAACTGGATACGTAAGTGTATACACTTCCTCCAAAACAATAATTGGCGGGGAGCAGGGGCATGCGTATCTGGCGGGGCAGTATCCAGTGGCAGTTGATTGCAAGCATGGGCGCGGCCCTGCTCGCGAGCATCCTCGTGGTGGTGGCGATTTACACGGTGGCGCTCAATCGCCTGACCGAGCGTTACCTGGTCGACACGGCATTGCCGGCCAGCATCGAGGCCATTCGCAACGATATCGAGCGCATGCTCGGCCAACCGCTGACTGCAGCAGCGGATATCGCTGGCAACACCTTGTTGCGCGACTGGCTCGCTGCCGGTGAAAACCCCGCCGAAGCCTGCCGCGCTTCATCGAGTACCTTGAGGCTGCCAAGCAGCGCAACCGCGCCTTCACCACCCTGTTCGCCTCAACCGAAACCGGCCACTACTACAACGAGAAGGGCCTGGACCGCACTCTTAGCCGCGACAATCCGAAGGACAAGTGGTTCTACGGCTACATCGACAGCGGCGCCGAGCGCCTGATCAATATCGACATCGACGGCTCCACCGGGGAGTTGGCGCTGTTCATCGATTACCGCGTGGAAAAGAACGGTCAACTGGTGGGCGTGGCGGGCATGGGCCTGCGCATGACCGAGTTGTCGAAGCTGATCCATGACTTCAGCTTCGGCGAGCATGGCCGGGTGATGTTGGTGCGTAACGATGGCTTGATTCAGGTTCATCCGCAGAACGAATTCAGCGGTAAGCGCCAGCTCACTGACCAGGTTGGCAGCGACGCCGCCAAGGCAGTAATGGCCGCGGGCGACAGTCTGCGCAGCACTCGTTTCCAGCGTGATGGCGAGGGCTACCTGGCCCTCGGCTTGCCCCTGCGCGACCTGAACTGGACGTTGGTGGCCGAAGTGCCGGAAGCCGAGATCTACGCTCAAGCACGCGAGGCCGTGTGGCTGACCAGTCTGATTGGTGGCGGTGTGGCGCTGGTCTCATTGCTGTTGGTGGTGCTGTTGGCGCGTGGGCTTGTGCGGCCTATCCGCCAGGTCACAGCAGCACTGATGCAGATCGGCAGTGGCGCAGGCGATCTCAGCCACCGTCTGGATGACTCGCGCAAGGATGAACTGGGCGACCTGGCCCGTGGTTTCAACCGCTTTCTCGACAGCCAGCGCTCGCTGATCGGCGAAGTGCTGCGCACCACCGAGCGTCTGCACCTTGCAGTGGAACAAGTGACTCAGGTGGTGGACAACACCGCCGAGCGTTCGGGGCGCCAGCAGGAGATGACCGAGATGGTCGCGACTGCCGTGCATGAAATGGGACTGACCGTGCAGGACATTGCCCGCAATGCCGGCGATGCTGCCCAGGCGTCCCAGTCGGCACGTGACGAAGCCTCGCTAGCGCGCGAGGTGGTGCGCAAGTCGATCCAGGGTATCGAGGGTATGTCCGGCGACATCGGCAAGGCAGCGGATGCGGTAGCGCAATTGGCCGATGAAGTAGCCTCGATCGATGAAGTTCTAGCGGTTATCCGCAGTATTTCCGAACAGACGAACCTGCTGGCGCTGAACGCTGCCATTGAAGCGGCACGGGCAGGAGATGGGCCGTGGTTTCGCGGTGGTTGCCGATGAGGTGCGTACTCTGGCGCGGCGTACGCAGGTGTCCACGGACGAAGTGCAGCAAATGATCCAGCGCCTCAAGCAGGGCGCGGGCATGGCCGTGAGTTCGATGCAGGCCGGGCAGCAGGCGACGGGTAGCGGTGTGGAGTCCAGCCAGCGTACCGGGGCATCGCTGGGCGCGATTACCGATCAGGTCGAGCACATCAGCGACATGAACCATCAGGTCGCCACGGCGACCGAGGAGCAATCGGCGGTGACCGAGGAGATCAACCGGACGGTGCAGGGGATTTCTGATTTGGCCAGGGAAACGGCGGCGGAGGTGCAGGGCTGCCGGGAGGAATGTCAGGCTTTGCGTGGGTTGGCCGATGATTTGGCGCGGCAGATGGGCGGGTTCAAACTCTAGGGCGTGGGCGAGCGCTTTGCGCTCGAATCGCCGGCAAGCCGGCTCCCACAAGTAAAGCGCCGGGCTAGAAGTCAGCGCCAACCTGTGGGAGCCGGCTTGCCGGCGATTGCTGTCTGTCAGGCGCCGAAGATCGCGCGGATATCCGCCGCCAGCTCCCGCACCCGCGCCTCCTGGGTGTCCCACGAGCACATGAACCGCGCGCCACCGCTACCAATGAAGGTATAGAACCGCCAACCTTTATTGCGCAGCGCTTCGATCGCGTGCTCTGGCATCTGCAGGAACACCCCGTTGGCCTCAACCGGGAACATCAGCTCCACACCTGGCAAGTCACTCACCAGCGAAGCCAGCAACTGCGCGCAGTGGTTGGCGTGCTTGCCATGGCGCAACCAGGCGCCATCTTCCAGCAGCCCTACCCACGGCGCGGACAAAAAGCGCATTTTCGAGGCCAGTTGCCCGGCCTGCTTGCAGCGGTAGTCGAAGTCTTCGGCCAGGGCGCGATTGAAGAACAGGATCGCCTCACCGACGGCCATGCCGTTCTTGGTGCCGCCAAAGCACAGCACATCGACACCGGCCTTCCAGGTCAGTTCGGCCGGCGAGCAACCAAGGAACGAGCAGGCGTTGGTGAAGCGCGCGCCGTCCATGTGCAGGTTCAGGCCCAGCTCCTTGCAGGTGGCGCTGATCGCCTTGAGTTCATCAGGGCGATAAACGGTGCCTACTTCCGTGGCCTGGGTGATGGTGACCACGCGAGGCTTGGGGTAGTGGATGTCCTGGCGTTTGAGGGCGACTTCGCGGATCGATTGCGGCGTCAGCTTGCCGTTCACGCTGGGTGCGGTCAGCAGTTTGGGCCGTTGGAGAAAAACTCCGGCGCGCCGCATTCGTCGGTCTCGACGTGGGCGGTCTCGGAGCAGATCACGCTGTGGTAGCTCTGGCACAAAGAGGCCAGGGCCAGGGAGTTGGCGGCGGTGCCGTTGAAGGCGAAGAACACTTCGCAGTCGGTTTCGAACAGGTTGCGGAAGTATTCCGAGGCGCGCTCGGTCCACTGGTCGTCGCCGTAGGCGCGTTCGTGGCCCTGATTGGCCTTGGCCATGGCGGCCCAGGCTTCGGGGCAGATGCCGGAATAGTTGTCGCTGGCGAATTGTTGGCTGTTATCTGTCATGACACGGTCCTGTGAACGACGCAGAACAGCACTCTAAACCATCGATTCGGCAGTTGCCTATACAAGCTGTGCATACATTGATTTCAGTGCTGTCTGGGCTGGACCTATCGCCGGCAAGCCGGCTCCCACAGGGATTTCACAAGGCTTGGGGCAGTGCAATTGTTGTGGGAGCCGGCTTGCCGGCGATTGGAGCCAGAGAACCCTCTGCAAAACGAATGTCGTAAACGCGCCATTGCAAGGCGTGCGCAGGCATCTGACCCACCCCGGCCAGTCATACCATCGGCACAAAGGGCCACAGTGCCCTACAGACAAGAAACGATCGCTGCCGGGAGAAACAAGATGTTCAGCAAGCAAGACCAGATCCAGGGTTATGACGACGCACTGCTGGCGGCGATGAATGCCGAGGAACAGCGCCAGGAAGATCACATCGAGCTGATCGCCTCGGAGAACTACACCAGCAAGCGCGTGATGCAGGCCCAAGGCAGCGGCCTCACCAACAAATACGCCGAAGGCTACCCAGGCAAGCGCTACTACGGCGGCTGCGAGCACGTCGACAAAGTCGAAGCCCTGGCCATCGAGCGCGCCAAGCAGCTGTTCGGCGCTGATTACGCCAACGTCCAGCCGCACTCCGGCTCCTCGGCCAACGGCGCGGTCTACCTGGCTCTGCTGCAAGCCGGTGACACCATCCTGGGCATGAGCCTGGCCCACGGCGGCCACCTGACCCACGGCGCCAAAGTGTCGTCCTCGGGCAAGCTGTACAACGCCGTTCAATACGGTATCAACACCGACACCGGCCTGATCGACTACGACGAAGTCGAGCGCCTGGCCGTCGAGCACAAGCCGAAAATGATCGTTGCCGGCTTCTCGGCCTACTCCAAGACCCTCGACTTCCCACGCTTCCGCGCCATCGCCGACAAAGTGGGCGCACTGCTGTTCGTCGACATGGCCCACGTTGCCGGCCTGGTCGCCGCGGGTCTGTACCCCAACCCGATTCCATTCGCCGACGTGGTCACCACCACCACCCACAAGACCCTGCGCGGTCCACGTGGCGGCCTGATCCTGGCCAAGTCGAACGAAGAGATCGAGAAGAAGCTCAACGCCGCAGTATTCCCAGGCGCCCAAGGCGGCCCGCTGATGCACGTCATCGCCGCCAAGGCCGTTTGCTTCAAGGAAGCGCTGGAGCCTGAGTTCAAGGCCTACCAGAAACAAGTCATCGAAAACGCCCAGGCAATGGCCCAGGTGTTCGTCGACCGCGGCTACGACGTGGTCTCTGGTGGCACCGACAACCACCTGTTCCTGGTCAGCCTGATTCGCCAAGGCCTGACCGGTAAAGATGCCGACGCCGCCCTGGGCCGCGCTCACATCACCGTCAACAAGAACGCCGTACCGAACGACCCACAGTCGCCGTTCGTCACCTCTGGCCTGCGCATCGGTACCCCGGCCGTCACCACCCGTGGCTTCAAGGTTGCCCAGTGTGTGGCGCTGGCCGGTTGGATCTGCGACATCCTCGACAACCTCGGCGACGCCGACGTCGAAGCCGATGTGGCGAAGAACGTCGCCGCCCTGTGCGCCGACTTCCCTGTTTACCGCTGAGTGGAGTAAACGACCATGCAACGCTATTCGGGCTTCGGCCTTTTCAAACACTCCTCAGCCACCACGAGAACTGGCAGCGCATGTGGCGCACGCCGACCCCTAAAAAGGTCTACGACGTGGTCATCGTCGGCGGTGGCGGCCACGGCCTGGCCACGGCCTACTACCTGGCCAAGGAACACGGCATCACCAACGTCGCGGTGATCGAGAAGGGTTACCTGGGCGGCGGCAACACCGCCCGTAACACCACCATCGTGCGTTCCAACTACCTGTGGGACGAGTCGGCGCAGCTTTACGAGCACGCCATGAAACTGTGGGAAGGCCTGTCCCAGGACATCAACTACAACGTGATGTTCTCTCAGCGCGGCGTCTACAACCTGTGCCACACCCTGCAGGACATTCGTGATTCCGAGCGCCGCGTCAACGCCAACCGCCTGAACGGCGTCGATGGCGAGCTGCTCAACACCGCCCAGGTTGCGGCTGAAATCCCGTACCTGGACTGCTCGAAGAACACCCGTTACCCGATTCTCGGCGCCACCGTTCAGCGCCGTGGCGGCGTGGCCCGTCACGACGCCGTGGCCTGGGGTTATGCCCGTGCCGCCGACGCCCTGGGCGTGGACCTGATCCAGCAGACCGAAGTGATCGGCTTCCGCAAGGAAAACGGTGCGGTCATCGGCGTGGAAACCAACAAAGGCTTCATCGGCGCCAAGCGCGTCGGCGTGGTCACCGCCGGTAACTCCGGGCACATGGCCAAGCTGGCCGGCTTCCGCCTGCCGCTGGAATCGCACCCGCTGCAAGCACTGGTGTCCGAGCCGATCAAACCGATCATCGACAGCGTGATTATGTCCAACGCCGTACACGGCTACATCAGCCAGTCCGACAAGGGCGACCTGGTGATCGGTGCCGGTATCGACGGCTGGGTCGGTTACGGCCAGCGCGGTTCGTACCCGGTCATCGAGCACACCCTGCAGGCGATCGTCGAGATGTTCCCGAACCTGTCCCGCGTGCGCATGAACCGCCAATGGGGCGGCATCGTCGACACCACCCCGGACGCCTGCCCGATCATCTCCAAGACCCCGGTCAAGAACATGTTCTTCAACTGCGGTTGGGGTACCGGCGGCTTCAAGGCCACCCCAGGCTCGGGCAACGTCTTCGCGGCGAGCCTGGCCAAAGGCGAGATGCACCCGTTGGCTGCGCCTTTCTCCATCGACCGTTTCTACAACGGCGCACTGATCGACGAACACGGCGCCGCTGCCGTCGCCCACTAACCGGAGACAACCGTCATGTTGCAAATTTTCTGTCCCCACTGCGGCGAGCTGCGCTCCGAAGAAGAGTTCCACGCCTCTGGCCAGGCGCACATCGCCCGCCCGCTGGACCCTAACGCCTGCTCCGACGAGGAGTGGGGTACCTACATGTTCTTCCGTGACAACCCACGCGGTATTCACCACGAACTGTGGGACCACGTCGCTGGCTGCCGTATGTACTTCAACGTCACCCGTGACACCGTGACCTACGAGATTCTGGAAACCTACAAGATCGGCGAGAAGCCGCAGGTGACCGCCAACGGCAAGGCCAGCAGCGCCACGTCCACCGCCAAGGGCCAAGGGGAAAAAGTATGAGCCAGACCTACCGTCTTGCCAGCGGCGGCCGTATCGACCGCAGCAAGGTCCTGAACTTCAGCTTCAACGGCAAGACCTACCAAGGTTATGCCGGTGACTCCCGGCCGCCGCGCTGCTGGCCAACGGCGTCGACATCGTTGGCCGCAGCTTCAAGTACTCGCGCCCTCGCGGCATCATCGCCGCCGGTACCGAAGAGCCGAACGCCATCCTGCAGATCGGCTCCAGCGAAGCCACCCAGATCCCTAACGTGCGCGCTACCCAACAGGCGCTGTACGCAGGCCTGGTAGCCACCAGCACCAACGGCTGGCCGAACGTCAACAACGACGTGATGGGCATCCTCGGCAAGGTGGGCGGCAGCATGATGCCGCCGGGCTTCTACTACAAAACCTTCATGTACCCGAAATCGTTCTGGATGACTTACGAGAAGTACATCCGCAAGGCAGCCGGCCTGGGCCGTGCGCCGCTGCAGAACGACCCGGACAGCTACGACTACATGAACCAGCACTGCGACGTACTGATCGTCGGTGCCGGCCCTGCTGGCCTGGCCGCAGCACTGGCTGCCGCCCGCAGCGGTGCCGTGTGATCCTGGCCGACGAACAGGAAGAGTTCGGTGGCAGCCTGCTCGACAGCCGCGAAACCCTCGACGGCAAGCCTGCCGCTGACTGGGTGAACACCGTCGTCAAGGAGCTGCAAAGCCTGCCGGAAGTGACCCTGCTGCCACGCGCCACGGTCAACGGCTACCACGACCACAACTTCCTGACCATCCACGAGCGCCTCACCGACCACCTCGGTGACCGTGCCCCGATCGGCCAGGTTCGCCACCGCGTGCACCGTGTCCGCGCCAAGCGCGTGGTTCTGGCTGCCGGCGCCCACGAGCGTCCGCTGGTGTACGGCAACAACGACGTGCCGGGCAACATGCTGGCCGGTGCCGTTTCCACCTACGTTCGCCGCTATGGCGTGGCCCCAGGCCGCAAGCTGGTGCTGTCGACCAACAACGACCACGCCTACCGCGCCGCGCTGGACTGGCACGACGCCGGCCTGCAAGTGGTCGCCATTGCCGACGCCCGCCACAACCCACGTGGGTCGCTGGTTGAAGAAGCACGTGCCAAGGGCATTCGCATCCTCACCTCCAGTGCCGTGGTCGAGGCAAAGGGCAGCAAGCACGTCACCGGTGCCGCGTGGCCGCTATCGATGTGCAGGCACACAAAGTCACCAGCCCTGGCGAAACCCTCGAGTGCGATCTGATTGCATCCTCCGGCGGTTACAGCCCGATCGTGCACCTGGCTTCGCACCTGGGCGGTCGCCCGGTATGGCGTGACGACATTCTCGGCTTCGTGCCGGGCGATGCACCGCAAAAACGCGAGTGCGTTGGTGGTGTGAACGGCGTGTACGCGCTGGGCGACGTGATTGCCGACGGTTTCGAAGGCGGCGTGCGCGCAGCCACCGAAGCCGGCTTCAAGGCCACCGTTGGCACCCTGCCGAAAACCGTTGCGCGCAAGGAAGAGGCCACCGTGGCGCTGTTCCTGGTGCCGCACGACAAGGGCACCAAAGGGCCGAAGCAGTTCGTCGACCAACAGAACGACGTGACCGCTGCCGGTATCGAACTGGCCACCCGCGAAGGCTTCGAGTCGGTTGAGCACGTAAAACGCTACACCGCACTGGGCTTCGGTACCGACCAAGGCAAACTGGGCAATATCAACGGCCTGGCGATTGCCGCACGTTCGATCGGCATCACCATTCCGGAAATGGGCACCACCATGTTCCGCCCGAACTACACCCCGGTGACCTTCGGCGCGGTAGCCGGCCGTCACTGCGGCCACCTGTTCGAGCCTGTGCGCTTCACCGCCCTGCATGCCTGGCACGTGAAAAATGGCGCCGAGTTCGAAGACGTCGGCCAGTGGAAGCGCCCGTGGTACTTCCCGAAAGCCGGTGAAGACATCCATGCCGCCATCACCCGTGAATGCAAGGCCGTGCGCGACAGCGTGGGCCTGCTGGACGCCTCGACCCTGGGCAAGATCGACATCCAGGGCCCGGATGCCCGCGAGTTCCTCAACCGCATCTACTCCAACGCCTGGACCAAGCTCGACGTGGGCAAGGCCCGCTACGGCCTGATGTGCAAGGAAGACGGCATGGTCTTCGACGACGGCGTCACCGCCTGCGTCGGCGACAACCACTTCTACATGACCACCACCACCGGCGGCGCTGCCCGCGTGCTGCAGTGGCTGGAGCTGTACCACCAGACCGAATGGCCAGAGATGAAGGTGTACTTCACCTCGGTCACCGACCACTGGGCCACCATGACCCTGTCCGGCCCCAACAGCCGCAAGCTGCTGAGCGAGCTGACCGATGACATCGACCTGGACAAGGACGCCTTCCCGTTCATGACCTGGAAGGAAGGCACCGTCGGCGGCGTGCCGGCCCGTGTGTTCCGGATCTCGTTCACCGGTGAGCTATCGTACGAAGTCAACGTACAGGCCAACTACGCCATGGGCGTGCTGGAAAAAATCATCGAGGCAGGCAAGAAGTACAACCTGACCCCGTACGGCACCGAGACCATGCACGTACTGCGCGCCGAGAAGGGCTTCATCATCGTCGGCCAGGACACCGACGGCTCGATGAACCCGGACGACCTGAACATGAGCTGGTGCGTGGGCCGCAACAAACCGTTCTCGTGGATCGGCCAGCGTGGCATGAACCGCGAAGACTGCCTGCGCGAAAACCGCAAGCAGCTGGTGGGCCTCAAGCCGGTCGACCCGACCAAGTGGCTGCCGGAAGGCGCCCAGCTGGTGTTCGACCCGAAACAGCCGATTCCGATGGACATGGTCGGCCACGTCACCTCCAGCTACGCGGCCAACTCCCTGGGCTACTCGTTCGCCATGGGTGTGGTCAAAGGCGGCCTCAAGCGCATGGGCGAGCGTGTTTACTCGCCGCAGGCCGATGGCAGCGTGATCGAGGCGGAAATCGTGTCTTCGGTGTTCTTCGATCCGAAGGGTGAGCGGCAGAACGTTTGATTCCGGGCCCTGTGGAGAGCCGGTTGGCCCAATCGCCGGCAAGCCGGCTCCCACAGGTTCGATGCAGTTCTCTCGGATGATGCGGCCTCTTTAGGCGTCGGCTTGTCGTGGCGACGAACCGCGGCGATGAGGCCGGTGAATCCACCCAGGTAGCTGCGTCGCTTCGACGAACAAGAATTCAAGGCAGGTAAGAAATGAGCGCTATCAACGTCTTCCAGCAAAACCCCGGCACCGATGCCAAGGCTCAGTCGCCACTGCACCACGCCGACCTGGCCAGCCTGGTTGGCAAAGCCGCAAGAACGCAGGCGTGACCCTGCGTGAGAAGAAATTCCTCGGTCACCTGACCATCCGTGGCGATGGCCACGACCCGCAATTCGCCGCAGGCGTACACAAGGCTTTGGGCCTGGAACTGCCAGTGGCTCTGACCGTCGTCGCTAACGGCGAAATGTCGCTGCAATGGATGGGGCCCGACGAGTGGCTGCTGATTGTCCCAGGCGGTCAGGAGTTCGAAACCGAGCAAAAACTGCGTGCAGCCCTCGAAGGCCTGCACATTCAAGTGGTCAACGTCAGCGGCGGGCAAAGCCTGCTGGAACTGCGCGGCCCTAACGTGCGCGACGTGCTGATGAAGTCCACCAGCTATGATGTTCACCCGAACAACTTCCCGGTGGGCAAGGCTGTCGGCACTGTGTTCGCCAAGTCGCAACTGGTGATCCGCCGCACTGCCGAAGACACCTGGGAACTGGTGGTTCGCCGCAGCTTCTCCGACTACTGGTGGCTGTGGCTGCAGGACGCTTCGGCCGAGTACGGCCTGAGCATCGAAGCCTAAGGAGAACAGAACATGAGTCGGGCACCGGATACCTGGATTCTCACCGCCGACTGCCCGAGCATGCTCGGCACCGTCGATGTGGTGACGCGTTATCTCTTCGAGCAGCGTTGCTATGTCACGGAGCACCACTCTTTCGATGATCGGCAGTCGGGGCGCTTCTTCATTCGCGTCGAATTCCGTCAGCCGGATGATTTCGACGAAGCCGGTTTCCGCGCCGGCCTCGCCGAGCGCAGCGATGCGTTTGGCATGACGTTCGAGCTGACCGCGCCCAATCACCGCCCCAAGGTGGTGATCATGGTGTCCAAGGCCGACCACTGCTTGAACGACTTGCTGTACCGCCAGCGCATTGGCCAATTGGGCATGGACGTGGTGGCGGTGGTGTCCAACCACCCCGACCTCGAGCCGCTCGCGCATTGGCACAAGATTCCCTACTACCACTTTGCCCTCGACCCCAATGACAAGCCTGGGCAAGAGCGCAAGGTGTTGAAAGTGATCGAGGAGACCGGCGCCGAGCTGGTCATTCTCGCCCGTTACATGCAGGTGCTGTCGCCTGAGCTGTGTCGGCGCCTGGACGGCTGGGCGATCAACATTCACCACTCGTTGCTGCCGGGGTTCAAGGGCGCCAAGCCTTATCACCAGGCGTACAACAAGGGCGTGAAGATGGTCGGTGCCACGGCGCACTACATCAACAACGACCTCGATGAAGGGCCGATCATTGCCCAAGGCGTCGAGGTGGTGGACCACAGCCATTACCCCGAAGACCTGATTGCCAAGGGGCGGGATATCGAATGCCTGACTTTGGCGCGAGCGGTGGGGTATCACATCGAGCGGCGGGTGTTCCTGAACGCTAATCGGACAGTCGTTCTCTGACTCTTGGGGCTGCTGCGCAGCCCATCGCAGGCTACGCCAGCTCCCACGAGCAATGCTCCTGCGCATCCGTGGGAGCTGGCGTAGCCTGCGATGGGCCGCACAGCGGCCCCTAAATGCCCCGCCGCTAACAGACATCCCTCTGTCGCATCCAGTCAGCGCCTTTGCGCTTATCCGGCCCACAATTCCCTGCATTCCAGTAACACAAGCCGCCCATGGACGGCGGCGCTTCAACCAACGCTGCATAAATACAAATCAAGCGAGGTAAGAGCATGTCTGGCAATCGTGGAGTGGTGTATCTCGGCTCGGGCAAGGTCGAGGTGCAGAAAATCGACTACCCGAAAATGCAGGACCCACGCGGCAAGAAGATCGAGCACGGCGTGATCCTCAAGGTGGTCTCCACTAACATTTGCGGCTCCGACCAGCACATGGTCCGCGGCCGCACCACTGCTCAGGTCGGCCTGGTCCTGGGCCACGAGATTACCGGTGAGGTAATCGAAAAAGGCCGTGATGTAGAGCACCTGCAGATCGGCGACCTGGTTTCGGTACCGTTCAACGTCGCCTGTGGCCGCTGCCGCTCCTGCAAAGAGATGCACACCGGCGTGTGCCTCACCGTCAACCCGGCCCGTGCCGGTGGCGCTTACGGTTACGTCGACATGGGCGACTGGACCGGCGGCCAGGCCGAATACGTGCTGGTGCCATACGCCGACTTCAACCTGCTGAAACTGCCGAACCGCGACAAGGCCATGGAGAAAATCCGTGACCTGACCTGCCTGTCCGACATTCTGCCGACCGGTTATCACGGTGCCGTCACGGCGGGCGTTGGCCCGGGCAGCACCGTTTACGTTGCTGGCGCTGGCCCGGTTGGCTTGGCGGCCGCTGCCTCGGCTCGCCTGCTGGGCGCTGCCTGCGTCATCGTCGGTGACCTCAACCCGGCTCGTCTGGCTCACGCCAAGGCGCAGGGCTTTGAAGTGGTCGACCTGTCCAAGGACGCCCCGCTGCACGAGCAGATCATCGACATCCTCGGTGAGCCGGAAGTGGACTGCGCCGTCGACGCCGTTGGCTTCGAGGCCCGTGGCCATGGCCATGAAGGTGCCAAGCATGAGGCCCCGGCCACCGTGCTGAACTCGCTGATGCAAGTGACCCGCGTGGCCGGCAAGATCGGTATTCCGGCCTGTACGTGACCGAAGACCCGGGTGCTGTAGATGCGGCGGCCAAGATTGGTGCGCTGAGCATTCGCTTTGGTCTGGGTTGGGCGAAGTCGCACAGCTTCCACACTGGGCAAACTCCAGTGATGAAGTACAACCGTGCGCTGATGCAGGCGATCATGTGGGATCGGATCAACATCGCCGAAGTTGTGGGCGTGCAGGTGATTAGCCTGGATCAGGCGCCGGAAGGGTATGGCGAGTTTGATGCCGGGGTACCGAAGAAGTTTGTGATTGATCCGCATAAGACGTTTAGCGCGGCTTGATGGCTCAAAGTTAAAAAAAGCCCCTCATGATGAGGGGCTTTTTTTGCTGGCTAACGTTGTTCTAATGCCTTGACTGTTTGCTCTGGCGCTCATTTTCTGCTGCTTGGCTGACGGGTCCAGATGAGTTCTTCAAGTGAACGCTTTTTAGGCGCGGGCGGACGGGTAATTTCGCACATCCTAGTTGAGCTAGATATAAGGCCGCTGCTCATCCTCCGCCTAGGGGGAGGTGACGGCAGTCTTTTGCTAGCAAGCCAATCAATCATGTCCGCTTTTGGCGCCGTCTTGAAAAAAGACCGAAAAATACGATTAAACAAGGTTCGTAGCAAATTTATGATGAAGTGCCCGCTGGGATCAATGTTGTTCACAGGGTCACCCTCACAGTAGGAATAAGCATTAATGCCGCCTTTTCCGAAGGGGCTAAGGTTATCAGGTGAGCCGAAGCGCATCAGCGTTGGGTAGTGCGAACGGTAGCCGTTCCCTAGAAGATAAGCACCCAATATCGCGTCACCTGGCTGACCGTTGAAGCCAAGCAACGTGGCGGGTGATGGGATGGTTGGGTCATGCCCATATACCGAATGGATGTGGGGTTCCTTTTCGTTGATATCTTCAACGCCTAGCACAGATCCTTTGTTATCAGTAACAAGCAAACCAATGGTCTCTGCTCCTGTTGTCCGCAGTTCAGCCAAAGGACATGCTCGTGGCGGAGAATTGTGCGGTTGTGCTCCTTGCCTCACGGTAGTGAGCTTGCCATTTTGGTAGAAGAAAAGTGACCGGTTCAGTGATTTTTCCATGATTCAGATCTCTTGCAGCACAAAACGAGTGGTGTTGATCTGTTAGCCATTCTGAACGACTGCTGGGAAGATGAAACTGGCATATATATCAGGTACTACCCTCAGCGCATCATGCCCAATTCGGCATCATCCAACAGCGCCTTGGCCAAGGCGCTCAGGTAGTGGGACGCCCAGATCAGTTGCTGGTCATTCTCCATCACGCCGGTCAGGTCATTTCGCGCACATAGCCCATCAGCTCGGAGGCTTGTTCCCGTGCATGCTGGCAAGGAATGCCTGGGGCAATGCAGAACAAAGGCTGGGTGTGGTCTTCGCCCTGATAGAAGAAGGTTTTGCCCACGGTGGTCTTGTCGTCGTCGGTTGTCATTGTTCAATCTCCCTGAAAGTCTTCTGCAGCCTGGTCTGGCCTCATCGCCGGTAAGCCGGCTCCCACAGGACAGCGCGGACTTGAAAACGATGAAACACCTGTGGGAGCCGGCTTGCCGGCGATGAGGCCAGACCAGACAACACCTGGCTTGAGCCCTAGTGCAGCGTCCGCGGCTCCGCCGGCATCTGCACCTGGACCAAAGCCGTCTCAAGCAACATCCGCAGCGTTTCAAGCTCATGCAGCGTGGCCATCATCAGTATCGAGACCGGTGACTTGGGCTGCAGCAGAATGGCCTGATGCGCGACGGTTTGCGCGCACAGCGCGTAGTCTGTGGCCTGGATGAGGGTGTCTTCGAGGGAATGGGAATTGTGGGGTGGATCGGGGACAACTTTCAGCATGGTGAAAACCTCTGTCGGTTGGGCCAACACCCTTGCTGTCAAACAAATGGGTGGTAGCTGCACGCGGGTTGACAGACCGGTCGACAGAGTGAACCCGGCGCACACGAGGTGCCCCACGCACAGCCACCATAGAGGTGAGCCATCACGCGACTGTCGAAATCGGCCTGTCAAAGCCGGTCGTTGATGAGCAACGACCGCCCGAGACTAGAGCGCAACCCAGGTCATCGCAATGGCTTAAGAGGGTAGCGAGTATGTTTCGGAAACGTCCTACAAGGAATAGGTGAAACCTCAAAAAATTATGGGTAAGTCAGCAGAGCCAAACGCCGGAGGGAGATAGCGAGCTTGATGTGCGCGTGCTGAAGGACGTTGTAATTTATTTGCACAACTCCTTCAGCACAGCTTGAGGGTGGTGAGCCAAGAGCTATTATTTCTGACTCTTGGTTGACGTCAAAAATGTCTTATGAGGTCTAAATTAGAGCGCGGACTTCCTGCGGTGCTTGTTTACTTTTCACGAATCGCCTTAAGTAGATAGACAAGTCCGAATATAGTGCCGGGTACTATTAAGAAGCCCAGCAAATGTAGGCCTGTCGAGAGAGTACCGTCGCCTCTGCCTGACTTAAACGAAACGTGCTCAGCAGTACGCTTTTGAGTGGTGTTGAGCCCTGAAGGCTGAGTGCCCGGCATGGGGTTGCTGTTTGAGGGTGTATGGCTTGCGCCAATGACGCCGTCAGAGAGCGACTACTGTTGCGCTGCAGGGCAGGAACTACGCTACCTTGCGGAAGAATTGTTGCAGGTTTTGCACTCTTTTGGAATGTGGCAAACGTTTGAGCTTTGTTGTACAGCTGTCGTAGACTTTTATCAGCAGGGACAGGATTTCTACTGATCCCGCTGGTGGCGAAGTTAATGGCTCTGCCAGTGTTTTTGAGTGCTGAAGATCTAAGGCTTCTAAATAGATTCTGGAAAAACTGACCTGTAGGGTCGTGGCGATTTATTGGGTCCCCTTCACAATAAGCGTACGCATTCAGGCTACCCTCATCGAAAGGACTAAGTATGTCCGGGCTACAGAATCGTCTTGTTTTTGTGCTGTACAAACGGCGCCCATTACCCAGAGAGTAGCCTTTGGTTACAGGGTCACGCCGTTGGCCATTGAATCCTAATAGTGCTTTCATTTCACTGTCGAGCCTATGGCCGTAGGGTGCATAGGCCATAGGGGCATTCGCGATGCCCAGAATCGAGTTCGCAAGGTCAACTCGCAGCATTTTGGCATTGTTTGCCTGTCCGTGTTGAACGAGAGCAGTTTCGTTAGCCCACAAAACATGGCGGTTACCCTGCGCAGTAACTTCTGTTGCTAATTGGTCGTTTTGGTAGAAATGATGGGCACTGTTGGCGGCAGGTTGCGTTTGAATATGTTCTGGCTGGTTGGGGTTCTGTATGTTCTGGAACACGTGATTGTGGCTCATAATTGCTGTCCTGAAATTTGAGCGATTTCGCACTACTCTGCGCGCCAACTCCAGCAGCAACAACTAGCAGTTTTATCAGGTAAGGGGATTTCGGGGAATGGCTGGTAACCCGATCATCTCCGATGATTGAGTGGAACAATCCCCCAAACCACTAGTCAAAAGCCTCGTTTCCCAGGCCATCCCGGCCCACGAGGTCCCTCCCGATGAAAGCATTCACCCTGGCAACCCTGATGACCCTGGCCGCAAGCCCGGTGTTCGCCTTCAACCTGAGCGACGCCGCCAATGCCGTATCGGCCATGCAGAGCCAGAATCAGACCCAGAATCAGACCCAGCAGACCCAGGTGCAGGCACCCGAGGCGCAGGCCAATTTGCTCAACACATTGGGCAGCGAACTGAAGATCACCCCGGAACAAGCCGTGGGTGGGGCGGGGGCGATGCTGGGGTTGGCGCGTAACAACCTGAGCGGCGACGACTTGGCCAGCTGACCAAGGCCGTGCCTGGGCTTGACCTGTTGGCAGGTGCCAGCGCGTTGGGTGGGCTGAGTGGTTTGGGTGAGTTGCTGGGCAAGAACAGTGAGAACCCGTCGGCCTTGAGCAATGCCCTGGGCAACGACGTGCAGAATCGCAGCGACCTGGACACCGCCTTCAAGGCGCTGGGCATGGATACTGGGATGATCGGGCAGTTTGCTCCGCTGATTCTTTCGTACCTTGGCCAGCAGGGGATTGCCGGGTCGTTGTTGCAGAACCTGGGTAGCCTGTGGACAACCCCGGCGGTGGCTGCCGTACCTTCCGTCTAAAGGCCTGGCGGGGCCCCTGTGGGAGCGGGTTTACCCGCGAAAGCGTAGGTGAATTCGCCGACGTCTTCGCGGGTAAACCCGCTCCACAGGGAGGCGCGCTGTTCAAGCGGTCTCGGAGAAGTCGACAAGCTGCATTGGCCGACGGAAGCCCGCGGTAAGTACAGCCAGGTAAGCCAGCCCCAGGGCGAACCAGCACAACCCAATCACCAATGTCAGCGCCGACAGGCTGGTCCACAGCCACAACGTAAGGCTCAATCCCACCAACGGCACCACGCCATAGCACAGCAGCCCCTTGAGGTTGCGCTGAGCGCCGTCGCCCATCAGGTGCGTCTTCACCACCGCCAGGTTCACCGCCGAGAATGCCACCAGCGCGCCAAAGCTGATCAGCGAGGCCAGGGTAGACAGGTCGATCACCAGCGCCAGCAGTGAAAACGCCGACACCAGCAAAATGGCAAACACTGGCGTGCCAAAGCGCGGCGACAGGTAGCCGAAGCTGCGCTGCGGCAGCACGTTGTCGCGGCCCATGGTGAACAGGATGCGCGACACTGCCGCCTGCGAGGCCAACGCCGAACCCAGACTGCCGGCGACATAGGCGGCGGTGAAGAAGTTGGTCAGGAACTGCCCACCCGCCTTGAACATCACCTCGTTGGCCGCCGCATCGGCGTTGGCGAAGCTGCTGCCCGGCAGCACCAGCTGGCTTACATAGGCCAGAACTGTGAACAGCAAGCCGGCGAACAGAGTGGTGAGGATGATCGCCCGAGGCACGTCGCGGCGGGCGTCGCGGCATTCCTCGGCCAAGGTCGAGACGGCGTCGAAACCGAGGAACGACAGGCACAACACCGCAGCGCCCGCCATCAGGTGGCCGAAGCCTGGCTTGCTATCGTCGCCCAGCAGCGGCGACAGCAGGTCGAGAGGCTGGCCCGCCAAGGTTTTGCACGACAGCGCGACGAACACGCCGATGAACACGATCTGCGCGCCGACGATCAGGTTGCTGGTCTTGGCCACCGAGTTGATGCCGACCACATTGAGCAGGGTCACCAGCGCGATCGAGGCGAGCACGAAGGCCCAGGCGGGTACCGCCGGGAACGCGATGTTGAGGAACAGGCCGATCAGCAGGTAGTTGATCATCGGCAGGAACAGGTAATCGAGCAGCAGCGACCAACCGGCGAGGAAGCCTGCGTTAGGGCCGAAGGCCATGTTGGTGTAGGAATACGCCGAGCCCGCGACCGGGAAGCGCTTGACCATGAAGCTGTAGGAAGTGGCGGTGAACAGCATGGCCAGCAGGGTGACCAGATAGGCCCCGGCGGTGCGGCCTCCGGTGATTTCGGTGACGATGCCGTAGGTGGTGAAGATGGTCAGCGGGACCATGTACACCAGGCCGAAGAACACCAGGGCGGGTAGGCCAGGACGCGGCGGAGTTGGGCGGGGGCGGAGCTAGGTTGGTTGGCCATCGATCGATCCAGGCATTTTTGTAGTTGTGCTTTGGTCGATTTTTATCCAGCTAGGTGGGTGATGACAAAAAAGTAATCCTTATGCTGATTATTAGCCTGGGTTTTAATTGGGTTTTTTATAGTGGGTTTACTGGCCCTATCGTCGGCAAGCCGGCTCCTACAGGTATTGCGCCGATCTCAACTTTGTGGGAACCGGCTTGCCGGCGATAGGCCATGAGCCTCAGCCCATTTCGTTGCGCAACTGCTCGATCCGCTGGTCCTTCTCCACCCACAACTGGTTCACCCAGGCCTGCACGGTCTGGCGGAATTCGGGTCGTTCTCGTAATCCCCAGCCCACAACGCCGGGTCTAGCTCGCGCACTTGAATGTCGATAATCACCCGACTAATGCTGCCATTGAGCAGGTCCCAGAACCCGGGCGCCTTGTTGCCTGGGTAAACGATGGTCACGTCCAGCAGCGCGTCGAGCTGCTCACCCAGAGCCGCCAGCACGAACGCCACGCCGCCTGCCTTGGGCTTGAGCAAATAGCGGTACGGCGACTGCTGCGCCTGGCGCTTGGCTTCCGTGAAACGCGTGCCCTCCAGGTAGTTGACCACCGTCACCGGCTGGCGCTTGAACAGCTCGCAGGCGGCCTTGGTGATCTCCAGGTCCTTGCCCTTCAGCTCGGGGTGTTTTTCCAGGAAGGCCTTGCTGTAGCGCTTCATGAAGGGATAATCCAGCCCCCACCAGGCCAGGCCCAGCAGCGGCACCCAGATCAGCTCCTTCTTCAGGAAGAATTTGAAGAATGGGGTACGGCGATTGAGGCTTTCGATCAACGCGGGAATGTCGACCCAGGTCTGATGGTTGCTCACCGCCAGATAGGACGTGTCCCGACGCAGATTCTCGACGCCACGGATGTCCCATTGTGTGGGGATGCACAGCGAGAAGATGACCTTGTCGATCTCCGACCAGGTCTCGGCAATCCACATCACCGCCCACGAGGCATAGTCCCGTCCACGGCCTGGCAACACCAGTTTGAGCAGGGCGAAGACCAACAGCGGGCAGATCATCACCACCGTATTGAGCAACAGCAGGGTGGTCGTAAGAATGCCGGTAAACAGGCGACGCATAAGGAGACTCTTGTTGTGTGAATTTTGCGGTCGGCAATGATAAGCAGGGTAGTGCTCTACGCCAAACGTCGAATGCCCGGTGGTTGGTACAAATGTTTCACATTGTGTTGTTTAAGGTGTGACAACGAACCTATCCTCCTCGTGCAGTCTAAGCACTGACCCTTCTCAAGGAAGTTTGCCCGTGAAACGTCTGCTTGCCCTGTTGTCGCTGTTCGCACTGCCGGTGATGGCCGCTGAGCCCACCCTTTACGGTCGCTATGAAAACATTGCCCTGCCTGAGATCGGCGAAACCCTGAAAGCCAAGATGGATACGGGCGCCTATACCGCCTCGCTGTCGGCCAAGGACATCGAACTGTTCACCCGCGATGGCGAAGAGTGGGTGCGCTTCCGCCTGGCGACCAAGGATTCCGACGGCAAGGTCTACGAGCACAAGCTGGCGCGCATCAGCAAGATCAAGAACCGTGCTGACGAAGAGGAAGAAGGCGATGCGCCGGAGCTCTCCAAACGGCCGGTGGTCGACCTGGAGCTGTGTTTGGGGGATGTGAAGCGTACCGTCGAGGTCAACCTGGTCGATCGCAGCAGCTTCAACTATCCGCTGCTGGTTGGCGCCAAGGCACTGCGTGAGTTCAAGGCTGCGGTGAACCCGGCCAAGCGGTTCACGGCGGGCAAGCCGGATTGCTGATAGCTCTTGGTCTGTAACGGCCCTATCGCCGGCAAGCCGGCTCTCACATGATCGTGGCGAACCTTTAGGAGCCGGCTTGCCGGCGATGGGCCGGTAGGCTAAAAATCCAGCTTTGCCTCAGCAAGGCCGGATTCCATGCCCCATATCCTTATCGTCGAAGACGAAGCGGCCATTGCCGATACCCTCATCTATGCCCTGCAGGCCGATGGCCACAGCACTGAATGGGTGACGCTAGGCAGCGCAGCTGTCGAGCAGCAGCGTCTGAAACCTGCGGACCTGGTGATTCTGGACATCGGCCTGCCCGACATCAGTGGTTTCGAAACCTGCCGCCAGTTGCGTCGCTTCACTGAAGTCCCGGTAATGTTCCTCAGCGCCCGCGATGGTGAGATCGACCGGGTGGTCGGCTTGGAAATCGGTGCCGACGACTATGTGGTCAAACCCTTCAGCCCCCGTGAGTGACTGCCCGGGTTCGGGCAATCCTCAAACGCATGGCGCCACGTGTCGAACCGGTGGCCGAAACGGCACTGTTCCAGCTCGATACCCTGCGCATGCTGATCACTTACCGTGGGCAGCCGCTGACGCTCACCCGCCATGAGTTCCGCCTGCTGCAATGTCTGCTGGAACAGCCGCAGCGGGTGTTCAGCCGCGAGCAATTGCTCGATGCCCTTGGCGTGGCCTCGGACGTGGGTTACGAGCGCACCATCGACAGCCACATCAAGAGCCTGCGAGCCAAACTGCGCCTGGTGCGCGCCGATGCCGAGCCGATTCAGACCCATCGCGGCCTCGGCTACAGCTACAGCCGGACCACGCCTGATGCGCCTGGGTATCCGAATCTTCCTCGTGTACTTCCTGTTCGTCGGGTTTGCCGGCTATTTTCTGCTCAATACGGTGCGCGAGCAGATTCGCCCGGTGGTGCGCCAGTCGTCGGAGGAAACCCTCGTGGATACCGCCAACCTGCTGGCCGAGATTCTTCACGATGACGTCAAGGCGGGCACCTTGACGCAAAGCCGCTTGCCGCAGGTGCTCAAGGCTTACGGCCTGCGCAGCCCTGGCGCGCAGATCTGGGGCTTGGCCAAGAACCAGGTCAGCCACCGTATCTACGTGACCGACGCCAAGGGCATCGTCCTGCTCGATTCCAGCGGCCAAGACCTGGGTAAGGATTATTCGCGCTGGAATGACGTCTACCTGACCCTGCGTGGCGAATATGGCGCCCGCTCCACGCGCAGCGTCGCTGATGATGAAAGCACCTCGGTCATGCATGTGGCGGCCCCAATCCTCGACGAGGGCAAAATCATCGGTGTGGTCACGGTGGCCAAGCCCAATAGCTCGCTGCAACCCTATATCGACCGTTCCGAGCAGCGTCTGCTGACCCTTGGGCTTGGCCTGATCGGCCTGGGGTTGTTGATCGGTGCGGCGCTGTCATGGTGGCTGGCCCGTTCGCTGCGCCGGTTGACTGCCTACGCCCAAGCGGTCAGCGAAGGCCAGCGCGCGGCGCTGCCGCACTACAAGGGCGGTGAGTTGGCGCAGTTGGCCAATGCGGTCGAGCGTATGCGCACGCAACTGGAGGGCAAAGCCTATGTCGAGCGCTATGTGCACACCCTGACCCATGAGTTGAAGAGCCCTCTGGCAGCGATCCGTGGCGCGTCCGAGTTGCTGCAGGGCGACATGCCCATGGAGCAGCGGGCGCGCTTTGCGGGCAACATCGAACGCGAGAGCGAGCGCCTGCAACAAATGATCGAACGGCTGCTCAACCTGGCGCGCGTCGAGCAGATGCAGGCGTTGGAGGATGAGCAGCAGGTGACGCTGGCGCCGCTGGTCGATGGGTTGCTGCTGGCCCATGCGGCGCGGATCGAAAGTGGGGGCTTGCAGGTTCGCCAGCGGGTGCCGACGGGGTACGGTTGTTGTGCGACCCGTTCCTGATGCGTCAGGCGCTGGCAAACCTGCTGGACAACGCGCTGGACTTCACGCCGCCCGGTGGGGCGCTGTTGTTCGAGCTGGAGCGCGAGGGCGAGCGGGTGGCGCTGAGCCTGTTCAACCAGGGGGCAGGAGATTCCCGCATATGCCATCGGGCGGGTTGCCGAGCGTTTCTACTCACTGCCGCGGCCTGGGAGCGGGCGCAAGAGCACTGGGCTGGGGCTCAACTTCGTGGCTGAGGTGATGCAGCTGCATGGCGGGGCGCTGGCGGTGGAAAACATCGAGGATGGGGTGCGGGTAAGGTTGTGGCTGCCTTTGGGGCGGTTCAGTTAAGGCAGATGGCTCTCTATCACCACTGAATCTACACACATTCTCCACAGGCCCTCCCCAAGGCCTCGCCGCCGGCGCACACACGCCCATCGCTAACGGAGGCCCCATGAACAAGACCCTTGGTTTCAAGCTCGGCATGATCGCCCTGCTGATGATGTTGCTGCTGATTCCCCTGATGCTGATCGACGGCTTGATCGACGAGCGCCAGAACCTGCGCGACGGCGTGCTGCGCGACATTGCCCAGAGCGCCAGTTTCGACCAGCAGATCAGCGGCCCGCTGCTGGTGGTGCCGTACCGCAAGTACCAGCGTCGCTGGATCGAGAAGGACGGTCAGAGTGTGCAGGAGACCAGCACGGTCACCGGCCAGCTGTACTTCCTGCCGGAAACCTTCGACACCGACCTGGCCGTCGACACTGAACTACGGGCCGGGGTATCTACCAGGCGCGCCTGTTCCACGCCAAGGGGCGCATCAGCGGGCGCTTCAAACTCCCTGAACGTTGGGGTATCGACAAGGATTTCGACGATTACCGTTTCGACAAGCCGTTCCTGGTTGTCGGGATCAGTGATATCCGTGGCATCGAAAACGGTTTGGAGCTGAGCGTGGACGACCAACGCCAGCCTTTCGAAGCAGGTTCCGGGCTGAGCTGGATGCGCGGTGGTGTGCACGTGGTACTGCCGCAGTTCGATGGCGTGCAGGCACGGGAATTCAATTACGGCTTCGACTTGGCACTGCAGGGCACCGGACAACTGCATGTGCTGCCGGTGGGGCGCACCAGTACCGTCGAGATGCACGCCAACTGGCCGCACCCGAGCTTCATTGGCAGCTACCTGCCGAGCCGCCGCGAGGTCAACGAGCAGGGCTTCAGCGCTCACTGGCAAACCTCGTTCTTCGCCACCAACCTGGAAGAAGCTTTGGTTCAGTGCGCCACAGCCGGGCAGTGTGAGGAGTTCAGCGCACGCACGTTTGGCGTGAGCTTCGTCGACCCGGTCGACCAGTACCTCAAGAGCGAGCGGGCGATCAAATATGCCCTGCTGTTCATCGCCCTGACCTTTGCCGGCTTCTTCCTGTTCGAGGTGCTGAAGAACCTCAGCGTGCATCCGGTGCAGTACATCCTGGTCGGTGTGGCACTCGCGTTCTTCTACCTGCTGTTGCTGTCGTTGTCCGAGCACATTGGTTTTGGCCTGGCGTATGGGCTGTCGGCGTCGGCGTGTGTGCTGCTGATCGGCTTCTACTTGAGCCATGTGCTACGCAGCTTCTGGCGTGGGGTCGGGTTCGCGATGGGGTTGGCGGTGCTGTACGCGCTGCTCTATGGGCTGCTCAGCGCTGAGGACTATGCGCTGTTGATGGGGTCGTTGCTGTGCTTTGGCTTGTTGGGAGTGTTCATGGTGCTGACCCGGCGGCTGGATTGGACGCGGGTGGGGAGGGTGGCGTGAGGGAGGATAGGGAGATCGGGCGGTGGTTGGCCCGGAAAATTGGGCAGTTGTTTCCTGTGATATCGAGTTGAGCTCTTCGCGGGTAAACCCGCTCCCACATTTACGGTGCAAATCTCAGGATCTGCACTGCGCCTGTGGGAGCGGGTTTACCCGCGAAAAGGCCGTCAGACAACCGGTGCTGTAGCCACCATCGACGGCCGCTTGGCCACCTCGGCGTACCACGCCGCCAGCCCAGGCTGGCGCTCACGCCAACCGAACTCCGGCTGGCGCAAGTCCAGGTACCCCAGCGCGCAGGCCACACCAATGGCCGCAATGTCGAAGCCTGACACCAGCTCAGCCAGGTGCTCCTGCTCCAGGTTGGCCAGGCTACGGCGAATCTTCTCGCCTTGGGCGGCAACCCAGCCATCCCAACGTTTGTCCTCAGGCCGCAGGAAGGTCTCGTAACGCGAAGATACCGCCGCATCCATGATCGCATCGGCCTGGGACGCCAGGGTCATGCGACGCCAGCGTGCCGAGCCTTCACGGGGATCAGCGGGGTGCCGACGTGCTGCAAGTCCAGGTATTCGCAGATGACCCGGCTGTCGTGCAGCACCGTGCCGTCTTCCAGGCGCAGGGCCGGGATCTTGCCGATGGGGTTGCCCCGGTTGAGCTGCTCGTCACCGCTCACCGGGCTGATGTTCACCGGCTGCAGCGCCACGCGGTCAAGCTGACCGGTTTCGTGCAGCACCACCATGACCTTGCGCACGAACGGCGACAGAGGCGAATGGAACAGGGTCATCGTGCTCATGGTTCAGTTGCCTTGCAGGCTGGGTGGCAAGCAAACGCCGGTGCCACCGATGCCGCAGTAGCCATCGGGGTTCTTGGCCAGGTACTGCTGGTGGTAGGCCTCGGCGAAGTAGACGGTTGGCGCCTGGTCGATTTCGGTGGTGATTTCGCCGAAACCGGCCTTGCTCAGCTCGGCCTGGAAGGCATCGCGGCTGGCCTTGGCCTGCTCCAGTTGCTCGGGGCTGGTGCAATAGATGGCCGAACGATACTGGGTGCCAATGTCGTTGCCCTGGCGCATGCCTTGGGTCGGGTTGTGCAGTTCCCAGAACATGGCCAGCAGTTCGCGGTAGCTGACTTTGTCTTTGTCGAACACCACCAGTACCACTTCGGTGTGGCCGGTCAGGCTCGAGCAGACTTCTTCGTAGGTCGGGTGGGGAGTGAAGCCACCGGCATAGCCGACCACGGTGCTGACCACGCCTTCACGCTGCCAGAAGCGGCGCTCGCGCCCCAGAAGCAGCCCAGGCCGAAGATGGCGAAATCGATGCTGCCCTCGAAGAACGGGCCAAGCAATGGGGTGCCTTCGAAGACGTAGTGGAATTCGGGCAGCTTCATAGGGTTTCGCGGCCAGGCAGGGCCTGTTCCGCGGTAGGCATGACGTTTTTGTTCACCAGGATTTCAGAACGCAGGACCATGGCCGTTCCTCTGTGTTTGTTCAGTGAGATGGGTGTTGGCCTCATCGCCGGCAAGCCGGCTCCCACAGGTAAGGCACAGTAACCGAGGCGTGCGGTAATCCTGTGGGAGCCGGCTTGCCGGCGATGAGGCCCGAATGGACTCTATAGTGCCCGAGCTTGGCGCCGCTGTCAGGCCATTGGACCGCGCGGATAGCGCTTGAGTTTTTCCGCAAGCTCCCGGCCTGGGATCGGCCGGTCGAACAGGTACCCTTGGCCCACATCGCACCGATGCCGACGCAGAAACGCCAGCTGTTCTGGCGTCTCGATCCCCTCGGCTACCACCTTGAGCTTGAGGTTGTGCGCCATGGCCACCACCGCCGAGGTGATCTCCATGTCGTCCTGGTTGTCCGGGATCTCGTTGATGAAGCTGCGGTCGATCTTGATGATGTCGATCGGAAACTTCTTCAGGTAGCTCAGCGATGAGTAACCGGTGCCGAAGTCGTCCATGGCCAGGGTCAGGCCAGGGCCTTGAGTTCGTCGAGCTGGCGGTGGGTGTCCTCGGTGGCTTCCAGCAGCAGGCCTTCGGTGAGCTCCAGTTCCAGCAGGTGCGGGGCAGATCTTCTTCCTTGAGGATCGAGCCGATCGAGGCGACCAGGTCGGGGTCGGAGAACTGCTTGGGCGACAGGTTGATGGCCACATGCAGGTTGCCCATGCCGGCTTCGCGCAGTTGCTGGCTCATGCGGCACGACTGGCGCACCACCCACTTACCGATGGGAATGATCAGGCCGGTTTCCTCGGCCACGCTGATGAACTGGTCCGGGCGGATCATGCCGCGCTCTGGGTGGTTCCAGCGCAGCAGCGCCTCCAGGCCCAGCAAGCGGCCGCTGCGCAGGCACAGCTTGGGCTGGTAGAACACCTCCAGCTCATTCTGGGTAAGGGCGCGGCGCAGGTTGTTCTCGACGAACAGCTTGTAGCTGGCTTCGGCGTTGAGCACTTCGGTGAACACTTGCACCTGGTGCTTGCCGTTGGCCTTGGCCTTGTGCAGGGCAAGGCCTGCGTTCTTCATCAGGGAGGTCGGGTCGCTGCCGTGCATGGGCGCGCAGGCCAGGCCCACCGATGCGGTGACGTTGATCAGCTGATTGTCGACGAACATCGGTTTGTCGAGGGTGCGCAGCAGCTGAAGGGCGACGCCCTGGCCGTCTTCCAGGCTGGTGCCGTCCAGCAGCACGGCGAACTCGTTGCTGGCGAAGCGGGCAAGGATGTCATTGGGGCTGAGGCTGTTGCGCAGGCGCCGGGCCAGGCTCACCAGCAGCTTGTCGCCGGTCTGGTGGCCGAGGCTGTCATTGATCCGCTTGAAGTTGTCGATGTCTACCAGCAGCAGGCAGATCGGGCTGTCGCCGCCGCCGGTGAAGTGGGCGTCGAGGTTGCGGATGAATGCCGGGCGGTTGCCCAGATTGGTCAGGTTGTCGGTATAGGCCAGGCGCTCGATACGCTGCTGGGCCAGCTTGGACTGGGTGATGTCCTCGTAAATACCGATGTAGTGGGTCAGCTCACGGTTGTCACCATAAACCTTCGAGATCGACAGCTGGCCCCAGTAGGGTTCGAGGTTCTTGCGTCGGCTCTTGAACTCACCTTGCCAGCTGTTGCCCATCTCCAGGCTCGACGGTGAGTCGAACAGCAGTTCACTCAGGTTCGCTAATGCTGGCAGTTCAGCCAGGTGGTGGCCCTGAACTTCTTCGGTGCTGTACTGGGTGATGGCGGTGAAGCTGGGGTTGACGTACTCCACCACGCCGTCACGGTTGACCAGCAGGAAGGCGCTGGCGCTTTGTTCTACTGCACGCTGGAACAGGTGCAGGGCGCTGGTAGCGGTGCGTCGATTGTGGTTGGTGATGACCTGGGCGAACTGGTCGGCCAGTTCACCGGCAAAGGCAATCTCGTCTGACTGCCAGGCTCGAGGCTGGCCGGTCTGCTCCAGGCACAGCACGCCGACCACCTGGCCATCGACGCGGATGCTGGCATCGAGCATGGCGTTGTTGGCCGGGTAGAGGCTCTCGGCGAGCTCCCGGGTGCGGGGGTCGTGGCTGGCGTTGTGAGCATCGATGGCGCGACTGGCGTGCAGGGCCTCGAGGTAGTCCGGAAAGCGGCTAGCGTCGATCGGCTCGGGAAGCTGATGTTGTTGCTCATGCCGGTGCCAGGCGCTGATCGGGATGAGACGTTGCTCGTCCAGGTGCCAGATGCTGGCGTTGTCGACCTTGTAGATTTCACAGGCGCTGCGGGTGATCAACTCGGCGGCTTCAAGCAGCGAGTTCTCGGCACTGTAGCGTTGGCGGGCCAGGCGCAGGATCAGGTCCTGCTGGCCACGCACTCGCTCAAGATGTTCGAGCTGTTCCTGTTGCGCACGCTGGTTCAATTGCAGGGCCAGCTGCAGCCGGTTGTTGCGCGATTCGAGATCGTTTGCGTCTAGCTCCGAGCTGTCGTCGGCCTGGTCGTCGAGCACCGTCAGGTAGCCGCGCAGCAACTGGCGGTTGTGCTGCTTGTAGGCCTCGCCGACTTCCAGCAGGCGCAGGGGCGACTGCTGCGCATGCAGGGTGTAACGCACGCGGTAGTAGCCACGCTGAGACAGCTGCGCCTGGATCTCGTCGTGCAGCTTGTAGCGGATTTCAGGTGCCATCAGGCTGGCATAGGGCGAGCCGATCAGTGCGCACAGCTCGGAAGCGGGTAGGCCAAACTGGCGCTCGCAGGCAGGGTCCAGGTACAGCATGGCCCAGGTGGCTTCGTTCAGCCTTTCGAAACGCAGCATGCCGAGCCGCGAAGGCACGGGAAGCTGCGTGACGACCTCGGCCACCACACGGCTGGCGGCATCGGGTTGGCTTTTCATCGAAGACTCGCTTGAAGAGGGTGACGCTGCCTTGAACGGCGCATCTGGCAAGGTTGCATCATGTCCCCGAGGCTGGCAAGCGGCCATAGGGCTGTCATGTATATGTTTTCGGCTGCTGGAGGGAAATCCTTAGTTCGCCTGTCGAATTTGCGGGCTGTTGCCTGTACCGGCCTCATCGCCGGCAAGCCGGCTCCTACAGGTACTGCAATGATCTTGAGGTCGTCGCGGTCCTGTGGGAGCCGGCTTGCCGGCGATTTAGTTCTGACAGGCAAAAAAAGCCCCGCCAAACTGACGGGGTTGAGGTACGAGCGTGGCAGCTCGAGGGGTGCCTGCCTCCCCGACCGAGGGGAGGCAGGTCGCTGCCTTACAGCAGCATGGTGCGGATATCGCCCAGCACGTCGCCCAGGCGCTTGGTGAAGCGCGCGGCGGCAGCGCCGTTGATCACGCGGTGATCGTAGGACAGCGACAGCGGCAGCATCAGCTTCGGCTGGAAGGCCTTGCCATCCCAGACCGGCTGCATGGTCGCCTTGGAGACGCCCAGGATCGCCACCTCAGGCGCGTTGACGATCGGCGTGAAGCCGGTGCCGCCAATGTGGCCGAGGCTGGAGATGGTGAAGCAGGCGCCTTGCATCTCGTCGGCCGACAGCTTTTTGGTGCGGGCCTTCTCGGCCAGCGCGGCGGCTTCGGCAGCCAGCTGCAGCAGGCTCTTCTGGTCGACGTTCTTGATCACAGGGACCAGCAGGCCGTCCGGGGTGTCCACGGCGAAGCCGATGTGCACGTACTTCTTGCGGATGATGGCTTTGCCGCTTGGTGCCAGCGAGCTGTTGAAGTCCGGCAGTTCCTTGAGCAGGAAGGCGCAGGCCTTGAGCAGCAGTGGCAGCACGGTCAGCTTGACGCCAGCCTTTTCGGCCACGGCCTTCTGCGCAACGCGGAAGGCTTCCAGCTCGGTGATGTCGGCAGAGTCGAACTGGGTGACGTGCGGCACGTTCAGCCAGCTGCGGTGCAGGTTGGCGGCACCGACCTGCATCAGGCGGGTCAGGGCCACTTCTTCCACTTCACCGAACTTGCTGAAGTCCACGGCCGGAATCGGCGGGATGCCAGCGCCGCCGGTAGCGCCAGCGGCTGCCGGAGCTTCTTTGGCCTTCTGCATCATGGCCTTGACGTAAACCTGCACGTCTTCTTTCAGGATGCGGCCGTGCGGGCCGGTGGCCGCGACAGCACCCAGGTCGACGCCGAATTCACGGGCCAGCTGACGAACGGCCGGGCCTGCGTGGACCTTGGCGTTGCTGCCGGCTGCCGGTGCGGTGGCGACCGGAGCAGGGGCGGCAGCAGGCGCTGGGGCAGCGGCAGGGGCGGCAGCCGGAGCAGGAGCAGCAGCCGGGGCAGCAGCGGCCGGAGCCGGAGCGGCAGCCGGTGCGGCGCCAGCGACTTTCAGCTTGAAGATCAGGTCGCCAGTGCCGACTTCATCTTCCAGCTTGCACAGTACTTCTTCGACCACGCCAGCAGCTGGCGACGGGATCTCCATGGAGGCCTTGTCGGACTCCAGGGTGATCAGCGACTGGTCGGCTTCGACGGTGTCGCCGACCTTGACCAGCACTTCGATGATCTTGGCCTTGCCCGACGAGCCGATGTCCGGCACGTGGATGTCCTGCACGCTGGCGGCAGCCGGAGCTGCGGCTGGGGCAGGGCGGCTTCGGCAGCCGGCGCCGGAGCGGCAGCAGCTGGAGCCGGAGCCGGGGCGGCCGCGGCCGGAGCCTCAGGCGCCGCAGCGGCGCCCTCGGCTTCCAGGACCAGCAGCTCGTCGCCTTCTTTCAGGCGATCGCCCAGCTTGACCTTCAGTTCCTTGATGACACCGGCCTTCGGCGCTGGGATCTCCATGGAGGCCTTGTCGGACTCCAGGGTCAGCAGGCTCTGGTCGGCCTCGATACGGTCACCGACCTTGACGAACAGCTCGATGATTTCACCTTCACCGCTGCCGATGTCAGGTACGCGAATGAGTTCGCTCACTTAAAAATACTCCTCAGCAGTCCAGTGGGTTGCGCTTGTCCGGGTCGATACCGAACTTGACGATAGCGTCAGCCACCACCTTAGGTTCGATCTCGCCGCGGTCAGCCAAGGCTTCCAGGGCAGCCAGCACTACGAAGTGGCGGTCGACTTCGAAGAAGTGACGCAGCTTCTTGCGGCTGTCGCTGCGACCGTAGCCATCGGTACCCAGGACTTTGAACTCTTTGCTCGGGACCCACTGACGAATCTGCTCGGCGAACAGCTTCATGTAGTCGGTGGACGCGATGACCGGACCTTTGCGACCGGCCAGGCACTCTTCGACGTAGGTAGTCTGTGGCTTCTGGCCAGGCTTCAGGCGGTTGGCGCGTTCCACGGCCAGGCCGTCGCGACGCAGTTCGTTGAAGCTGGTGACGCTCCACACGTCGGCACCGACGTTGAACTCTTCACGCAGGATCTTCGCCGCTTCGCGGACTTCGCGCAGGATGGTGCCGGAGCCCATCAGCTGTACGTGGTGCGCGGCTTCGCGGGTGTCTTCTTCCAGCAGGTACATGCCCTTGATGATGCCTTCCTCGACACCGGCCGGCATGGCTGGCTGCTGGTAGGACTCGTTCATCACGGTGATGTAGTAGAAGATGTCCTGTTGCTCTTCGGTCATCTTCTTCATGCCGTCCTGGATGATCACCGCCAGCTCGTAGCCGTAGGTTGGATCATAGGTGCGGCAGTTCGGGATGGTGCCAGCCATCATGTGGCTGTGACCGTCTTCGTGCTGCAGGCCTTCACCGTTGAGGGTGGTACGGCCGGCGGTACCGCCGATCAGGAAGCCACGGGTGCGGCTGTCGCCAGCGGCCCAGGCCAGGTCGCCGATACGCTGGAAGCCGAACATCGAGTAAAAGATGTAGAACGGCAGCATCGGCTGGTTGTGGCAGCTGTACGAGGTACCGGCAGCGATGAACGACGACATGGCGCCGGCTTCGTTGATGCCTTCCTCGAGGATCTGGCCCTTCTTGTCTTCGCGGTAGAACATCACCTGGTCTTTATCGACTGGCTCGTAGAGCTGGCCGACCGACGAGTAGATGCCCAGTTGGCGGAACATGCCTTCCATACCGAAGGTACGGGCTTCGTCCGGGATGATCGGAACGATGCGCTGGCCGATTTCCTTGTCCTTGACCAGCTGCGCCAGAATACGCACGAAGGCCATGGTGGTGGAGATTTCGCGGTCGCCCGAACCGTCCAGGATCGCTTTCAGCGTTTCCAGCGGCGGGGTCGGCACGCTGAAGCTCTTGGCGCGACGCTGTGGCACGAAGCCGCCCAGGGCAGTACGGCGCTCGGCCAGGTACTTGGCTTCGGCGGAGCCTTCTTCTGGTTTGAAGAATGGCAGGTTTTCCAGGTCGGCATCCTTGACCGGGATGTCGAAGCGGTCACGGAAGTGACGCAGGCTGTCGACGTCGACCTTCTTGGTGTTGTGCGCGGTGTTCTTGGCTTCGCCAGCACCGGTACCGTAACCCTTGATGGTCTTGGCCAGAATGACGGTCGGCTGGTCTTTGTGGTTGACCGCCTGGTGGTAGGCCGCATAGACCTTGTACGGGTCGTGGCCGCCACGGTTGAGCTTCCAGATTTCCTCGTCGGACAGGTCTTCGACCATGGCCTTGAGCTCTGGGGTGTTGAAGAAGTGCTGACGGACGTACGCGCCGTCCTTGGCCTTGTAGTTCTGGTATTCGCCGTCGATGACTTCGTCCATGCGGCGCTGCAGGGCACCGTCGGTGTCCTTGGCGAACAGTGGGTCCCAGAAGCGGCCCAGACGACTTTGTTGACGTTCCAGCCACCGCCACGGAACACGCCTTCGAGTTCCTGGATGATCTTGCCGTTACCGCGAACCGGGCCGTCGAGGCGCTGCAGGTTGCAGTTGATGACGAAGATCAGGTTGTCCAGCTTCTCGCGGCCGGCCAGGGCGATTGCGCCCAGGGATTCCGGCTCGTCGCACTCGCCGTCGCCCATGAAGCACCAGACCTTCTGCTTGCCGGCCGGGATGTAGCCACGGGCTTCCAGGTACTTCATGAAGCGTGCCTGGTAGATTGCCTGGATCGGGCCCAGACCCATGGAAACGGTCGGGAACTGCCAGAAGTCAGGCATCAGCCAAGGGTGCGGGTACGAAGACAGGCCGTTGCCGTCCACTTCCTGACGGAAGTTGTTCATCTGGTCTTCGTTGATGCGGCCTTCCATGAAGGCGCGGGCGTAGACGCCTGGCGAAGCGTGGCCTGGAAGAAGATCAGGTCGCCGCCGTGTTCTTCGGTCGGGGCCTGGAAGAAGTAGTTGAAGCCGATGTCGTACAGGGTGGCGCTGGAGGCGAAGCTGGAGATGTGTCCGCCCAGGTCCGAGTCTTTCAGGTTGGTGCGCATGACCATGGCCAGGGCGTTCCAACGCACCATCGAGCGAATGCGGCGTTCCATGAACAGGTCGCCAGGCATGCGTGCTTCGTGGGTGACAGGGATGGTGTTGCGGTATGGCGTGGTGATCGCATACGGCAGCTGGGAGCCACTACGGGTGGCCAGCTCGCCCATACGGGTCATCAGGTAATGAGCGCGGTCTTCGCCTTCTTTGTCGAGGACCGACTCCAGGGCATCCAGCCATTCCTGGGTTTCGATTGGATCGAGGTCTTGCATGGCTTGCTCCAGGGCGGAAAGGCCACCAGAATCGGGGCCTGAGTTTGCGACTGGCCTTATGGGCAGACGTCGTGAATTCTTGGATTACCGGGGTGTTATCCGGCGCCGTGTAGTTTTACTACAAAAGCTTTCGCATTTCATGCTTTTACACGGTCGGGGTAGTAGTAATACTACAGAAATGCGACGTTTGGTCGCACCCTGGGTTGTGAGGAAAAACGTTCATGGTGGTTGGCAATGTGCCGAAAACAGGTGGTTGTTGATGTTTTTTGCCAGTGATTCGTTTTTTTCAGCTATTTCCAACTTTTGTATGACAGTCCAACCGTGGTCCGGCTTCCCCTTGACCGCATCTACCCCTCACTTTCTCGCCGATCAAGGATAGTCCATGCGCCTGCCTTTGCCGCTCGATCTGCCCGCTACCCTGCAACCGCTGGTCGCTCGCAACCAGCAGTTCCTGCTCGATGCCATCGCCGGTCACCCTGGGCTGGACCTGCAGGCCTGAGCCCGACCCATCGGCAACAGTTCGACCAGGTGGCTGCGGCCAGCGACTTTGTCCTGGGCCTGGCCCAGCGCGAACCGGTCATGCTGTTCGAACTGGTCGCCAGCGGCGAGCTCGACCGCCGCTATGCCCCGGGCGAGCTGTGCGCGCACATCGCCTCCGCCGCTCAGGTGGCGCAGAGCGAGGACGAGCTGGCGCGCAACCTGCGTCGCGAGCGCAACCGCCAGCAACTGCGCATCATCTGGCGTGACATTACCCGCCAGGCCGAGCTGGGCGAGACCTGCCGCGATTTGTCCGACCTGGCCGATGCCGCTATCGACCAAGCCTATCAATGGCTGTACCCGCGCCATTGCCAGCAGTTCGGCACGCCCATCGGCAACCGCAGCGGCCAGCCGCAACACATGGTCGTGTTGGGCATGGGCAAGCTGGGGGCGGTGGAGCTGAACCTTTCGTCGGACATCGACCTGATCTTCGCCTTCCCCGAAGGCGGCGAGACCGAAGGGGTCAAGCGCTCGCTGGACAACCAGGAATTCTTCACCCGCCTGGGCCAGCGCCTGATCAAGGCTCTGGACCCGGTGACCGTCGATGGGTTCGTGTTCCGCGTCGACATGCGCCTGCGTCCTTATGGTTCGGCGGGCGCGCTGGTCTTGAGCTTCAACGCGCTGGAGCAGTACTACCAGGACCAGGGGCGCGACTGGGAACGCTACGCCATGATCAAGGCCCGCGTGGTGGCGGGTGACCAGCAGGCTGGCGCCCAGTTGCAGGAGATGCTGCGACCGTTCGTTTACCGCCGTTACCTGGACTTCTCGGCGATCGAAGCGCTGCGGCACACCATGAAGCAACTGATTCAGCAGGAGGTGCGGCGCAAGGGCATGGCCGACAACATCAAGCTCGGTGCCGGCGGCATCCGCGAGGTGGAGTTCATTGCCCAGGCCTTCCAGCTGATTCACGGCGGACGTGACCTGAGCCTGCAGCAGCGGCCGCTGCTCAAGGTGCTGGCAACCCTCGAAGGCCAAGGCTACCTGCCGCCGGCGGTAGTCGCAGAGTTGCGTGAAGGCTATGAATTCCTGCGTTACACCGAACACGCCATCCAGGCCATTGCCGACCGCCAGACCCAGATGCTGCCAGACAGTGAAACCGACCGTGAGCGGGTGGCGTACATCCTTGGCTTTGCCGACTGGCAGAGCTTCCACGACCAGCTCATGTACTGGCGCGGTCGGGTCGACTGGCACTTCCGTCAGGTCATCGCCGACCCGGACGACGAAGAGGGCGAAGGCGAGCTGGTGGTTGGTGGCGAATGGTTGCCGCTGTGGGAGCAAGCCCTGGATGAAGAGGCCGCCAGCCGACAGCTGGAAGAGGCCGGTTTCAAGCAGCCCGCCGAGGCGCTGCGCCGCCTGTCCGGCCTGCGTGCCAGCCCCAGTTGCGCTCGATGCAGCGCATCGGCCGTGAGCGCCTGGATGCGTTCGTACCGCGCCTGCTGGCGCAGACGGTGGAGCACGACAACCCCGACCTGGTGCTTGAGCGTGTATTGCCGCTGGTCGAGGCCGTGGCCCGGCGTTCGGCCTACCTGGTGCTGCTGACCGAAAACCCGGGTGCCTTGCGCCGGCTGCTGACGTTGTGCGCGGCCAGCCCCTGGATCGCCGAGCAGATCGCCCGCTACCCGTTGTTGCTTGATGAGTTGCTCAATGAAGGGCGCCTGTTCAGCCCGCCGCTGGCTCCCGAACTGGCCAGTGAGTTGCGCGAACGGCTGACTCGCATCCCTGAGGACGACCTGGAACAGCAGATGGAAGCGCTGCGTCACTTCAAGCTTGCCCACAGCCTGCGCGTGGCTGCCTCCGAAATCAGCGGTAACCTGCCCTTGATGAAAGTCAGCGACTACCTGACCTGGCTGGCCGAGGCCATTCTCGACCAGGTGCTGGCCCTGGCCTGGCGCCAGACCGTGTCGCGTCATGGTCAGCCCAAGCGCAGCGACGGCAGCCTGTGCGACCCGGGCTTCATCATCATTGGCTACGGCAAGGTCGGTGGCCTGGAGCTGGGCCATGGTTCGGACCTGGACTTGGTGTTCATCCATGACGGCGACCCCCAGGCCGAAACCGATGGCGCCAAACCCATCGACAGTGCTCAGTTCTTCACCCGGCTGGGCCAGCGGATCATCCACCTGCTGACCACCCAGACCAACTCTGGCCAGCTCTACGACGTCGACATGCGCCTGCGCCCGTCCGGCGCCTCGGGGTTGCTGGTCAGTTCGCTGGGGGCGTTCGAGCGCTACCAGCAGAACGAGGCCTGGACCTGGGAGCACCAAGCCCTGGTGCGCGCACGCGTGCTGGTGGGCTGCAAGCAGGTGGCGGCGGCGTTCGAAGGTGTGCGCGCCAAGGTGCTCGGCCAAGCCCGAGACTTGGACAAACTGCGCACCGAAGTCAGCGAAATGCGCGCCAAGATGCGCGATAACCTCGGCACCAAGGCCACTGTCGCGGGCACTGCGGCCAATGCCTTTGATGCAGGCGTTCCATTCGATATCAAGCAGGATGCCGGCGGTATCGTCGATATCGAATTTATGGTGCAATACGCCGCTTTGGCCTGGTCCACGACCATCCGGCCATACTGCGATGGACCGATAACATCCGCATTCTGGAAGAGCTGGAACAGGCGAATTTGATGCCGGCCAGCGATGCGGTGCTGTTGCGTGAGGTGTACAAGGCGTTCCGCTCGGCCTCGCACCGCCAGGCCTTGCAGAAGCAGGCCGGGGTGATCGATGCGGCGCAGTTTGCTGATGAACGCCGCGAAGTGCGGCGGATCTGGGCGCAGTTGGGGTTGAGCTGATACCTCGGTGGCCCATTCGCGGGTAAACCCCGCTCCCACAGGTGTAACACTGTGCCTGTGGGAGCGGGTTTACCCGCGAATGGGCCCTGATGAACAGCATCAGACCCTGAGTGGTACACTGTCCGCCACATAGCCTGAATATAAAGAGGAGGCCAGGCTGTACCGCAGTCTGCAGCCTCCCCGAGCGTTTCTGGACTAAGCATGAGAATACTGATCATTGGCCCCAGCTGGGTCGGCGACATGGTGATGGCGCAGACTCTGTTCCAGTGCCTGAAACAGCAGCACCCCGACTGCGTGATCGACGTGCTGGCGCCCGAGTGGAGCCGGCCGATCCTCGAACGCATGCCCGAAGTGCGCCAGGCCTTGAGCTTCCCGCTCGGCCACGGTGCCCTGGAGTTGGCCACGCGGCGGCGTATCGGCAAGTCTTTGGCTGGCCAGTACGACCAGGCGATCCTGCTGCCGAACTCGCTGAAGTCGGCGCTGGTGCCGTTCTTCGCAGGTATCCCCAAACGCACCGGTTGGCGCGGCGAAATGCGTTTCGGCCTGCTCAACGATGTGCGCAAGCTGGACAAGGCCCGCTACCCGCTGATGATCGAGCGCTTCATGGCCCTGGCCTATGCGCCCGATGCCGAGCTGCCGCAGCCTTACCCACGGCCGAGCCTGCAGATCGAAGCATCCAGCCGCGAAGCCGCCCTGGCCAAGTTCGGCCTGGAGCTGGACCGCCCGGTGCTGGCGCTGTGCCCGGGTGCCGAGTTCGGCGAGGCCAAGCGCTGGCCGGCCGAGCATTACGCCGAAGTGGCGGACGCGATGATCCGCCAGGGTTGGCAGGTGTGGCTGTTCGGCTCGAAGAACGATCACCCGGTGGGCGAGCAGATTCGCGACCGCCTGATTCCGGGTTTCCGTGAAGAGTCGTACAACCTGGCTGGCGAAACCTCCTGGCCGAAGCCATCGATCTGATGTCCTGCTCGGATGCGGTGGTGTCCAACGATTCGGGCCTGATGCACGTGGCTGCGGCGCTGAACCGTCCGCTGGTTGCCGTGTATGGCTCAACTTCGCCGGGCTTTACCCCGCCGTTGGCCGAGCACGTCGAAGTGGTGCGTACCGGCATCGAGTGCAGCCCATGCTTCGAACGCACGTGCCGCTTCGGTCATTACAACTGCCTGCGCCTGCTGGAGCCGGAAAAGGTCATTGCCGCACTCACGCGCCTGGGTGGGCCGAACATCATCGATGTGCTGGCCGAGGTCGACTAAGTGCGGGTACTGATCATCAAAACGTCGTCGCTGGGGGATGTGATTCACACCCTGCCGGCACTTACCGATGCCGCCCACGCGATCCCGGGCATCCGTTTCGACTGGGTGGTGGAAGAAGGTTTCGCCGAAATCCCCAGTTGGCACCCGGCGGTCGACCAGGTGATTCCGGTGGCGATTCGGCGCTGGCGCAAGAACCTTTGGCAGACCATCAAGAGCGGCGAGTGGAAAGCGTTCAAGCAACGCGTTCGCGAGCGCAAGTACGACCTGGTGATCGATGCCCAGGGCTTGGTCAAGTCGGCTTGGCTGACGCGTTACGTCAAGGCGCCGGTCGCGGGGCTTGACCGCTACTCGGCCCGTGAGGGCTGGGCCAGCCGTTTCTATGACCGACGCCTGTCGGTTGCGGTCGGCCAGCACGCCGTCGAGCGCGTGCGCCAACTGTTCGCCATGGCCTTGGCCTACGACCTGCCGGAAGGCCTTGGCCAATACGGCCTGGACCTCGACCGCCTGCAACTGCCGCCGGCCGCACCCTACGTGGTGTTCCTGCATGGCACCACCTGGGCCACCAAGCACTGGCCAGAGGCTTACTGGCGCGAACTGGCCGAACGCATGGGTCAGCGCAACCTGCAAGTTCGCCTGCCCTGGGGCAACCCAGCGGAGAAGGCGCGCGCCGAGCGTATCGCCCAAGGCTTGAAAAACTGCCAGGTGCTGCCCAAGTTGAACCTGGCCGGTGTCGCCCGAGTATTGGCGGCCGCCAAGGCCTGCGTGGCGGTGGATACCGGCCTGGGCCACCTGGCCGCTGCACTGGATGTGCCGACCATTTCGCTGTTCGGCCCGACCAACCCGGCCTCACCGGGGCCTATGGTCGGGCCCAGGTTCACCAGGCCAGCAACTTCCCCTGCGCGCCTTGCCTGCAGAAGAAGTGCACCTACAAACCGAGCGCCGAGGACCTGCGCCGGTTCGACCCCAAACGCGAGTGGCCGCTGTGCTTCACTCGCCTGAATCCCGAGCATGTGGCGAGCCGCTTGAGCGCGTTGCTGCTGGCTGAGGATGTCCGTTGATGCAACTGGCTTTTGTGCTTTACAAGTATTTCCCCTTCGGCGGGCTGCAGCGCGACTTCATGCGCATTGCCCTGGAATGCCAGAAGCGGGGCCACCAGATCCGTGTCTACACGTTGATCTGGGAGGGTGATATTCCGCCTGGCTTCGAGGTGCTGGTGGCGCCGGTCAAGGCGCTGTTCAACCACCGCCGCAACGAGAAGCTCAGTGCCTGGATGGCTGCCGACCTGGCCAAGCGCCCGGTCGACCGCCTGATCGGCTTCAACAAGATGCCGGGGCTGGACGTTTACTACGCCGCCGACGGCTGCTTCGAAGACAAGGCGCAGACGCTGCGTGGTGGCCTGTACCGGCGCTGGGGCCGCTACCGGCACTTCGCCGAATACGAGCGAGCAGTGTTCGCCAAGGACGCCCATACCGAGGTGCTGATGATCTCGGAGGTTCAGCAGCCGCTGTTCATCAAGCATTACGGCACGCCGCTGGAGCGCTTCCACCTGCTGCCGCCGGGTATTCCCAGGACCGCCGGGCACCGGCCAATGCTGCCGAAATCCGCGCCGAGTTCCGCAAGGAGTTCGACCTGGGCGATGACGACCTGTTGCTGGTGCAGATCGGCTCCGGCTTCAAGACCAAGGGCGTGGACCGTAGCCTCAAGGCCCTGGCCGCGCTGCCGTCGGCGTTGCGCAAGCGCACGCGGTTGATGGTCATCGGCCAGGACGACCCGAAGGTGTTCCAGTTGCAGAGCGCCGCGCTTGGCCTTGGCGAGCAGGTGCAGTTCCTCAAGGGGCGCAGCGATATCCCGCGCTTCCTGCTGGGCGCCGACCTGCTGATTCATCCGGCGTACAACGAGAACACCGGCACCGTGCTGCTCGAAGCCCTGGTAGCCGGCTTGCCGGTGCTGGTCTCGCAGGTGTGCGGCTATGCCCATTACATCGCCGAGGCCGACAGTGGCCTGGTGCTGGACGAACCGTTCGAGCAGGAGCAGCTCAACCGCTACCTGCAACGCATGTTGGAAGAACCCCAGGCCCGTGCCGACTGGTCGCGCAATGGCCTGGCCTTCGCCGAAACCGCCGACCTCTACAGCATGCCGCAGCATGCCGCTGATGTGATCCTGGGGCAGAAGACCGCATGAAGCTGATACTGGCCGAACCTTTCAAGCGCCTGTGGGCCGGGCGTGACGCCTTCGAGGCCGTCGAAGCGTTGCAAGGCGAGGTGTACCGCGAGCTTGAAGGCCGCCGCACGTTGCGTACCGAGGTCGATGGCGAAGGCTTCTTCGTCAAGATCCACCGCGGCATCGGCTGGGGTGAGATCTTCAAGAACCTGCTGACCGCCAAGCTGCCCGTGCTGGGCGCCGGCCAGGAATGGCAGGCGATCCAGCGGTTGCATGAGGCCGGTGTGCCGACCATGACCGCGGTCGCCTACGGCGAGCGTGGCAGCAACCCGGCCGCGCAGCATTCGTTCATCGTCACCGAAGAGCTGGCACCGACCATCAGCCTGGAAGACTTCAGTATCGACTGGGTCAAACAGCCGCCTGAGCCGCGTCTGAAGCGTGCGCTGATCGCCGAGGTGGCGAAGATGACTGGCGGCATGCACCGCGCTGGGGTGAATCACCGCGACTGCTACATTTGCCACTTCCTGTTGCACACTGACCGTCCGGTGACGCCCGATGACTTCAAACTGTCGGTCATCGACCTGCATCGTGCGCAGACCCGGGCGAAAATCAGTCGGCGCTGGCGCGACAAGGACCTGGCTGCGTTGTACTTCTCGGCACTGGATATCGGCCTGACCCGGCGCGACAAGCTGCGCTTTTGCGCGGCTACTTCCAGCGCCCGCTGCGCCAGGTGTTGGCCGATGAAGCTGCGCTGCTCGCCTGGCTCGAGCGCAAGGCGCAGAAACTCTACGATCGCAAGCAACGCTATGGGGATGCACTCTGATGGCGGGTTGGACACTGGCGCCAGGCTACGAACACCTGGTGGCGGATTTTGGCAGCCTCGATGCAGTGTTCGCCCTGCAGGGCGAGCGGCTGACCCGCGACCCGCTCAGCGAAGTCATCCGCATCGAGCGCGATGGGGTCAATTACTACGTCAAACGCTATACCGGCGCTGGCAAGCACATGCGTCGCTACCTGGGCCGGCCACGTATCAAGGCGGAATGGCAGAACCTCAAGCAGTTCGCCAAGTGGGGCATTCCCACAGCCGAAGTGGTCGCCTGGGCCTTGAGCGCAAAGGCCTGGCTTTTGGCCGTGGGGCGATGGTCACCCGCGAGCTGCCGCGTACCGAAGACCTCTCGGAACTGGCCAAGCGCAAGGATCCGCGGTTGTCCGACCCTGTATGGGTGGACCATGTCAGCCGCCAGTTGGCGCGACACACGCGAATCATGCATGAGCACCGCTTCGCCCATAACGACCTGAAGTGGCGCAACCTGCTGGTCGATGACCAGGGCACGCTATTCTTCATCGACTGCCCGACCGGCGACTTCTGGCGCGGGTTCATGTGGCGTCACCGGCTGATCAAGGACCTGGCGTGCCTGGACAAGGTCGCCAAGTATCACCTGTCCGCCACCCAGCGCCTGCGCTTCTACCTGCAATACCGTGGGCGCCAGCGTCTGAACCTGCGCGACAAGCGGCGCATTCGCCAGGTGTTGAGCTTTTTCGAGGAAGGGAATGACCGATTACCTGGCCAGCGCGGACCTTGCGCTGCTGCAACGTCATGGCCTGAATGATTTCGAGGCGCTGTGGGCATTGCAGCTCGACGCCGTGGACGAGCCCAATACCGGGCGCGGCGGCTGGAGCAGCGTGTTTCGCCTGGAACTTGAAGGCAAGGGCTACTACCTCAAACGCCAGAGCGACTACCTGACGCGTACCCTGCACAGGCCATTCGGCGAGCCGACCTTCGCCCGCGAGTTCCGTAACATCAGCCGCTACCAGAAGCTGCGCATACCGGCTTTGCAGGCTGTGTTCTATGGTGAGCGCAAGCAGGCCGGCCAGCACCGGGCGATTCTCATGACCCGTGCACTGGACGACTGGAGCGACCTGGACAGCCTGTTGGCCCGCTGGTCGCAACTGGGCGAGCCTGAACGCAAGGGCATTCTCCAGGCCTGTGGTGAGCTGGCCCGCACGCTGCACAGTGCCGGCCAGGTGCATGGCTGCTTCTACCCCAAGCACATTTTCCTGCGTCAGCGCCGTGAGGGCTGGGACGCGCAATTGATCGACCTGGAAAAGACCCGGCCACTGCTGTTCGGCATGCGTGATCGGCTCAAGGACCTGGAGCCCTTGCTGCGCCGTGCCCGCGCCTGGTCCGAAGGTGACGTGCGCAACCTGCTGGCGTCCTACCTGGGCCAGGCGGCGGACAGCACACTGGTCGACACTTGGTTACAACGTCTGACGCAACGCCGTCGTCATAAAGAGGCCCGCTGATGCGTTTGTCCGAATTGAAGAACGCCGGGCGCAGCCTTCGCTGCCCTGTCCGTGACCCTGGCTGATGCGGCCGGCAGTGCAGACCTGCAGCTGCTGAGCCTGCTGCGCGTGTTACCAGGCCAGCGCTATGTGGGCGCCGGTATCTGGCGTGGCACGCCGGTGCTGGCCAAGTTGCTGGTCGGTGGCAACGCCGCTCGCCATTTCCAGCGTGAGCTGGCAGGGGTGAAGCTGCTCGCCGAACAAGGCCTGACCACGCCTGGGCTGTTGGCCGATGGCCTCAAGGAAGGCGAGGGTGGCTGGCTGTTGTTCGAGTTTCTCGACGGCGCCGAGAGCCTGGCCGATGCCTGGGCCGAAGTTGAAGCGCTGCCGGTTCTGGCCGATGAGCAACACCTGGTGCTGGGTGAGGCGCTCACGGCGGTGGCCCAGATGCACGCCAAGGGCCTGTGGCAGGAAGACCTGCACCTGGACAACCTGCTGCGCCACGACGGCAAGCTGTACCTGATCGACGGCGCCGGCATCAAGGCTGAAACGCCCGGCCAGCAACTCTCACGTCCGCGTGTGCTGGAAAACCTCGGTGTGTTCTTCGCCCAGTTGCCCAAGCGTCTGGAGCCGTTCATCGAAGAATTGCTGGTGCATTACCTGCTTGCCAATGCCGAACACGCATTGCCGATGGAAGCGTTGCAGAAGCAGGTGGACAAGGTTCGTAACTGGCGTTTGAAGGACTATCTGGAAAAGGCCGGTCGAGAATGTTCGCTGTTTAGTGTCGAGCGCAGCCTTTCGGGGTTGCGGGCGATCCGGCGTCGCGAAACCGAGGCCATGTTGCCGGTTCTGGAGCAGGCCGACGCGCTGATCGACCAGGGGCACCTGTACAAGACCGGAGGCGCGGCCAGCGTGGCTCGCGTGGAGGTCAATGGGCGCCCGCTGGTGGTGAAACGCTACAACATCAAGAACACCGCCCACTGGTTCAAGCGCTTCTGGCGCCCCAGCCGGGCCTGGCACTCCTGGATCGAAGGCCACCGCCTGGAATTTCTGGACATCGCCACGCCACGCCCATTGGCGGTTCTGGAGCAGCGGGTCATGGGCCTGCGCAGCCGTGCCTATTTGGTGACCGAATACGCCGATGGGCCGGACCTGATCGAGTGTTTCACCCCTTATGTGGAAAACGGCGATGCCCCGGAGGAACAGATCGATGCGCTGGTGCACCTGATGCAGCAGCTGATTCGCGAGCGCATCAGTCATGGCGATTTCAAGGGGCACAACCTGTTCTGGCAGAACGGTCAGTGGTCGTTGATCGACCTCGATGCTATGTGCCAGCACGCCACCCAGCTCAGTTTCGCCCCGGCCTTCGCCCGTGACCGGGCGCGGTTGTTGAGAAACTGGCCAAGTGGCAGTGCCCTGCATCAGCGGCTGGACAGGTTGCTGCCGAGGTTGTCGGAGTAATCGTCCGGAAGTGCCAGCCAGTCGCTGCTGCGGCCGGTCTGGCGCACGCGAATCTGCCATAGCTGGTCGTGCCGGCGCAGAATGGCCCAGACAGGCACGGCAGCCAGCAGGTTTTCAGGTATTAGCAGGTGATAGTGGCAGCTCAGCAGATGACGACGAACGGGAAGTTGTAGGGTGTTGAATTGCAGGTACAGCCTGGTGTCGTGCTCGTATAGCTGAGGCTCGTTTTCAACAGCGGTGCCAGGCAAGGGTGTGGTTAGACGGCAATCGTCCAGCAGTTGTTTGATGTCGGGCAGCCCGTCATACCAGCGCAGCGGCGAGTCTATGACCCAGCGCCCATCCTGGCAGCGCCTGATGGGCAGCTTCAGGTAGGCGCTGGGCTGATTCGGGTCGGTGGCGCGCCAGCGGCTTCCATCGAAGCTGACGTTGTAGTAACGGCCCAGGTTGTCCTTCACGTAATACAGCGACAGCCCTTGGCTCGCCGAGGTTTTCTCGTAAACCGCTTCTCCGCTGCTGGCATCGAGCTGATAGCGCAGCTTTTCTGTTTCAGCGGTGACTTCGAATTGCTTGGGCAGCGGCAGTGGTGGTGGCTTGGGCAGCCCACGCATGACCCGCCTGATCAGCCCCGACCCGGTGACTTCGTTTATGCCTGCGCCAGCATGGCCAAGCGCTGCCACTGCATGATGCAGGGCGCCATTGCGGTCGTCCTGTTCGAGCGCATCAAGGCCATCCCATATCGAAATACCCATACGGCCAAAGGACAGCGCCGCAGTCCCTACTTTGGGCAGCACCAGCGTGACGATGTCCAGCAGCAGCCTGAGCAGGTTGACGGAGAACTCGCCAAGCAGCTCTTCTTCACTGCGTGTGACGAGATTGGCCTGCGCCATCAGGCTTTTGACCTCGGCTCGGTAAAGCTTCATACAGGTTTGCAGTGATGGTTTGTAGTTCGATGTAGGAGCCAAGCCGGCCCTTTCGCAGCAGTTTGTCGAGGGCGTTGCCATTGCCCAGAGGCAACCGTTGGATCACGTAGCGTCGCAGGGTTTCATCGCTGCGCACGGCGCGTATCAGTTCCTGGGGTTACGGTATTCACGCCAGTAGCGTCGGTCGGGTGCATCAGGGCTGTAGACCACGATACGCAGCGAGTTTTCTGGGGAGACCAGCAGCAACACGCCCTGCAAGGTCTGTCCCTGCACCAGCATTTGCCTGACGATAACTTGCTGCCCGTTTTTGTGAGGGCGTGAATGACTGTCGGGCCACTGAATTACAGTGTTGGCCCAGTTATACCCTTGCTCCGTGTGGTCCTTGAAAAAATGTCCCGCGTATCGAGCCTTGACTGCCTCGGCGTTCATGCGTGTGCGCTGCAGTTGAACATATGCCTGCTGGCGCCACTGGCCTTGGGGAGAGTCAAGCAATTGGGTCTGCAGGTAGGCCTGGTAGCCACTGCCAGCGTTCAGCCGACGAATGATCTGCTTGACCCTCAAGGGTGTCAGGGCTGGAAGCGGTGTGTCGTTTTCAAGATGCACATGTGCGGTAAGCCAGTAATCCACATCGAACCAGGCGATGTTAAGCAGCGCCAGTTCATCGAGCCGGTAGGTGTGCTGGACCAGTTCGATGGTCCCACCGGTCTGTTGGCGGCTGCTCACAGGGACGAAACCCGATGTGCTGCCAGGCAGCGGATTGACGATGGCGCCGACCTGGCGAGTCAAGGTCACACTGACGTAAATAGCTTCAGGTGCCACGTCGATGCCGGGGTCGCGCCGGAGAAACTCGCCCATGCGCAGGCGTACCCAGCTCAGCAGTGAGTGCCTCTGCTGGAAATCACCCAAGCTGAGAATGCCTGGGCCTGCGGCGGCTTCGATGGCCATGACCTGCTCTTGCATGGCTTGCATGATATGGGCGACACCTTGTTGTGAAGTCGACAGCAGCCAATTCGGCAGATGCTTCTCAAGCAACAAGCCATAGCGGGTCGCAAGGATGCCCTGGCTGCCGACCTCCGCGCGCAGGTCCAAAGCCTTGGCCAGCTCGGCATCGAGTTGTTCGATGTCGCGTTGGACGCCACGCTTCCAGGCTGTCTGCCAGGCCAGCGACAGGCGTTTGATCTGCGCATCGCGAACCTCCATGGCCTGGCTCAGGGCCAGGTCCTCGGGGTACCAGTCATAGCGCAGGCGTTCTGCACATCTGGCGCGTTGCTGATCGTCCGGGTTGACCATCGGGTTCAACAGGGGGCACTTTGTAGTGGGTCTTCAAGGCGTTCGCACAGCTCCACATGCAGGTCCGCCAGGCTGTCGAAGGCTTCGATACCATGGGCGAGGCTGCACAGAAGCACCTTGCCTACCTGTTCTTGCGCGTCGACCAGGCGCCCTTGCGGGCCTTGCTCCATGACGACCAGCAATCCCGGCAAGTAGCTGCGCCAGTTGGGGCGGCTGTCGACAGCAAAGGCCGGTACAGCTGAGGTCGGGAGCCTTCGGGCAATTCGGCGCGTTGCCAAGGGTAGGGGTGCTCGATGCAGGTAGTCAGCAACCTTACGTGCTCTGGCGACAGGGTTGCATCGGCGCCGCGTAGCTGCATCTCGGTGAGCAGTTGCTCACGTCGCAGAACGGACAACCGCACGACCCGGCTCAGCCCCCGTGGGTCTCGCTCGAGCCAGTAGGCAGCCAGCCGTGCGTGCATGTCCTGGCGAAGGGTTGCACAGAAGGTATTGATTCGGGCAGCGAAGTCGTTGGGCAGTACAAGCTGTGGATGGTCTTCGTGGCGGGCCTGTGTATCGGGTGGAAGCCGAAAGGTGCCGCCGTCGAAGAGGTGAAGGCCAATCAATTGCAGCAGACTGAAGCGGCCAAAGTGCACTGTACGGGTGGTGACCGTTGTACCGGGAAGCAAGGTCGCGAGGTGTTTGTCCAGGCTGTGTTCCAAGCCCTGGAGTGGAGGAAGAAGACTCCAGTTGCCTGTCCAGCTTCTGAAATTCCTGCAGCGGTGTCATGGTCCGTCTCCTGAAGTAAAGGCGGACCATGCTGCGGCGATCAGGCTGTGTGCCTGCGTTACCCAGCTACCTCAGCGCATCCAAAGGCCGCGAATAGCCAGCGCGGCGGGAATGCCCAGGCCCAACCAGGACAGCCCGTCCCAAGCGCCGTCGCCGAGCAGGGCGGCGAATAGGCCGGCGGCACCAAGCACGCCAATCAGCGCTGGCCAGGCAAAAATGCGCAGGGTCGATTGCGACTTGTGGCTCATGGGCGCCCTCTTTGGATTTGCGCTGCTTGGCCCACCAGAGGTACAGGCCGCTGAGCAAGACGATGATGGTCAGCACGTCGAGCACCGCCCAGAGAATTTGCATGGGGCGCCCGCCGTAGTCACCGAAGTGCAGGGGTTGGGACAAGCCCATGGCGTCCATGTACCAGGGGCGGTCACCGACCGCAGTGACTTGCAGGGTCTGCCCATCGATCAGTACGGGTGTGAGCAGATGTGAGGTCAGGTGCGTGGCGCCTTTCATGAATACTGCGTAGTGGTGCTCGCTGGAGAATCGGGTGCCGGGGAAGGCGATGAAATCAGGGCGCATGCCAGGCGCGGCCTGTTCGGCGATCGTCAGCAGGTGTGTCGCCGGGGCGCGTTGGGTGAGCGCCGGGGCGTCGCGATAGGGCGCGACCATCGCCGCCAGGCTGTCGTTGCGCCAAGCGGCGATGACCAGGTCGGACAGGGCGCTGATCACCCCGGTCACACCGACCACCAATGCCCAGGTGAGGGTGACGATACCGATCAGGTTGTGCAGGTCCAGCCAGCGCAGGCGCCGCGACTTGTCCTGACGCACGGTGGCGAATTTCAGGCGTCGCATGAAGGGTGCATAAAGCACGGTGCCGGAGATGATAGCCAGCACGAACAGCACGCCCATGAAGGCCAGCAGCAGTTTGCCCGGGAGGCCGGCGAACATGTCCACGTGCAGGCGCAGCATGGTCAGCATGAAGCCGCCATTGGCCGCTGGCATGGCGACCGCTTCGCCGGTGCGGGCGTCGAGCATGAAGGTGTGCGACGAGTTGGGGTCGGTGCCAGCGGTGGCGGCCATGATCGCCACCACGCCGTTGCGGTCGTCTTCGTCGTAGCCGAAGTACTGCATGACTTCGCCGGGGCGGTGTTGTTCAGCTTTGAGCACCAGCTGTTGCAGGTCCAGGTGCGGGGTGTCTGCCGGCATTTCCCGCAGTTCGGGGGCGTCGCCGAGCAGGTGTTCCAATTCATGGTGGAAGATCAGCGGCAGGCCGGTGAGCGCGAGCAGCAGCAGGAACAGGGTGCAGACCAGGCTGCTCCAGGTGTGGATGACCGACCAGCGGCGGATGGTTTGGCTTTTCATCACGGTTCCGGTTTTGTCTGATAAACCGTGGGGCTGTTTCACGGCCCAATCGCGGGTTCGTCGCCACGACAAGCCAGCTCCCCACACGACCTGTAGGAGCCGGCTTGCCGTGGCGACGAACCGCGGCGATTGGGCTGCATAGCAGCCCCATGGACTCAGAACTTGTAATTGACGCTAGCCACCACGTTGCGCTCGTCGCCGTAGTAGCAGTAGTAACCGTCACAGGTCGACAGATAGTCCTTGTTGAACAGGTTCTTCGCATCCACCGCCACGGTCACGCCTTTGAGTGTGCCGTTCAGGCGACCCAGGTCGTAGTGCACCGACGCGTCATAGACGGTGTAGGAACCCACGTGGCCCCAGTCGGTGTTGGTGGTATTGCCATAGGTGTCGCCCACATAACGCACGCCCATGCCCACGCCAAAGCCGTCGAGCGGGCCGTCATGCCAGGTGTAGTCCGCCCAGGCTGTTGCCTGGTTGCGTGGCACCTGGGCCATGCGCTTGCCTTTCTCGCCGTCGTTGCCTTTGACGATCTCGCTGTCGTTGTAGGTGTAGGAACCGATCAGCTTGAGGTTGCGGGTTACATCGGAGGTCGCTTCCAGTTCCAGGCCTTTGACCCGAACCTCACCCACCTGGCGCGTCACGCCGCCTTCGGTCACCGACATGTTTTCCTGGGTCAGGTCGAACACCGCCGCACTGAGCAGGGTCTTGCTGCCTGGGGGCTGATACTTGATGCCCAGTTCATACTGCTTGCCCTCGGTGGGCTTGAAGCCGTCGGTGCTGTTGACCGTGGCACCGGCTGCGGCCTGGAACGACTCGGCATAGGAGAAGTACGGGGTGATGCCGTTGTCGAAGACATAGCTCAGGGCGGCGTTGCTGGTGAACTTCTTGTCACGCTGGGTATTGGTGGCATCGCCCTTGTTGTGGAAGGTCGTGCCGGTGTGCACCCAGTCCTCGCGTCCGCCCAGGGTCAGGCGCCAGTTGTCCAGGGCCATCTGGTCCTGGATATACAGGCCGGTTTGTTGGGTCTTCTGGTCGTAGTCGTACATGTCGAAGTACTGAACGTTCGAGAAGTCCTGGCCGTAGATCGGGTTGTGGATGTTGCTTGGCGGTACGCCGGCCGAGCCCAGCGCCAGCGGGCATTGCTGTCGGAACGCTGGTGGTCGAGGCCGAGCAGCACGGTGTGGCTGAGCGCGCCGGTCTGGAAGTCGGCCTGGAAGTTGTTGTCCACGGCGAACTGGCTGATGTCTTCCTCGACGATACCGGCAGTACGCTGCACGGTGCCGTCGGCACTGACCGCCTCGTCCGGCCCGGCTGGCCAGATCGAGCCACCGGCGGTGATACCTTTGAAGTCCAGTTCGTTGCGGGCGTAGCGCAGGTTCTGGCGGAACTGCCAGGTGTCGTTCAGACGGGTCTCGAAGGCATAGCCCAGGTGGTAGTAGGTGCGGTCGTAGGATTCCCAGTCCGGGTCACCCAGGTTCTTGTGGTGTGAGATCTTGCCTGCCGGGCTGTCCAGTTTGGTGCCTTGCAGTGGCAGGAACTGGCCAGTGATACCGGTATCGTCGCGGGTGTACTGGGTGATGAAGGTCAGCTTGGTGTCGTCGTTGATGTTCCAGGTCAGGCTGGGCGCAATGTTGTAGCGCTTGTCTGGAATGTGGTCGACAGGCGCGCCACTGTCACGCACGGTGCCGCTCACGCGGTAGAGGAACTGGCCCGCATCATCGACCTTGCCGGTGCTGTCGAAATTGATCTGGCGATGGTTGTTGCTGCCCACCTGGGCTTCACTTCGTGGCTGCTTTCCAGTTCCGGGCGGCGGGAGGTCATGTCCAGCAGGCCGCCGGGTGGGGTCTGGCCGTTGACAGACGAAGCCGGGCCGCGCAGTACGGCGATGCGCTCGAGGTTCCATGGTTCGATCTTGGGTGTGGCGTAGTTGCCCTTGGGCAGGGGCAGGCCATCGAGGAACTGGGTGGGCACGAAGCCGCGCACCAGCAGCCAGTCGCTGCGCGAATCCGAGCCGTAACCGCTGCTCTGCACGCCAGCGGTGTAGCGCAGGGCGTCGTTGAGGTTGAGAACCGGGCGGTCTTCCATCTGCTGGCGGGTGATCACCGTGACCGAACGGGGCAACTCGGCGATGGCGGTGTCGGTCTTGGTGCCGGCCGCAGTGCGGGTCGCAGTGTAACCTTCCACCGGCCCCAGGCGCTTTCATAGTCGGCGTTGGCGTTGATGGCCGTTTCCGGCAGTGCCAGGCTGCCGTCCGGTGTGGCCACCAGGCTGTAGCTGCCGACGCTGCTTTGTTGCAGTTGCAGGCCGGTACCGCGCAGGGCTGCTTGCAGGGCGCCAAGGCCATCGTACTGGCCGCTCACCGGGGCCGAGTTACGGCCGTTGACCAGGGCCGGGTCGATGGCCAGGGCAATGCCCGACTGGCTGGCGATCTGGTTGAGGGTGGTGCCAGCGGTGCGCTGGGCAGGTCATAAGCACGCACGGTGGACTGTTCGGCGGCGAACAGGGCAGGGCTGGCCAACGGGGCGGCCAGGCCGATGGCCAGGCCATCAAGCTGGGACGCAGGAAACGATCAACAGCACGGGACATGCAGCGGCTCTCGACGAATAAGTGCTAACTGCTTCCTTGCCGAGCGAGATTTGAAAAGTGACAGGGGATGTTTGAAAAAAGTGAGAATGATTTAGATCAGGTTTTTGGCCGGGCGTTTATCGCCGGTAAGCCGGCTCCGAGGGAGCAGGCTTACTTGGCTTTGACGGTCACCCACCATGGTGTATGCCGCTCGATCTTCACTGGCAGGGCCGGTACCAGCGAGGCCAGGGCCAGGTCGGTATCGTTCAGCGGGAAGCTGCCGGTCACGCGCAGGTTGGCAACCTCGTCATCCACGCCCAGATGGCCGTTGCGGTATTGGCCCAGCTCGGCGAGCAAGTCGGCCAGGCGCACGTTGTCCACCACCAGCATGCCTCGGGTCCAGGCGTCGGCGCCGGCTGGTACCGGGGTGATCTGGCCAAGGCCGTTGGCACTCATCAGCACTTGCTGGCCTGCAGCGAGGACGTATTCATCACCGCTGTTCTGTGGCATCGCCGCGACCGAGGACTGCAGCACCTCCAGGCGCGTGCCGCGGGTTTCGCGGCGTACCAGGAAGCGCGTGCCCAACGGGCGCAGGCGGCCATCGTCGGTGCGCACCAGCAGTGGGCGGGGTCGTTGTGGCCGGTTTCGACGGATATTTCGCCCTCATGCAGCACCAGCACGCGCTGGTCGCCTTCATAGTCGATATCCACTGCGGTGTGCGTGTTCAGGCTCAGCAGCGTGCCGTCTTCAAGGCGCAGGGTGCGCAGCTCGCCGGTGCCGGTGCGCTGGTCGGCCAGCCAGTAATGCGGTGACAGCGACGGCGCGGCGGCCCAGGCCAGCAGTGAACCGAGCAGGAACATGCTGGCCAACCCGCCGCCGACCTTGCCGATACGTCGCCTGAGGCCGACCCGCGATTGCAGCAACGCCTGGCGCGCAGGGCCAGCGGCGGCGCTGACCCGTTGGTCCAGTGCGCCCAGTTGCTGCCAGGCGCGGGCGTGTTCTTCACTGGCTGCGTGCCAACGCATGAATTCGCCGCGTTCATCGGCTGTGCCGCTGCCGTCATCCAGGCTCAGTTTCCAGGCGATGGCAGCGTCCAGAACACGGGCCGAAACCGGTGAGCTGTTCACGTTGGCTCCCCAGAGCGCCACGTAGCACTGGCGCATGCCTTGGGCGATGTACTGGCGCACACGCGACACCGACACCCCGAGGCGCTCGGCGATTTCAGCATGGCCCATGCCGTCCAGGCGGTTGTGCAGAAACGCAGCGCGGGCCTTGCTCGACAGCTTGCCCAGCAAGCGGTCGATGGCCTTGAGGTCTTCCAGTATCAGCAGTTGGACTTCAGGCGAAGGTTGTTCCGCTTCCGGCACCAATGCCAGTTCGGCCAGGTAGGCCTGTTCCAGCGCCGAGCGACGGAAATGGTCGAACATCAACCCTTTGGCAATGGCCGCGAGAAACGCGCGGGGTTCGCGAGGGGTATCGAGCTGTTCGCGGCCGAGCAGGCGCACGAAAGTATCCTGGCTCAGGTCTTCGGCACGTTGGCGGCAGGCCATGCTGCGTTGCAGCCAGGCAAGCAGCCAGCCGCGATGGTCACGGTAGAGTGCTCCAACCAGCTCGGCGTGTGGGCTCTGTGCAGAAGACAAGCAGCGTCCCCCGGAACGAATGCATTAACTAACGATAATTATTCGCGATTGTTACAGAGGCGGGGGCAGGGTGCAATGGACGCTTATCGGATTGCCAGTATGGAGAGGTGCCAAGTGCATGTCTTGATTCATTTGGCGCCTGTGCGATCGAGCGCCGCCCGCGCGGCGCATCGCGAGCAAGGCTCGCTCCTACGTTTGTTTTTGGCCAGTCATGTCTGTGCCAACGCACGCGACCGCCTTGTTTGTACGACTCGCTATTGAGTCGAACGCCAAAGCGGTCGCGCGCATTTCCCACAGGAATAATTGGCCCGAAACAAACGTAGGAGCGAGCCTTGCTCGCGATGCGCCGCGCGGGCGGCGCTCGATCTCACAGGCGCAGAAACACTCAAGCCCTACATTTCTAAAGCCCGTAATGATGTGCCTTTAGCCTGCGCCACCCGCGCAAGCGCTGTTCCAGCTGCAACGGGCTATCCAACTGCTGGCGGCGGGCCTGGCTGAACAGGATCAAGGCCAGTTCGGCCGTCACCTGGGCATCGGCGCTGGCGTGGTGGCGTTCGTCCACCTGCAAGCCGAAACGTGCCACCCAGTCATCCAGGCTGGCCTCGCGCAGCACCGTGTCGGGGTTGAGCATCGGGGCCAGTTCGGCGATGTCGATGAAGGGGTGCTGCAGCCGATAGCCGAGGCTTTCCTTCAGCGAGCGGGCTAGCATGCGTTGATCGAAAGGTGCATGGAAGGCCAGCACCGGGCTGTCACCGATGAACTCCAGCAGGTCGAGCAATGCCTCGGCTGGGTCGCAGCCCGCGGCCAGAGCGTTGGGGCCAAGACCGTGGATCAGCACGCTGGCATTGGTCTTATGGCCAGGGCGGCGCAGGGTGCGCTCGAACTGCTGGGTGAAATCAATGGCGCCATCGGCGATGGCCACCGCACCGACCGACAATACCTGATCGCGGTTGGTGTTCAGCCCGCTGGTTTCCAGGTCCAAAACCACCCAGCGCTGCTCACGCAGGGTGCAGACGCCCAGCGGCGCAGGCTTGGGCAGCTGCGTCAGGCGTTGGCGCAGTGAGTCCTGCAGCAGGGGACCGTTGGGGCGCAGCCAGGCGAACAGGCTCATAACTGGTACCGCAGGGCCAGGCTGCTTTGCAGGCGCTGGGCTTGGCGCAGGGACTCGCGCAGGATGCGCCGGTCCAGATGGTTGAGGCTGTCCGGGTCAAGCCGGTTGGAGTGCGGCAGGTTTTCGCGGCTCTGGCGTTGGTGCTGCTGCATGCGGGTTTGTTGGATGAAGTGATAGGCCTCTTCGTAGGCGGCGCCGTCGAGCGCTTCGATGATGCCTTTTTCGACCAGCTGGCGCAGGCGCTCCAGGGTATTGCAGGTGCCGATGCCATTGGCCAGCGCCAACAAGCGTGCGCCGTCGACGAAAGGTGTGAGCCCCTGGACTTTGAGGTCGAGGGTGGCGGCTTTGTCACTCCCCTGGCGGGTTAGCACGAACTCGCGCAGACGGCCCACCGGGGGGCGTTGACGCAACGCGTTGTCGGCCATCATGCGCTGGAAAATGCGGTTGTCGGCGACCTGTTCGAGGATGCCCTGGCGAAGTTGTTCACAGCCCTGCTCGTCACCCCAGACCACGCGCAGGTCGAAGTAGATGCTCGACCCAAGCAGGTTTTCCGGGCTGGCTTCGCGAATGAACCCGGCGAAGCGTCGTGCCCATTCCGTGCGCGACAGGCACAGCTCGGGGTTGCCTGCCATGATGTTGCCTTTGCACAGGGTGAAGCCGCACTGGGCGAGGCTCTGGTTGATGTATTGCGCCAGCGGCAGCAGTCGGGCGCGAATGGCGTCGGCCTCGGCGCTGTCGGCCGCATCGAACAGGATGCCGTTGTCCTGGTCGGTGTACAGGGTCTGTTCGCGGCGGCCTTCGCTGCCAAAGCACAGCCAACTGAAGGCAACCCCAGGGTCACCGCGTTCGGCCAGGGCCAATTCGATCACTCGGCAGACTGTGTGGTCGTTGAGCAGGGTGATGATCTGGGTGATCTGCGTCGACGACGCGCCATGGGCGAGCATGCGTTCGACCAACTGGCCGATTTCGCCACGCAGGGACACCAGGGTCTCCAGGCGTGGCGCGTGGCGAATGGTTCGTGCCAGGTGCACCAGGTCGACCCGCTGCAGGGAAAACAGATCGCGCTCGGAAACCACGCCGCACAGCCGGCGGTTGTCCACCAGGCAGACATGGGCGATGTGCCGTTCGGTCATGGCGATGGCTGCGTCGAAGGCCGAGGCTTGGGGGCTGAGGTAGAACGGTTTCGCCGTCATGTGCTGGTCGATGGGGGCACCCAGGTCGGCATCGGCTGCGGCCACCACCTGGCGCAGGTCGCGCAGGGTGAAGATGCCGACTGGGTAGCGCTGCGGGTCGACTACCACGATGCTGCCAACTTGCTGCTCGTGCATCAGGCGTACGGCATCGCGCAAGGGGGTATCGGGTGCGCAGACCACCGGGTGACGCATGGCCAATTCGCCCAGCGGGGCATTCAGCGAATATTGGGTGCCCAGCGTCTCCACGGCACGCTGGCGCACCTGCTGGTTGAATTGATCGAGCAGACTGCTGACGCCGCGCAGGGCGAAATCGCGGAACACGTCCGACAGTGAGAACAGGCGTATGAACGCGGCTTTGTTCAGTTGCAGGCAGAAGGTGTCCTCACCGGCCAGGTGCTCGGTGCGGGTGGCGCGCTCGCCCAGCAGTGCCGCCAGGGGGAAGCACTCGCCGCTGGTGATCTCGAAGGTGGTTTCCACGCCGGGCTTGACCAGGTGCTGGCGCTCGCCCACCACGCGGCCTTGCTTGACGATGTAGAAGTGCTCCACTGGCCCGTCGGCGGGCTTGAGGATGCTTTCCCCTTCGGCATAGAAGCGCAGCTGGCACTGTTCCACCAGATAGGCCAGGTGGCTGTGCTCCATCTGGTTGAACGGCGGAAAACGCTGCAGAAACTGCAACGTGCCCTGAATGTTCTGCAGAACAGCCGTCCTGCCCGCCTGGCTGTAGGCGTCCTTTTTGCTCATGAAACTGACCGTATCGCTACGCCGAACTATATATATCTATATATAGGTGCCGGCCTTGTTGTTCTCTGCCTCCATGGTCGGCTGGTAGCGGTGTGGTGCCCATTGGACGTAAGTCTATGGGGCGGGTGTGAACAACATCACAAGGCGTTGTCCTAGCGATTGGACGTGATATTTCTGACGAGATGACCATGGTTGAGCATGACGACATCCTGAGCGAAGCCGAACGTGAAGCACTGGCCGTGGTGAGTGCGCCTGTGGCGTCCAAGCCGGTGGTGCTGGTTGTGGATGACAACCCGGTGAACAGCGAGGCGCTATGCCTATACCTGAAAAGCCGGGGGATCGACTGCATGAAGGCGGACGGTGCTCAGGAGGCGATGTTCAAACTGCATTACGAACCGAGAATCAGCTTGATGATCACCGACTTGCGCATGCAACCCAAGGACGGTCTGGAGTTGATTCGGCAAATCCGTGAGTCGGAGCGGGCGGCGCTGTCGATCATCGTGGTGTCGGGTGACACCGATGTGAAAGAGGCGGTGGATGTGATGCACCTGGGGGTGGTGGATTTCCTGCTCAAGCCGGTGGACTTGGGCAAGTTGCTGGGGTTGGTGAGGAAAGAACTGAAGTTGGGTTAAAGGCAGTGCAGGCCTCATCGCCGGCAAGCCGGCTCCCACAGGTATTCCACTGGTTTCAGGCAAGTGGTCTTTCTGTGGGAGCCGGCTTGCCGGCGATGAGGCCGCACAGCGGCCTCTTACGGCTTACAGCCCGTTACGCGCCTTGAACTCGCGACGACGACGGTGCAGCACTGGCTCGGTATAACCGTTCGGCTGCTTGGCACCCTCTACCACCAGCTCGACAGCCGCCTGGAACGCGATGTTGTCGTCGAAGTTCGGCGCCATCGGGCGGTACTGGGCGTCACTGGCGTTCTGCTTGTCCACCACCGCGGCCATGCGCTTGAGGCTTTCCAGCACCTGCTCCTGGGTGACCACGCCATGACGCAGCCAGTTGGCCAGCAGTTGGGCCGAGATACGCAGGGTGGCGCGGTCTTCCATCAGGCCGACGTCGTTGATGTCCGGCACCTTGGAGCAGCCCACACCCTGGTCGATCCAGCGAACCACGTAGCCAAGGATGCCTTGGGCGTTGTTGTCCAGTTCGTTGCGGATCTCTTCGGCCGACCAGTTGGTATTGGCCGCCAGCGGGATGGTCAGGATGTCGTCGACCGAAGCCGGCGTGCGCGACGCCAGCTCGCGCTGACGCGCCTGCACGTCCACCTTGTGGTAGTGCAGCGCATGCAGGGTGGCGGCGGTTGGCGATGGAACCCAGGCAGTGTTGGCGCCTGCCAGCGGGTGAGCGATTTTCTGCTCGAGCATGGCAGCCATCAGGTCCGGCATGGCCCACATGCCCTTGCCGATTTGCGCACGGCCTTGCAGGCCGGTGGCCAGGCCAACGTCGACGTTGTTGTTTTCGTAGGCGCCGATCCACTTCTCGTTCTTCATGGCGCCCTTGCGCACAACGGCGCCAGCTTCCATGGAGGTGTGGATTTCGTCACCGGTGCGGTCGAGGAAGCCGGTGTTGATGAACACCACACGCTCGGCGGCCGACTTGATGCAGGCCTTGAGGTTGACCGTGGTGCGGCGCTCTTCGTCCATGATGCCGACCTTGACGGTATTGCGCGGCATGCCGAGCAGGTCTTCGACGCGGCTGAAGATCTCGGCGGCGAACGCCACTTCTTCCGGGCCGTGCATCTTCGGCTTGACGATGTAGACACTGCCAGTGCGGGTGTTCTTGCGGCTGGTGTTGCCGTTGAGGTTGTGCAGGGCGATCAGGTTGGTGAACAGGCCGTCCTGGATGCCTTCCGGAATCTCGTTGCCTTGGCCGTCGAGGATCGCCGGGTTGGTCATCAGGTGACCAACGTTACGCACGAACAGCAGCGAGCGACCGTGCAGGGTGACGCTGCCACCGTTCGGTGCGGCGTACTCGCGGTCCGGGTTCATGGTACGGGTGAAGGTCTTGCCGCCCTTGCTCACGCTTTCGGCCAGGTCGCCTTTCATCAGGCCCAGCCAGTTGCGGTAGACGATGACCTTGTCATCGGCATCGACGGCGGCAACCGAGTCTTCGCAGTCCATGATGGTGGTCAGTGCCGATTCCATCAGGATGTCCTTCACGCCGGCGGCATCGGTGCTGCCTACCGGGGTGCTGGCGTCGACCTGGATCTCGAAGTGCAGGCCATTGTGCTTGAGCAGCACGGCGGTCGGGGCCGCGGCGTCGCCGTGGAAGCCGATCAGTTGGGCGTCGTCACGCAGGCCGCTGTTGCTGCCGCCTTTGAGGGCGACGATCAGCTTGCCGCCTTCGATGCGGTAACCGGTGGAGTCGACGTGTGAGCCGGCAGCCAGCGGCGCGGCTTCGTCGAGGAAGGCACGGGCGAAGGCGATGACCTTGTCGCCGCGGACCTTGTTGTAGCCCTGGCCTTTTTCGGCGCCGCCTTCATCGCTGATGGCATCGGTGCCGTACAGCGCGTCGTACAGCGAACCCCAGCGGGCGTTGGCGGCGTTCAGGGCGAAGCGGGCGTTCATCACCGGCACCACCAGCTGCGGGCCGGCCATGTGAGCGATTTCTTCGTCGACGTTTTGGGTAGTGGCCTGGAAATCGTCGGCTTGTGGCAGCAGGTAGCCGATTTCCTGGAGGAAGCTTTTGTAGGCTACGGCGTCGTGTGCCTGGCCTTTGCGTGCCTGGTGCCAGGCGTCGATCTTGGCTTGCAGCTCGTCGCGCTTGGCGAGCAGGGCTTTGTTCTTCGGAGCGAGGTCATTGATGATCTTCTCGGCACCGGCCCAGAACTGCTCGGCGACGATGCCGGTTCCCGGAATGGCTTCGTTGTTGACGAAGTCGTACAGGGCCTTGGCGACCTGAAGGCCACCGACTTGAACGTATCCAGTCATTGCTTGCCTCACCTCTGCTCAGCTATTTCGCTCTTCTGTATTAAGCCTGTAGCGCTTCTCTAAACACGGCACCAGTGCATGCCCCCGGAGCGAGTCCGAGCGCGGCTGGGTGCGGCCTGCCAGACGGGCTGGCGGGCAGTGTACGTATTTTCACAGGCGCCTTGGCAGACATCCAAACAACGCTTTTGTAGTCCGCGCCACGGCATACTACATGAAGCAGTAGGCGGGGGAAAATCAGACTAAAAGCGTCGTTGTGCGACCGGTTGGTCGCATAGGGTCACGCTGGGAGTGGCTATGTTCGCAAAAAACTGGTGGATTGTTCCAGATAAATCTTGAAACAGTACACGATTCGTTGGTCAGACTGTCCTGCGGCAGGTTGCCGCGCCTTGCCTATACTGAGTCGATCCCCCCGATTTTCGCCGCCCAAGGCGGCTTTCAGCAGAGGAACGGCCTGTGGATCATCTTGTACTGACCGTGATTGCCCCTGACAAGGCCGGCCAGGTCGAACGCATTGCCGAGTGCATCGCCAACCATAGCGGCAACTGGTTGGAGAGCCGTATGTCGCGCATGGCTGGGCAGTTTGCCGGGATCTTGCGGGTTGCCGTACCTGCAGAAAATTACGATGAGCTGGTCGAGTCGCTGCAAAAGCTGGCCAAGTACGATATTCGCGTGCTGATTGCCGAAAGCGGGATCGAGCCGTCTTGTACCTGGAAGCCGATCGCCATGGAGCTGGTGGGAAATGACCGGCCGGGGATCGTGCGTGATATCACCAAACTGTTGGCCGAACTGGGCGTGAATCTTGAGCGTTTCACGACTGAGGTGCGTCCGGCGCCGATGAGCAGCGAGCCGTTGTTCGTTGCCGATGCCTTGTTGGCATTGCCACTGACGCTGTCGCTGGAGGAGCTGCAGCGGCGCCTGGAGAGCCTGGCGGATGACCTGATGGTGGAGTTGAAGCTGCGGCCGGAGGAGTGATCTGGATTTCCCAAGGCGTGTAGCAGCTTTGTATGGGTTATCCCGTTTTCACGGGGACGGCCCTGTGGATAACCTGGGGGCCTTGTGCTCTAGCCCAGACGGGCCAAGGCTTGCACCGCTTTGATCAAAAAACACCCAAAAATCAGTAGCTTGTGCACAAAGCACGGGGACGAGGGTGTGGATAACCTTTGGAGATGTTTCTGTAGGCCACGGATCGCGTGGCCTGCAGAGTTTTGATCGTTTTTTGATCAGCTTCGTTTGCGCAGGCTGAGCCAGGCATCGACGCTGTAGATGGCCAATCCGGCCCAGATGCAGACGAACGCCATCAGGTTGCTAGGTGACAGGTGTTCACCGAACAGCAGCACGGCCTGCAACAACACCAGCGTCGGCGCAAGGTACTGCAGGAAGCCCAGCGTGGTGTAGGGCAGGTGGCGCGCGGCGGCGTTGAAGCACACCAGCGGCACCAGAGTGACCGGGCCCGCCGCCATCAGCCACAAGGCCTCGCTACTGGAATAGAACGACCCTTGGGCGCTCATCGCCGTGGGGTTCAACAGCAACCAGCCCAGCGCCAACGGCACCAGCATCCAGGTTTCCACCACCAGGCCCGGTAACGCCGCCACGGGGGCTTTCTTGCGGATCAACCCGTAGAAACCGAAGCTCAGGGCCAATGCCAGCGATACCCACGGCAGGCTGCCGACCTGCCATACCTGCTGCGCTACCCCCAGTGCCGCCATGCCCACCGCCAGCCATTGCAGGCGGCGCAGGCGTTCGCCAAGCAGCATCATGCCCAAAAGTACGTTGATCAGCGGGTTGATGTAGTAACCCAGGCTGGCCTCGAGCATGCGCCCGTTGTTCACCGACCACACGTAAGTCAGCCAGTTGGCGGCAATCAATGCCCCGCTGAGGGCGAGAATGCCCAGGCGTTGCGGGTTGTCGCGCAGTTCGCGCCACCAGCCCGGGTGTTTCCAGACCAGCAGCAACAGTGAGCCGAATAGCGCAGACCAGAGCACCCGGTGGACGATGATCTCCACGGCGGGAATGCTCTGGATTGCCTTGAAGTAGAGTGGGAACAGGCCCCAGATGATGTAGGCACCTAGGCCCAATAAGTACCCGCGACGCGGGTTTGCGGCGTGCATGCAGAATCCTTGCTTAGGTAGCTAAATAGCGCAGCGGCTATTGTAGACAGACGCCGACGCGCTTCTAGAACAATTTCAGCGCAGGCTCTTCCAGCGCCGCCATTTGTTCGCGCAGTGCGAGAATCTGATCGCCCCAGTAGCGTGGCTGGCCGAACCACGGGAAACTCGGCGGGAACGCCGGGTCGTCCCAGCGCCGTGCCAGCCAGGCGCTGTAGTGCAGCTGGCGCAGGGCGCGCAGGGGTTCGATCAGGGCCAGTTCGCGGGGGTCGAAGTCATGGAATTCGTTGTAGCCGTCGATCAGCTCGGCCAGTTGCCCGAGGCGTTCTTCGCGGCTACCGGCGAGCATCATCCACAGGTCCTGAACCGCCGGACCCATACGGCAGTCATCGAGGTCGACCACGTGATAAACCTCGTCGCGGTGCATCAGGTTGCCGGGGTGCAGGTCGCCGTGCAGGCGAATGACCTGATGCGGCGTGCGAGCGTAGATGTCCTCGACCCGCTTGAGCAGGTCACGGGCCACGGATTCGAATGCAGGTAGCAGCTCGCGGGGTACGAAGTCGCCGTCCAGCAGTGTTTTCAGCGAGGCATGCCCAAAGTTGTCCACAGCCAGTGCTTCACGGTGCTCGAATGGGCGCGCCGCGCCGACGGCGTGCAGGCGGCCGAGTAGCTGGCCAAGGCGGTAGAGCTGGTCGAGGTTGCCGGGTTCCGGGGCATGTCCGCCGCGTCGGGGGAACAAGGTGAAGCGAAAGCCCTGGTGTTCGAACAACGTTCTGCCGTCGTGTTGCAGGGGGGCGACAACGGGCACTTCGCACTCGGCAAGTTCGGCGGTGAAGCAGTGTTCTTCGAGGATCGCTTCGTCGCTCCAGCGACCAGGGCGGTAGAACTTGGCGATCAGCGGTTGCGCCCCTTCGATGCCCACCTGGTAGACGCGGTTTTCGTAGCTGTTCAGCGCCAAGACCCGGGCATCGCTGAGAAAGCCGAGGCTTTCCACAGCGTCCAGGACCAGGTCGGGGGTGAGGGTGTCGAAGGGGTGGGACATGGAGACTCCGGGAGGTGTGCGGCGTAAGGCCATGGTAGCAGTGCCGGCCCCATCGCCGGCAATTCGGCTCCCACAGGTAATGCAGTGAACCCGAGGTTGGTGCGGGCCTTGTAGGAGCCGGCTTGCCGGCGATCCGCGCAAAGCGCGGGCAGACTACACCGGCACTCCCAGCAATACATAGGACGGGTGAAACTGCACACGTACCTGATTGCCCGTGCTCACCCCTTGGCGCGCCAGCCAGTGCGCTTCGGCGAACGCACACAAGGTTTGCCCATTGCCCAATGCCAGCCGCACTTCACAAGGGCCTTGTTCATCCGCCAGCACGTCCTCGACCACTGCGGTCAGGCAATTGCTGCCAGCTTCAGCCTCATCGCCCTTACCCAGCAACTGCACCCAGCCGGCCTTGAGCAGCGCCACCACCATGGTTCCCAGCGTCAACTCCAGGCGGGCGGTGCTGTCGTGGGTAATCAGTGCCTCAATCTCCAGCCCGCCGCCCAGAGCCAGGCTTACGCGGTCATGCCGGCCTTCACGGCGTAAGCCGCTGACCTGGCCTTGCAGTTGGTTACGCGCACTGGTGCGCAGCATCAGGCGCCCCAGCAGGTCAAGGTCGCTGGACTCCTCGGCCGTCTCCAGGACTTGCGCCTGCAGCGCCTGCAGGCGTTGGTAGAGGCGCAATACGCGCTCACCCTCTGCCGACAGCCTGGCGCCGCCACCACCGCGTCCACCCGTACTGCGCTCGACCAGTGGTCGGCTGGCCAGGTTGTTGAGTTCATCGATAGCGTCCCAGGCGGCCTTGTAGCTGATGCCGGCGGCCTTGGCGGCGCGGGTTATCGAGCCTTGTTCGGCAATGTGTTGCAGCAGGGCGATACGCTGGGGGCGCCGGGCGATGTGTTGGGTAAGCAGGGCAGGTAGGGACATGGGCGTAGCGTGCTTGATGTTGATGAAGGGACGTTGCCTGTCTGATCCGGGGCAGTCAAGTTTGCAAGGCCGTCAGGCTTGGCCAGGCTTAGGCGTGCGAGCCAGGCAATAGACATCCACCCGTCGCGCCCCGGACTTGCGTAACAACTGTGCGATTGCCTGAGCAGTGGCGCCGGTGGTCAGCACGTCGTCGACTACCGCGATATGCCGGTTTTCGATCATGCGGCCATGCATGACGCTGAACGCTGCCCGCAGATTTCTCCGACGTGCCTTGGCGTGCAGGTCCTGCTGTGCGGTCGTTTCGCGTATTCGTACGAGCAGCCGTTCGTCGCAGGGTATCGCCAGCGGCACCGACAACCAGCGCGCCAGCATGCCCGCCTGGTTGAAACCACGTTCACGCTGTCGACGCTTGGCCAGAGGTATGGGCAACAGGAGGTCGGGCTTTTCCAGCCCTTCGTCGTAGCGGTGCTGCAGGCCATGGCCGAGCAGTTCGGCCATCAGCCTACCCAGCGGCCACTGGCGATTGTGCTTGAAGCGGCTGATCAACGAATCCACCGGGAAGCCGTAATGCCACAAGGCAACCACTTGCTCGAATGCTGGAGCCCGCTGGCAGCATTGGACACAGGTCAGTCCCGCCATGGGTAAAGGCAGGGCGCAGCGGGAGCAATGCTCATCCAGCCAAGGCAGTTCATGTTCGCAAGCAAGGCACAGGGGATGGTGTTGTTCGCTGGGTTCGTCGCACAGCAAACAGGCGTGATCAATATTTAGACACTTGTAAACCAGTTGTTTTATGAGTGGTTGACAGTCCATGAGCCTTCCGTGAGTATGCGAGCTATCCGTGATGCGCTGGCGGGCCGTTCCTGTCCCGGCGCTAGAAACAGCCTAAACAAGGAAACGCCGATGAGCGCCAGCACAACTGCAACAACACGTCACGACTGGTCCCTGGCCGAGGTCAAGGCGCTGTTCCAGCAACCGTTCAATGACCTGTTGTTCCAGGCGCAGACCGTGCATCGCGCGCATTTCGACCCTAACCGCGTGCAGGTATCGACGCTGTTGTCGATCAAGACCGGCGCCTGCCCGGAAGATTGCAAATATTGTCCGCAGTCCGGTCACTACAACACCGGGCTGGAAAAACAGAAGCTGATGGAAGTGCAGAAAGTCCTGGAAGAAGCTGCCCGCGCCAAAGCCATCGGCTCGACGCGCTTCTGCATGGGTGCGGCCTGGAAGCATCCGTCGGCCAAAGACATGCCTTACGTGCTCGAGATGGTCAAAGGGGTCAAGGCCATGGGCCTGGAAACCTGCATGACCCTCGGCAAGCTCGACCAGGAGCAGACCAAGGCCCTGGCCCAGGCCGGCCTGGACTACTACAACCACAACCTCGACACCTCGCCAGAGTTCTACGGCAGCATTATCACCACCCGCACCTACAGCGAGCGCCTGCAGACCCTGGCCTACGTGCGCGATGCCGGGATGAAGATCTGCTCGGGCGGCATCCTCGGCATGGGGGAGTCGCTGGACGACCGCGCCGGCCTGCTGATTCAGCTGGCCAACCTGCCGGAGCATCCAGAGTCGGTGCCAATCAACATGCTGGTGAAAGTCGCCGGCACCCCGCTGGCCGAGGAAGAAGACGTCGACCCGTTCGACTTCATCCGCATGCTGGCTGTGGCGCGCATCCTGATGCCGAAATCCCACGTGCGCCTGTCCGCCGGCCGCGAGCAGATGAACGAACAGATGCAGGCGCTGGCATTCATGGCAGGCGCCAACTCGATCTTCTACGGCGAGAAGTTGCTGACCACCGCCAACCCGCAGGCTGACAAGGACATGCAGCTGTTCGCCCGTCTGGGCATCAAGCCCGAAGCGCGCGAAGAGCATGCCGACGAAGTGCACCAGGCGGCCATCGAGCAGGCGCTGGTCGAACAACGCAGCAGCGAGCTGTTCTACAACGCCGCGTCGGCCTGAGTATGGCCTTCGACCTGGCGGCGCGCCTTGCCGAACGGCGCGCCGCAGACCTGTATCGGCAGCGGCCACTGCTGGAAAGCCCGCAAGGGCCGGAGGTTGTGGTCGATGGCCAGCGTTTGCTGGCCTTCTGCAGCAACGACTACTTGGGCCTTGCCAACCACCCTGAGGTGATCGCCGCCTGGCAGGCGGGCGCTGAGCAGTGGGGCGTCGGTGGCGGAGCGTCGCACCTGGTAGTTGGACACAGCACGCCGCACCACCAGGTTGAAGAAGCGCTGGCTGAGCTGACCGGCCGTCCACGCGCACTGTTGTTCTCCACCGGCTACATGGCCAACCTCGGCACCATCACCGCGCTGGTGGGGCAGGGTGACACGGTGTTGCAAGACCGCTTGAACCACGCTTCGCTGCTCGATGGCGGACTGCTTAGCGGGGCGCGTTTCAATCGCTACCTGCACAATGACCCTGTCAGCCTGGCGAGCCGCCTGGACAAGGCCGTTGGCAATACCTTGGTGGTGACTGATGGGGTGTTCAGCATGGACGGCGACCTCGCCGACTTGCCTGCACTGGCCGACGTCGCTCGTGCCCGTGGTGCCTGGCTGATGGTTGACGATGCCCACGGCCTGGGTACGCTGGGCAACCAAGGTGGCGGTATCGTCGAGCATTTCGGGCTGGGTGTCGAAGACGTGCCGGTGTTGATCGGAACCCTGGGCAAGGCCTGTGGTACAGCTGGCGCCTTTGTCGCGGGCAGTGAAGAACTGATCGAAGCCTTGGTGCAGTTCGCCCGCCCCTACATCTACACCACCAGCCAGCCTCCTGCGTTGGCCTGCGCCACCCTCAAGAGCCTGGAGCTGCTGCGCCGCGAAACCTGGCGCCGCGAGCACCTGACAGCATTGATTCGCCAGTTCCGGCAGGGCGCCGAACAGATTGGCCTGACGCTGATGGGCAGCCCGACGGCCATTCAACCGATTCTGATCGGTGAAAGCGCCCAGGCGCTGCGCCTGTCGCAGATGCTGCGTGAGCGTGGCCTGCTGGTGACGGCGATTCGCCCACCCACCGTGCCTGCAGGCAGCGCACGACTGCGCGTCACCCTGAGCGCCGCGCACAGTGAGGCGCAGGTACAGCTATTGTTGAATGCATTGGCCGAGTGTTATCCACAGCTGGAGGCCGCCGATGCGTAACCGACTGATTCTTCTGCCCGGCTGGGGGCTGGGCACCGCTGCTCTGGAGCCGCTGGCCGCCAGCTTGCGCGCTCAGGACCAGCGTCTGCATGTCGAACTGATGCCCTTGCCGGAACTGGCCGACACCGACGTCGAGGCGTGGGTCGATCACCTCGACCGCAAGCTTCCCACCGATACCTGGTTGGGCGGCTGGTCACTGGGTGGCATGTTGGCCAGCGAACTGGCGCGTAAGCGCGGCGATCATTGCTGCGGCTTGCTGACCCTGGCCAGCAACCCGAGTTTCGTGGTGCGGCCGGATTGGCCACACGGTATGCCGGAGGACACCTTCGGCACCTTTCTGGATGGCTGCCGCAGCCACACCCAGGTGACCCTGAAACGCTTCCGCAGTTTGTGCAGCGAGGGCGCGCAGCAGCCTCGCACCTTGTTGCGCCAATTGGGCGTGGGTGTACCGGACACCGATCCGTTGTACCTGGCCAGTGGCCTGGAAGTACTGGCCAAGCTCGATACCCGCGAGGCACTGCAAGCCTATGGCGGGCCGCAGCTGCATCTGTACGCCGGCAGTGACGCGCTTGTGCCGGCAGAGGCCGCCAAGGCTTTGAGCGAACTGCTGCCGGACGTGGAAGTCGGCCTGGTCGAAGACAGTTCCCACGCATTCCTGCTGGAGTACCCGCAGGAATTGGCGGCGGGTATCAAGATTTTCCTGCACGAGAGTGGCGATGACTGACCTTTCCCATCCAAGCCTGCCAGGCGCCCTGCCGGACAAGCGTCAGGTGGCGGCTTCCTTCTCCCGCGCTGCGGCCAGCTACGACAGCGTGGCCGCCCTGCAGCGTGCGGTGGGCGTAAGTCTGCTGGACCAGATGCCCGACGCATTGAAGCCTTCGCGCTGGCTCGACCTGGGCAGTGGCACCGGCTATTTCAGCCGTGTGCTGGCCGAGCGTTTTTCGACGGCGACCGGGGTGGCTGTGGATATCGCCGAAGGCATGTTGCGCCATGCTCGGGGCGAAGAAGGCGGGGCGAGTTACCACGTGGCCGGCGATGCCGAACGGCTGCCGCTGCGCGATGCCAGTGTCGATCTGGTGTTCTCGAGCCTGGCGGTGCAGTGGTGCGACCAGTTCGCTTGCGTGTTGGATGAAGTTCACCGGGTATTGCGCCCGGGTGGGGTAATGGCCTTCAGCAGCCTCTGTGTGGGTACCCTCGACGAGTTGCGCGCCAGCTGGCAGGCGGTGGATGGCCTGGTGCATGTCAACCGCTTCCGCCGCTTTGCAGACTATCAACGGCTGTGCGCCGACAGCGGGCTGGAACAGCTCAGCTTGCAGCAGCGGGCGCATGTGCTGCACTACCCCGATGTGCGCAGCCTGACCCACGAACTCAAGGCCCTGGGCGCCCACAACCTCAACCCTGGCCGGCCTTCGGGCCTGACCGGTCGCGCCCGCATGCAGGGCCTGCTGCAGGCGTATGAGGCGTTCCGTCAGCCTCAGGGGCTGCCAGCCACCTACGAGGTGGTCTATGGTGTGTTGCGCAAGCCAGAGGTGTAAGGGGAGATAGATGAGCCAGGCCTATTTCATTGCCGGGACCGATACCGATGTTGGCAAGACCACCATTGCCGCCGGGTTGTTGCATGCTGCGCGGCTACAGGGCCTGAGCACGCTGGGTGCCAAGCCGGTCGCTTCGGGTTGTACGGTCACTGCAAAGGGGCTACGAAATGCCGATGCCCAGGCGTTGATCGACGAGAGTTCGGTGAAGCTGGCGTACGAAGAGGTCAACCCGTTCGCCTTTGAACCTGCCATTGCACCGCATGTGGCGGCGCGTGAGGCAGGTGTCGCGCTGGAGGTGCCGGTGCTGTTCAAAGCCATGCGCCATGTGCTGGATCAGGGGGCGGACTTCACCCTGGTCGAGGGCGCGGGTGGATGGCGGGTGCCGCTTTCCAACCAGGCCAATCTGTCAGACTTGGCAATTGCCTTGAAACTGCCGGTGATTCTGGTGGTGGGTGTGCGTCTTGGATGCATCAACCATGCGCTGCTTAGCGCCGAGGCAATCGCCCGGGACGGGCTGCAGTTGGCGGGTTGGGTGGCCAACATCATCGAGCCGCGCACCTCGCGTCTGGAAGAGAACCTTGCCAGCCTGGCCGAGCGCTTGCCAGCGCCGTGCCTGGGGCGGGTACCGAAACTTAAGCAGGCGACTGCCGATGCGGTGGCGGAGCATCTGCAGCTGGATTTGCTGGACTAGGATGCCCATGGCCTATCAAATGGCACTGAGCCATTAGGGATTTAAACGAGCCTTTTCGCCGCTGGCCTGCTTTAATTGGCCGTGTTCATATCCAGCGTCAATGGAGTCCTGACATGGAAATCACCGGTAGCTCCGCCTTTTACGCGGGCCTTGGCGCCATCCAGACCGGGCAGAATCGCGTCGATCAGGCTGCCAGCCAGATTGCCAACAGCACTGTCGAGCGTGCTGCCACCAGCCAGTCCAGCGACTATCAGGCCGAGCGCTTGCGAGCGGTCGATCGCAGTCAGCAGATGGACCTGGCAACCAGCACGGTGCAGTTGGCCCTGGGCAAACAGGAAGTCGAACTGGGCGCAAAGGTCGCCAAGGCTTCCGACGAAATGCTCGGTCGGTTCATCGACACCTACGCCTGATCCAGGCCTTTTCCAATATTTGGCACATCCCTGGTGGGAGCTGTTGCCGTGCTCAAAATCCGAACGCTTGCGCGATCCCTGTGGGGGCGGGTTTACCCGCGAATGCGACGATGAATTCATCGACGTATTCGCGGGTAAACCCGCTCCCACAAAGGTATGCATGATGTTCCTGATGTGTGGCGTGGCGTAAATGCCATTTTTCGCGGCGCAAATGGCACCATGGTCCCGTCTTGACAATGGGCAGAGCTAAACGTAAGTTTCAAACAACTGTTTGATCGAAAGCCGCCAAGAGCTGGTCGGTATCAGCGGTCTTCCCACAGAACTCATCACAGAGGTTCATCGCAATGCCTGATTACAAAGCCCCCTTGCGTGATATTCGCTTCGTTCGCGACGAGCTGCTCGGCTATGCGGCGCACTATCAGAGCCTGCCGGGTTGCCAGGACGCCACGCCCGACATGGTCGATGCGATCCTCGAAGAAGGTGCGAAGTTCTGTGAGCAGGTGCTGGCCCCGCTGAACCGTGTCGGCGACCTGGAAGGCTGCACCTGGAGCGAGTCCGGCGTGAAGACCCCGACCGGCTTCAAAGCGGCCTACGAGCAATTCGTCGAAGGTGGCTGGCCGAGCCTGGCCCATGACGTCGCCCATGGCGGCCAAGGCCTGCCTGAGTCGCTGGGTCTGGCCCTGAGCGAAATGGTCGGCGAGTCGAACTGGTCGTGGGGTATGTACCCAGGCCTGTCCCACGGCGCGATGAACACCATCTCTGCGCACGGCACTGACGAGCAGCAGCACACCTACCTGACCAAGCTGGTGTCCGGCGAGTGGACCGGCACCATGTGCCTGACCGAGCCGCACTGCGGCACCGACCTGGGCATGCTGCGCACCAAGGCCGAACCACAGGCCGATGGCAGCTACAAAGTCAGCGGCACCAAGATCTTCATCTCGGCCGGTGAGCACGACATGGCCGACAACATCGTCCATATCGTTCTTGCCCGCCTGCCCGACGCACCGGCTGGCACCAAAGGCATCTCGCTGTTCATCGTGCCGAAGTTCCTGCCCAACGCCGAAGGTGGCGTCGGTGAGCGCAACGGCGTGAGCTGCGGCTCCATCGAGCACAAGATGGGCATCCACGGCAACGCCACCTGCGTGATGAACTTCGACAGCGCCACTGGCTACCTGATTGGCCCAGCCAACAAGGGCCTGAACTGCATGTTCACCTTCATGAATACCGCCCGCCTGGGCACCGCGCTGCAAGGCCTGGCCCACGCCGAGGTGGCCTTCCAGGGTGGCCTGAAGTACGCCCGTGACCGTCTGCAGATGCGCTCGCTGACTGGCCCGAAAGCGCCGGACAAGGCGGCCGACCCGATCATCGTCCACCCGGACGTGCGTCGCATGCTGCTGACCATGAAAGCCTTCGCCGAAGGCAACCGTGCGATGGTGTACTTCACCGCCAAGCAGGTCGACATCGTCAAGTACAGCCAGGATGAGGAAGAGCGCAAGAAAGCCGACGCCCTGCTGGCCTTCCTGACCCCAATCGCCAAGGCCTTCATGACCGAAGTCGGCTTCGAAGCCGCCAACCACGGTGTGCAGATCTACGGTGGCCACGGCTTCATCGCCGAGTGGGGCATGGAGCAGAACGTTCGCGACAGCCGTATCTCGATGCTGTACGAAGGTACCACCGGT